>JBKBXP010000007.1:0-36356 GCA_046314035.1 Pseudorhizobium sp. | reverse complement strand
CGCCGGCCCCGGCACCGAGGGCAAGGGCGACATCACGGCCGTATTCTCGGTACTCGTCGCCGGATCAGACCTTGAAGAACCCGTCGCAGACATGATCCGGGGGATGCTCGACGGACATATCATTCTCGCGCGCCCGATTGCCGAACGCGGCCGCTTCCCGGCGATTGACGTGCTGCGCAGTGTGTCGCGCTGCCTGCCGCAGGCCGCGACGGCGGAAGAGAATGACCTGCTGCGCGAGTATCGCCGGATGATTGCGCTCTACGAGGAGGTCGCGCCGATGCTGCGCGCCAACCTCTACGAGTTTGGCAAGGACCTGAACTCGGACCGCGCGATTGCGCTGTTTCCGGCGCTCGACAATTTTGTGGCAACACGCAAGGCCGAAGGCATCGAGGGATCGTTCCACGAACTTCGCGAAATCCTGAGCGTAAAGGCCCCGCCCGCCCCGATTGTAGTCAAAACCGCGCCCGCAAAGCGCTGATCAGAGACCGCTGAGAAGCAGGTTGATACCGCCCTGACCGCCAAGGCCAGCGCCGCCATTCAGCAGCGTGAGCGCGTTGGACGCCGAAGAATAGGTCGAGGCGCCCTCGGAAATCGACTGCAAGGCGTGAAACCGCTGGATCACCTTCTCGACCTTGCCTTCGGTGGCCAGTTCCTTGACATCATTGATGCCGAAGCTCCGCTGCAGAGCCCCTTTGAGCATCTCCGCCTGCTGCTCGACCGAGAGGGCCCGGATGCTGGTCGGCAAGCCGGTCGCCGTTTCCAGAACCGTCCGCACCGGGACATCCCCGAGAATCCGGTAGAGCATGGCCTCTTCACTGGACCCCTCCCCGATCACGCGCGAGATGTCCGACTGGTAGTTCAGGGCAAGGCGCATCGAATCATCGACCTCACCGACCGCTGTTTCGAAAGAGGCCGCCTCAAAGGCGTCCCCGATCGCCTCCAGCGCTTCCGGTTCGATCGATATCTTTCCGTCCACGGGCGTGAAGGCTTTCGCGAAAGCCGTGTACTGCGCATTGTTGAGGCGCGCGAGGAATGTGCTTTCCGGATCTGCGGCTTCGGTCAGCGCCTTGCTGATGAACCCGCGCTTCCACTCCTCTCCGCCGAGATCGAACGCCGTCATCGCCACCCGCAGCAGGCGGTTGTCCTTGAGGAGAGCGTCCAGCTCCACCGGCTTGGAGAACTTCTCCATCAGATAGGCACGGTCGGACTTGATCTGCGGCGAATCAGAGTGGCTTTGCAGTTGCCGGTCATAGGTGGACTGAAGAAACTTCCACCCGCCATTGCCGGTTAAGGGGATGACGGGCTGGAACATGGCCTAGGCGACTTTGGCCGAGATTTCGTCGCTCACGGCCGGACTGCGGCGCGCCAGCAACTGGGCTTCGATCGCCAACACCTGACGCAGGTGGCAAAGCGCGGAATAGTGGTTTCCGCGCGCCACCATCGACCGAAGCGTGGGGATCAACTCGGCGTCAATCGGCCGGAAGATGTCGAGCAGAGCACAGCATTCGGCATCGATCGCCGGCGTCGTCTCGGCGGCGTCCAGGTCTCCCGTGATCAGAAGCTGGATCGCATAATAGATGCGCTTCACCGGCGTATCGACGTCTTCGGGACGAAGTGCATCGCGGCAGCGCAGTACACGGACATTTGCCTCCGAGATACGAATGCGCGCGGGCTTGTCGCCATTTTCGAGCAACGCGCCATTGACGATGAACCGTTCGCCCGGAGCAATCTTGAGTACGAGTCCCGACATCAGATCTCCTCCTGCCCGGCCATCGCCGGCGAGCCTACAAGCCCGGCCATGATCGTCCGGTTGACCTCGATGAGGTTCAGGATCCCCTCGGATCCCCCGAGGACCTGCAGGCTGGTGCGCCGAACAAAGTCGGAAAGAGACAGAAGACCTGCTTTGGTCTCCTGAGGAAGCCCGTTTTCGGCGCTCATCAGATCTGTCGAGAAGATGGTCCACATCTGCAGGTTGCGGTACAAAGCATCGCCCCACTCGGCGGGATCTGCGCCGCCATCATCATGGACGGCCTGCAAGGCCTGCGTAATCTGTTCTATCAATGCGCATTCGAGTGATCGACCGGTCGCAGTCCTCTGCGTCACCTGGCCGTAGGCCCTATATGCCAAAGCCTGCACGTTCCCCTCCTGGGTCTGTCATGAGTTATCCCGGGCGCCAAAAGCGCCCGGGATGGTTGAGTAATTCAGTGCCCGGATACAACCGTACCCGGAATGTCAGTCCGCCTTAGCGGAAGAGCGACAGCAGCGATTGCGGCGCCTGGTTTGCGATCGAGAGCGACTGGACACCCAGCTGCTGCTGAACCTGAAGGGCCTGCAGCTTGGCAGATGCCGCTTCCATGTCAGCGTCGACCATCGCGCCGATACCGGTGGTGAGCGAGTCAACCAGCGACTGGACGAACATGCCCTGCGATTCGATCTGCTTCTGGGCCGAACCGAACTTGGACGCTGCGCCGATCGTGTTGGCGAGAAGTGTTTCGACGTTCGTGAGGGCAGCGGTTGCGCCGGCTTTGGACGACACATCGATGTTGTCGAGACCGAACAGGCCGCCCGAAGCGGTACCATCGGCCTGGCCAGCGTCGGCCAGGGTCATCGTTGCGCCGGCCGTCGTGTCGGTGCCGTCATAGTCGACGAGCACTTTCCATTGGCCGCCATCCAGAGAAACCTTGGTCGAGACGCCGGTTTCGCCGCCGCCGTCCACAGCGGTTTTCAAGCCGCGGGCAACGTCTTCCATCGTCTCGCCTTTGCCGGCGATGTAGTCGTAGTTGTTGCCATTGACGGCGACGCGGTAGCTGTCACCCTCGTTGACTTTTGCAGAGTTCGAAAGTGCCACTTCCTCGGCGCGGTAGACCAGGGTGGCGCTACCCGAGCCGGCTGCAGCTGCAGCGTTCTCGGACGTATCGCCAGCGTTGGTGATCGCGATCGTGTTGGCGCCGTTCGTATCCCAGGTCACGTCGAAAGCTTCGAACGAGTTGGTGTTGGTGAGTTCGATTGCAGCGCCGCTGCCGCCAGCCGTGATTCCCGTGAGACCGAGCTGGTTGATGGCAGAGCGAATGTTCGTGGCCGTCGTCGCTGCGTCCGTGTCGAAGGCAACCGAGATGCTCGAGCCGTTGACGTTCAGGGCGAAGTTGTTGGTGGCCGTGCCTGCGAAGGTCAGCGTCAGGGCGTTTGCGGTGCCGGCGCTGTCGACCGAAGCTGCGGAAGACGTGATGTTGCCGGCCAGCGTTGCGCCGTTACCATACACACCGGCGCTCGAGGTCAGGTCCTGACGGTTGATCGCAATGTTGGTGGCCGAAACCGTGCCGTCCGAACCGCGATCGAGCGAAGCGAGGATGTTGAAATCTTCGGTGCCTTCGAGCAGGTTCACGCCGTTGAACTGAGCGGCGTTGATGATGTTGCCGATCTGCTTGATTTTCGCATCGACGTCGGTCTGGATGCGCGAACGGTCACCGTCGTTCAGGTCCTGCTGAGCGGAAACGATCAGGTCCTTCATGTCCTGAACGAGCGACGTAACCGTCTCTGCAGCCGAACGTGCAACACCAACGGTCGCAGAACCACCGTTCAGCGATTCCTGGATTTTCTTGAAGCTTGCAACGTCCGTCGACATCACGGTCGAGATGGCCCAGACGGCCGCGTTGTCTTTTGCGTTGTTGACTTTCTTGCCGGTCGAGATTTCCGACTGGACGCCTTCGAGGCTGCGGTTGATGTTGCGCAGGGTGTCAAGCGCAACCATCGAGCTGGTATTGGTCAGGATACTGGACATACTTTATTCCTTCAGGTGTTGTTTGCCGTCGTTAATACGCGGCCGGTTGTTCGGTATGTGTCATCCTGACAGTGGGGAAATTCCCCGAACCACTCATGGCTTCTGTAAACCGGGATAAACCTTAAGCCTAAATGTCCGGTTAATGCCGTTTACGCCTTTCGACTGAAAGTGCCCGTTGCATTCGAAAATGAAAGCTGCGCGCCGCCCCGGCCATAGGATCCGACCTGCGCGCCGGTGTTGAGCCTCTCAAGCCGCTGAATAGCGCGGCGGATGCCATTTCGTATGGCTTCCATGTGTGAAGCATTTTCCTCAGCCATCTGAATGATCCGCTCGATCGCGCGCCGCGTTTCCAATGAGGCTCCGCCCAACCGCCGCGATTCGACAAGCGCTTCAAAATTCTGCAGCGCGGCCAGCTTCTCTTCAATCAGCCCCGCAGCTTCAGCTGCCCTGCCCGTCTGAAGCAGGTCTCGTTCCCGTTCGAGAACATCGCTCAATGCAGCGAATATCTGTTGATCGCTCATCCTGTTACCTCCGGTGTTTCAGCAAGGGTTGCGGCGCTCGGCAGGTCCACATGTTCCGCGAGGCCCATCGGGTGGGTTTCGGCAAGGTCTTTCGCGATCGCTTCGACAACATAGCGAGAGAAGGACGAAGCGGCCTCTCCGCCGCCTTGCGTCAACGCTTTTTCCAGCCCGGCATGGCTGAGCATCTCTGCCCAGAGCATCTGTTCGAAGCGCTGCTTGATATCCTGCTCGGCCGTTTCGCGCGCGGTTTTGGGCGCGGCCGTTTGGGCTGACTTTATAGTGGCAGTGTCAAGGCCAGGCAGAGCTGAGGGTCCCATTGATGCATTTCCCGGTTTGATCCGTCTACGAAGTTACCAAAGCAACGCTTTCGGTTAACGTATATTTTACGGGGCATGGTTGTATTAGGGTTAACAACAGGAAGACGTTTCCCGAATGGCCTCCGCTCTTGATCTCGTCTTCAGACCTCTTGAGACGCAGGTCCAGGATGCGCCGAACCGGCGTCCCGCCCATCCGGGAAGCGGCGAAGAGTTTGCCGGCCTCTTGTCCAAGGCGCGCGATTCGCTGGCTGAACAAGCCGAGATCAATGTGCCCCCCGTTGCGACAGTTGCTGCGATGGTCCCTCCCCTGCCAGCGGAAACCGGGCTCCTCGCACTGCCAACACTTTCGGAAGATGAACTTTCATCCTTGCCTCTCGCATTCGCCGATCCGCAGGTGCCCACCGTCCCCACACGGGCGTTGCAAGGTGCCAGCCTGCCTGCCGCAGAGATCAGCGAAGGCGAGCCCACCCGCGACCTGACGCAGCCCATAAAGACTGATTTCGAGCCGGCTGTTCCGGAAACCATGGGCGAGCTGGTGTCGAAGCCGGAAGTGAGCCGGCCCTCGCCCCGCGAGACCCCCGATATCAAGGGCGAGCTTGAACCCGTTTCGCCGGTTGTCTCCGACGAAACCCTCTCAAAGCCTGACATCGGCCGCCCGGAATCCGGACGCCTGCGCGCAGAGCCACGCGATGAAACGATACAAATCTCCGAAGCGCCACCAGCCGTTCCGAGGATTGTGGAGACGGCAGACGTCAATGTGAGCGTCCCGGCTGCAGCTGCGCCAGATGTACAAAAGCCTTCCGTGTCCGCATCGCCGGCCACGCCGCGCGCCAGCGAGCCCGTGGCCCCCGCAGCGGTGAGTGTGCCGCCACCCGAAAGCCCGCCTGTGACCCGGACGCCGCGCGCCGCCCCCGCCCCCCGCAGCGGCGAAGGGGCGGAGACGGCGCCCGCAAGCGATGGCCAGGACTTCACCATCAATCAAACCTTCGCCGCAACGCCTTCTCTCAACATTGCGGCCGCCGAAGCGGAAGTCCCTTCAGTCACCGGCCGGCCGGTTATTGCTGCCCCGGCCGTCCTGGCTTCAAGCCCGTCGATCCTGCCACGCAGCCCGGCGAAGCTTGGCATCGCTCCGGCATCGGACGCTCCGCCCTCCCCTTCCCTGGCGCAGCTGCCGGACACCTTCGAGGTTCCGGATCCGGTGCTTGCCGGTGAGCCGCTCGTATCCGGCGATACGGGCAGCGTTTCGGCATCAAGCGCCCCGGCCATCGCCGTCGCAAGCGCCGCACCCGTGGCGGTTCAGGCCGCGAGCGTTTCGGCGCCTGTCCCGGCGGTCATGGCGCCCTCCAACGCGATTCTGGTCGCGACGCCGGCTGACGTCGCCGGCATCGTTTCAAGCGCCGCAGACAATGGTGAGCCGGACCGGATCGTGATCCAGCTTGATCCGCCTGAACTCGGCCGCGTCTCGATTGACTTCAAATTTGATTCAAACGGCTTGCAGCACGTTACCGTGACAGGCGAGACGCCTGACGCGCTTCGTCAGTTGCGCCTGATGCACTACGAGCTCACGCAGGCCCTCGAGCGCCACGGCCTCGGCAGCCAGAACATGACCTTCCAGCAGCAACACCAGAACGCCCAGCCTTCGCCGGCACCCAACCCCTTCGCGCGGCAAGGCCTCCTGAGCGACGCCGGCGCTGCCGCGACGCTAGATCCCCTGATCGCAAAAACGTCCCAGACCTCGCCCCGCACGATGCCGGGCGGCCGTCTCGACATGAAACTCTAGGAGCTTCGCCCATGACCACTGTTTCGAATGTCGCCAATACCAGCACGTCGACACTTGCCACCTCTGCAACCAGCCAGCCCGCGATTGGTGCGGAGTTCAACAGCTTCATCAAGTTGCTGACTGCCCAGGTGCGCAACCAAGATCCGCTCGCGCCTCTGGACTCGACCCAGTTCGTCGAACAACTCGCGACCTTCTCGTCGCTGGAGCAGCAGGTGAACACCAACACGAACCTCGACTCAATCGCCGCGCTGATCGGTGGTCTCGCCGAGACGATGACGGGGCAACAGCGGGGGCAAACCCTGACGCTGCAATCGTCCTGGCTGCCCTATTCCGGAGATACCGTGCAGTTCAGCGCAGACTTGCCGGCCAATACATCGCGGGGTGTGCTGACGATCAAGAACGAGGACGGCCAGGCCGTCTGGACCGAAACGCTCGCACCGGGCGCCGGCGTGTATTCATGGGATGGGCGCTCCACGTCGGGCGATACGGTTTCGACCGACGGCCTCTATGAGTACAGCATCGACAGCTACAACGCCGCAGGCGAGTATACCGGCAGCATCGCACCCCGCGTCATCACCTGATACGGGCAGGAGACGGGGTCCGCCTCCCTTGCTGCTACGAACCGGTCAGAGATCCTGCTTCGCCATGTCAACGATCAGGACATTGTTGATCCCGGTCGAGACGACGGATTTCAGGTTGGCAAGCACGGTGCTGCGGATCAGTTCGTAGTTTTCGACACTTGTGACGGACTCAAACGTCGTTCCGTCATTGCTGAGCGTGATCAGCGACGTCATGATGTTGTCGCGCAACTTGGGCTCCTTGCTCTGAAGGTCCGAAGCAATGTCACCTTCGGCTTCGAGGTTGAGATTCAGGATCACCAGGCTGTGGACCCGGCCGTTGCGGATGATCGGCACCACAAACTCGCGCGTGAATTTGAAGTAATACACCTCCGAGCTGGCGGCCTCTTCGCCATGCCCGCCCGAACCTTTTTTCTCCGCCTTCTTGCCGTGATCATCCTTTGGCTTGCCGTGGCCATCATCTTCTTTCTTCGCGCCATGACCGTCGTCCTTTTTGGCGCCGTGATCATCCTTGGCCGGCTTTGCCGCGTGGCCTTTCGGATCCGCCGCGCCGGAGGACATGGACCGCAGGAAGCTGCCCCCTACCCCGCCCGCAACAATGCAGACGATGGCGACAATGGCCATAATGATGTTCTTCATGAGAGGGTCCTAGAAAGGGTTGTACCGGTCGAGCAGCTTCGGAATGGTTTTCATTTCGGTGTTCGAGGTCGCTTCGCCGCTGCTGACATAAGCCAGCTGTGCATCCGCGATCTTCTCGTACGAAACCGTGTTCGTGCGCGTCACGTCCTGCGCGCGGATCACACCGGAAACCGTCAGATAACGGACTTCATTGCTGACCTGCGTCTGCTGATAGCCGCGGATGATGAGGTTCCCGTTCGGCTCCACACCCACCACGCGTGCGGCGAGCGTGAAGGTGACCTTCTCGGCCCGGTTCACGGCGCCGCTGCCACTGAGATCGGAAGCGCGGTTATAGTCATAGGCGGGCGACAGGGATGCCCCGCCCGGCAGCACGCCATTGGCCCATTCCGGCAAGCCGAGGAACGAGTTCACTTCCATATCCTCACTCGAGTCGCGGCTGCGCGTGAGCGAACTTTGCAGGCTCGCCTGATCATTCATCTCGACCAGAACGGTGAGCAGATCGCCCACATCCTTGGCCCGCCGCATGCTGAGCAGAGAATCGGACGAGGTCGACCAGAGCGACGCATTCTCCGGTCCGGTTTGCGCCTCGGCTTCTGATGCCCAGGGGCCTTGGTAGGTGTCGAATTTTGCCGGCGCGAGTTCCACCGTTTCATGGGGAGAGCTGGCGCAGGCCGTGACGGCGAAAGCGGCGATCGAGAGCGTTGTGAGACGTTTCATTGTGCAAGAACCCATCCGTCAGCTTGAACGACGCCCTGAACCATCTGACGGGATTGAAGGTTAAGCACACTCACGGTTTCATTCAGGGCGGCGTCGCCCATCGCGCGGCCTGACGTCGAAATTTCGAGCGGGCCTTTAATGAATTTTATGGTCACGACTTCGTTTCGCGTCACCAGCCGGGCGGGTTGGGTATTGTCCAGCGTGATTGTCTGGCCGGCATAGACGGTGCGGCGCACCTCCCTGCCCGCGAACAGGTCATAGACTTCCGGGCCATCGCCGTCCTGCAGTTCGGCATTGGCGACCGTGACACCGTCTCCGGCGCGGATGACCTCCGCCGCCACCAGGGATGACGCGTCCGCGAACACC
Organism: Pseudorhizobium sp.; assembly: GCA_046314035.1. Classification (GTDB taxonomy): domain Bacteria; phylum Pseudomonadota; class Alphaproteobacteria; order Rhizobiales; family Rhizobiaceae; genus Neorhizobium. Next base: position 27,660 of record JBKBXP010000007.1, on the reverse strand, counting down.
GCCAGAGTTCCTAGTCCCAGGGCAATGAGTGAAACCATGATCCTACCTCATTCTCGTCGTGGCCGACATCATCTCGTCGGAAGCCGTGATAACCTTGGAGTTCAATTCGTAGCCGCGCTGGGCTTCGATCAGATCCGAAATTTCCTTGACCACATCCACACCGGAATCCTCGATGAAGCCCTGCCGCAGGAATCCAACGCCTTCCGTTCCCGGAACAAGGCGGTTGGCTGAGCCTGCCGCCTCAGTCTCACGGAACATGTTGTCGCCGAGGGCCTCCAGGCCCTTCTCGTTGACAAAGCGGACGAGCGAGATAGTGCCGATCGGCTGGCCTTCTATGCTGTCGGAAAAGTAGGCAACGACTTCGCCGTCTCGGCTGATCGAGATGCGCTGGGCATCATTCGGAATTACAATGCCATCTGCCAACGGATAACCGTCCATCGTGACGAGCTCACCTTCCGGACTGCGATTGAGTTTTCCGTCCCGTGTATAAGCCGCCTCGCCCGACGGCAGCGTCAATTCGAGGAACCCCGCGCCATCAATCGCAACATCGAGCTCTCCGTCCGTCTGGCGCAGCGCGCCTTGCGTGATCTGCATAGAGACCGTCGATGGGCGTACGCCGGTTCCGATCTGGATGCCGGCGGGGACGACGGTGCCCACTTGCGAAGTGATCGTGCCGGGCGTCTGGTATTGCTGGTACATGAGGTCCGAAAACTCGGCCACGCGGGGCCGGTAAGCCGTCGTGCTCATGTTGGCGATGTTGTTCGAGATCACGTCCACCCGCGTCTGCTGAGCGGCCATCCCTGATGCGGCAATCTGGAGAGATTTCATTGGCTGTTCCTCATGTCAGTGACACGCGTCATCGTTCGCGCAGTGATGTGATTAGCTTGTTGATCCGGTCGTCTTCGCGTTCCATCATGGCTTGGCCCGCTTCATAGGCGCGTTGGACTTCGATCATCCGCGCCACCTCAAGAACGGGGGACACGTTCGACTGTTCAAGCGCGCCTTGAACCACGGTCGCCTCTTCGAACGGGGCATAACCGCCGGGCGCCGAGAAGAAGGTGTTCGAATCGCGCTCAAGTTCGCCTTGCGCCTGGACCACACCGATGCGGTCGATCAACTGTCCGTTGGCGGAGATCGAGCCATCGCTGCCGATCGAAACCTGCGATGCTTCCTGGGGGATCGTGATCGGGTTGCCCCCTGCCCCGAGCACGCTGTTGCCGAAGCCGTCAATCAACGTGCTTTCGGACGAGAGCTGGAAATGGCCCGCGCGGGTCAGACGCGGCCCCTGCGGCGTCTGAAGCACGAAGAACCCCTCGCCTTGCACGGCGACATCGAACTGTCCGCCCGTGAACTTCATCTCGCCTTGTTCCAGCTTGAACGCGTGACCGCCGAGCCCGCCCATCGAGATTGAGTCTTCCGAAGGTCCGGGCGAAACAAGAAACTCGGCGAACACCGCGCGGTCTGTCTTGTAACCCGTGGTGCTGGAGTTCGCGAGGTTGTTGGCAACAACCTGCATTTCCTTCATCAGGCCCTGCTGGCGGCCGAGTGACGTGTAGATCGCGTTGGACATCAGGGTGCCTCCGCCGAAAACTGCGCAAGGGACTCGCGCGAGCGATCCAGTTTTTCCGGGATCGTGGACATGGCGAGTCGAACGCCGGGGATCGGCTGGGCCGGCAGGTGCTTGAGGCGCATGACGCGGTCGACACGCCATTGCTCTTCTTCACCGTCGAGCTCCTGCGCGGCTTGAATGACGCGGTCCGAGACAAGCCAGTGCCCTGTCGACGCATCCTCTTCAATCAGTGTAAGGATCGTGTCGGGATCGAGGTTGAGGCGGCTCTCGAACAAGGCGAGCTTTGGGCGATCACGCGTGTCGATGGCTGCCAAGGCCGCCGTCCGGTTGATCCGCTGGTTGGCGGGATACTGCTCGGCGAGCTCGTAAAGTTCCTGATAGTGCTTCTGCCGGTAGGCCAGCACGGCGCGCTGCTCGGCGCTGCCCTCCCCGCCCTTGGCTTTGGCCGCGAGCGCGTCACCCAGCCCGCCAAAGCCAAGACGCGCGGCAACCACCGTGGCGGTCTCAAAAAGCGCCTCGCGTTCCGGCGCCGCGTCCAGAAGGCCGGGATCCTTGATCAGCGCCTCGATGGCGGCAATGTTGCGGAGCGATTCGTCACTTTCGAGATCGCGCTTCAAGCTCGCCACAAGATGCTGGGTCAGCTCCTCGCGGGCCGTGGCCGATTGCATGCTGGAAAGCTCGGCCAGCCGCATCATGGGAAGATACATCGAGTTCGCGCTGAGTTCGTCGAGCACGAAGCGGAGGTCGGCGCGCACATCGGCGTCCTGCTGGGCCAGTTCGATGCGGGTGACCATGTCATCCAGCAGGATTTCGCGAACCACATCGTTGAAGGGGCGATTGTTCCGGATCAGCGCCGCGAGCGCCGCCTCCTGGAAGTGCGACTGGGTCAGGAAATCCGAGACCACCTGCTCCGCCTCCGGATCGCCTTCACCGAGTTTGATCACCGCCTGACTGAAGCGGAGCTGGGACGAGTTGACGATTTCCTCGTCCGTAAAAGTGCCCAGCAAGAGCTTCGCGAGATCACGCTGGCTCATGACGTCGAGAGCCGGGACAGCGATCACCGCAGCCCGGTCGCGCAGCTGGAGCGGAAGCTCGCTGAAACTGTCGAGATGCTCCTCGAGCAGCGCCGCGCCGCCTTCGTCCTGCTGCGCAATGAGTGCCAGTGCATGCCATAGTTTGGCTTGCGGGTGGCATGCAGAAAGCGCGTCGAAATAAGCCGTTGGCGCGGGTGACCGGCGTTCCAGAAGCAGGGCGAGATTTTGCAGCGCAACCGCCTGTTGATCCCGGCCGGTTTTCACGGTCATGGCCGCTTCGGAGGCAAGATCGAGCGCGAGATAGGCCTTGGCGAGGGTTGCCCCGGCATGGCTCCTCTGCCCCTCCCCCTCTGCGACGATGTCCTCGCGATAAGCGTAGATATCGCTGTAACTTTTCAATTGTCCGAACTCGGAGAAATCGAGCGGGTAGACCGGCGTACATTCGACCGGAGCCGCCGCGGCCGGGATAGCCGGCAGCGCGGGCTCGGCCGCGACGGCTGGCTTTTCCGTTTCCGCAGGTTTCGCAACAATCGGCTTGGGCTCTCCCTTCGGCTTTGCCGCGCCGGCGGGATCGAGCAAGCCTTCGTCGACCGCCTGGCGCACGAAGGCATCGAGTTCGTTGGAGAATTCAGAACGGCGCGCGTCTGGCTCCGGGCCTGCCGGAGTGTCCTTGAGCGCTTGCCCTGGCTGCGCCAGGAGCAAACCGCTGAGCAGGATCCAGACGACGCGCTTCATGCCGCCTGCTTGAGCTCCCGGATCGCCTGTTCGATTTCATCAAACGTCGGGCGCACGCGCGACGGCGCATGCCGGCGGGCCACTTCAACGCAGATGTTGACCGGGTTCTTGTGCAGGTTTGACACGAGCACTTCGCCGATCATCGAATAGAAGATGTGCTCTTCCATCCGGGTGTGCTTCACGCGCGAGGCGAACGGACCGACCACGCCATAGGCAAGGAACACCCCGAGGAAGGTGCCGACGAGGGCGCCGCCGATCATGCCGCCCAGCACTTCCGGCGGCTTGTCGATCGACGCCATGGTCTTGATCACGCCGAGCACGGCGGCCACGATGCCGAGCGCCGGCAGCGCATCCGCCATGCTTTGCAGCGCGTGCGAGCCGTGCAGCTTGTCTTCGGCGAGACTTTCCAGGTGCTTTTCCAGCAGGATCTCGACCTGATGAACGTTGTCGAAGTTCATGATCATCGAGCGGATCGTGTCGCAGATCATCTCGATGGCGTCGTGATCCTTCAGGATCCGCGGGTATTTCGTGAAGATCGAAGAGTCCTGAGGCGCCTCGATGTGCGACTCGATGTCGACCGGGTTCTGCTTCAGGACGTTCAGCAACTCGTGCATCAGGCAGAGAAGGTCTGCATAGTCCTTCTTCTTCCATTTCGGTCCCGCGAAGGCCGTCACGATGTCGCCCATCGTGTGCTTGATCGTGCTGAAATCGTTCGACGCCACAAAGGCGCCCGTTGCGGCGCCCCCGATCATCATCATCTCGTAGGGCAACGAGTGCAGGATGATATCCATCTTTCCGCCCGCCATCAGGTAGCCGCCAAAGACCATCACCAACGTGATTGCCAGTCCAATCGCTGCGTTCACTTACCGTCTCCGTCCTCCAGGCCCACTGCCCGGATGTCGCCGTTAAAGATTCGCCAGTTCCCGAGTGAAAGGCTCGTGAATTGGGGTTGTCAGTTTCAGGGCGCGCTGGTTTTTCCAGACACCCATTTCGCAAAGTCCGATGTCGACATTGCCGTTCACGGTTTCAGCTCTCAGCGAGACCCGCGTGGTATCAACCTCCGGTAGCTCAATCAGTTGGCCGACCTCGAAACGCGAGCATTGACCGATCGTCAGCGTCAGGCGGTGAAGCACCCCTTCAATCGTGATCATCGAAGATTTGACGCTCGCGCGGAGCGTCTCGCTCCCCTGCCCTGACGGCGTATTGCGCATGCGCGCCGCCTGGCGCTCGAACTCGCTGACATTGCGCAGGATGTAGTCGAGATGGAACACCACCCAGACGCGGGCCCGATCATCATTGTGCGGGGCGCTGAAGCCGATCATCAGATAACGCTGGGTCTGGGCGAAGCCGCCCGCAGCTGTGGCATAGTCCGCAACCGGAGCTTGAGCGCCGAGCGACATATGGCCTGAAAGATCCGCGATGATGGAATTCCACAGTCCGGAAGCGGGCGTCTCGAGCAACAGCTTCCGGAACAGCGCCGAAACGCCCCCCATCTCGCCGAGGGGCTGCTGCAACCTCTGGCTCGCGTTCAGTGTCGCGGTGAATTCATCGACAGCGATGGCGCACAGGCCCGGAGAGTAACTGGAATCGTAGACATAGCTCGAGAGCCCGTCGAGCTGCGCGCTCGCCGCCGTCCCGGGCATGACGACGCGCGTTTCCAGCACGGTTTCGGCCTCGATGCCCAGCGTTGCGCCGATCCATCCTGCGACATGCTTCTGCAGGGTTTGCCAGAACTCATCGAGATGCAGCACGGCCGTCGGGATCCCCGCACGGGCCTCGATCTTCTTGCGCAGCACGGTCGACATTGTGAACCTTTGGCGGATTTACGTTAACTAACTCGTTAATGAAGGCGAATTGATTGAGGAATCGTTATCGAAGCCGAGCGATCTGGCGCGGCGATGTGCGCGGTTAATTGAGCCGGACCTGATATCTGGAGACCTGAACAAGTCAGGTGCCCGATGAATACCGAGCCATCAGCTGCCGTGCAGCCGATCATCATCAGACGGAAGAAGGTCTACAAGGCCGATGGGCACCATGGCGGTGCCTGGAAGGTTGCGTATGCGGACTTCGTGACCGCCATGATGGCGTTCTTCCTTTTGATGTGGCTTCTCAACGCGACCACCGAGGATCAGCGCAAGGGTCTCGCCGACTATTTCAACCCCTCCATTCCGATCAGCCGCATCTCCGGCGGTGGCTCGGACGGCTTGAACGGCGACTCTGTGTTTACCGAGCAAACCCTGGCGAGGTCCGGCACCGGCTCATCGCATCAGCGCAGCCTTGAGTCTCCGGCAACAAATGCTTCGATGGCTGAAGCCAAACTCGAAGAGGAAGCGGCTGCCGGATCGGGCGAGGCCGATACACAAGCCATCGCGCAGAACCTGCAATCGCTCAAGGCGACCCTCGACGAGCAGAGCCAGCAGCTCTCCGAACACCTGATGATCAAGATGTCTCCTGAAGGCATCGTGCTTGAACTGGTCGACTCAGAGAGCACGCCCCTGTTCCCCGTCGGCCTCAGCGAGCCTTCCGACCTGCTGATCGAGCTGCTCGGCATGGTGGCCGAATCGTTCGGAACTTTCGAGAACAATTTCAAGATCGTAGGCCATACCGACAACCGCCGGTACCGGAATGATGCGATCTATGACAACTGGAACCTGTCGGCGGACCGTGCCAACGCCGCGCGCCGGCTGTTGCTCCGCAGCGGTGTTGACCCGAGCCGGATCCGGGAAGTCACGGGCAAGGCCGATACCGATCCTCTCATCAAGGATGATCCGTCGGCTGCACAAAACCGCCGCATCTCGATAACGATCCTGACGAACTGAGGCGAAGCCCGCGAATTCTTACCGCGGGCTGACGCAATAAAGTGAATCAGTATGAACGTTGGTTATCCGCTTGTTTACGAGTTCGCTCCAGATTGCGCCATTATCTGACGCAGGAGCAACCAGATATGAGCATTTCATCGTCCCTGAACGCCGGGGTAATGGGCCTGAGTGTCAACGGCACACGCCTTGCCACGATTTCCGACAACATCGCCAACTCCGGAACGAATGGTTACAAACGTAGCCTTGTCGACTTCTCGAGCATGGTTCTGCAAACGCGGTCCGCTGCCTACGCCGCAGGCGGCGTTGAAGTCGCGTCCTACAAGGACATTGCGGCCACCGGGTCACTCATTTCGACGGGTAGCGCGACGGATATCGCGGTCGCCGGCCGGGGCCTGATTCCGGTTACGGACAATTCGGGCGTCACCGAGCTTTCCTCCGAGCGGCGCCTGATGCTCACACCGACCGGCTCGTTCTACGCGGACCAGAACGGCAACCTCAGAACCCAGAGCGGCCTCTTCCTGCTCGGCTGGCCGGCCGACGGTCAGGGCAATATCGGGAACGTCAGCCGCAACAGCGGCGTAAACCTCGAAGCGGTCAACGTCGCGACCTCGCAGTTCACCGCGACCCCGACCTCCCGGATCGACCTCGGCATCAACATCCCGGCCGACGCGACACGTGCCGGCGGAACCGGCGACAGCTACTCGCTGCCGGTCGAATACTTCGACAACCTCGGCCGGGCGCAGACCCTGACCTTCCTCTTCTCGCCCACCGTGCCCGCCACCGGCGCCAGCAACCAGTGGGCGGTAACGATCGAGGACAGCGCCGACACAGCCGCCGGATCGATCGGCGATCTGGACATCGTGTTCACGGATAACGCAACCTCGGGCGGCCGGATCTCCAGCGTCGCGGCGACGAACGGTGCGAGCTATGATTCGACCACCGGTATCGTGTCGATCACCCTGCCCCACGGCCCCGTCGAAGTGTTCATCGGCCGTCAGAACGACAGCGCCGGCATCACCCAGCTCGCAGCGCCCTTCGCACCGACATCGGTTGCGAAAGATGGCGCGCCGATCGGTGACCTTCAGTCCGTGGAGATCGATGATCAGGGCTATCTGCAGGCCATCTACGACTCCGGCTTCCGCCGGACGCTTTACCAAATCCCGATCGGCGATGTTCCGAACATGAACGGCCTCGCCGCCCTTGATTCGCAGGCCTACAGCGTCTCGGCAGCGAGCGGTAACTTGTACCTGTGGGATGCCAATACGGGCCCGGTGGGCGGGATTTCAGGCTACGCCCTGATGGAATCGACCACCGACATCGCGCAGGAGCTGACCGATCTCATCGAGACGCAACGCGCCTACACGTCGAACGCCAAGATCGTGCAGACGGTCGACGAGATGCTTCAGGAAACAACGAACCTGAAGCGATAGAGCCCCGAAACGGCAAGGCGGACTTTTAAGTGAGCCTCTCCAGCGCCATCAACGCCGCCCGGTCCGGCCTTCAGGTCAGCAGCCTGAGGGCCGAGACCGTGGCGGCGAACGTGTCCAACGCGACAACGCCCGGCTATGTGCGCAGGTCGATCCTGCTGAGCGAGACAATGCTCGGCGGGACGTCGTCGGGGGTGCGATCGGACGGCGTCGCCCGGGTCAACGATACGGCCATCAAGACCCAGCGGCGCGAACTGACCAGCGACGTGGCCCAGGCCAGCGTGCTTGCCTCGACCTGGAAATCCATTTCGGCCCGCATCGGCGATACGGCGGCCGGAGACGGTCTGTTCAAGACCTTCTCCGACTTCGAAACCGCGATTTCCCGCGCCGTTGCAACGCCGGAATCGACCAGTGCCGCATCGGGCCTTCTGCAGGCCGCCCGCAATATCACGGACGAACTCAACAGCCTGTCCGACATGATCACGACCCAGCGCGCCGAAGCGGACCGCGAGATCGGCAACGGCGTTGACGTCGTGAATTCGGCCTTGAAGCAGATCGAGGATATCAACAGCCGCCTGTCGAGCATCAACCGGACAAGCGGTGAAGCCGCTGCGCTGATGGACGAGCGCCAGCGCGCGCTCGATACGATTGCGGAATTCCTCCCCATCCAGACCGTCGAGCGGGATCACGGCACGTTGGATGTTCTGACCACGGAGGGCGTTTTCCTCCTGGCCGGACGCGCCCGCGAAATCCAGTTCGCGCCGTCTGCCGCCTTTGGTCCGAACGAGACACTGGCCGATGGGGACCTCTCCGGCATGACCGTGGACGGCGTGACACTGACGCCCGGTGCAGCCTCTTTCGGCGCGGTGTCGGGCGGCCTGTTCGGCGCCCTCTTCACATTGCGCGATCAGGACCTGCCTGCCCTCAGCGAGCAGCTGGATACGATTGCGAGCCAGTTGATCAGCCGCCTTTCGGACGATGCGATCGACCCGACCAAGACGCCCGGCGATCCGGGCCTGTTCGTCGATACCGACACGGCTGGCGGCGCCGGACTTGCCGGCCGGATCTCGATCAATGCGGCGGTGGACCCCGGACAGGGGGGCGCGCTCTGGCGCCTGCGCGACGGCATCGGCGCGACAGCCGCCGGCGCACCGGGAAACCAGTCAATCCTCAAGGGTCTGTCCGACGCGTTCACGGCCGTCCAGACCGTCGGCGCAACCGGCTTTCAGGGGACTTTCTCGTCGACCGAAATGGCCGCACAAATTGCCTCCTACGCCGGTCAGGCCCGGATCTACAACGAGTCCGTGCTGTCCTCGACCCAAACCCAGTACAACATTCTCGTCGAGGCCGAACAATCCGAGACCGGTGTCGACATCGACAGCCAGCTTCAGGATCTTATGCTCATCGAGCAAGCCTATGCTGCCAATGCCCGCGTCATCGAGATTGCAGGCCAGATGATCAATACGTTGATGGAGCTCTGAGACCGTGCGCATCACGCCCCCACCCGCTAACCTGATTTCCGCCCAGTTCGGCCGCACTGTCGCGACCCTGCGCGACAACATCACCACCACGGCCGAAGAGGCTACCACCGGCCGGTACGCTGACCTCACGTCGCACCTGTCGGGCCGCATCGGCACCGCGATGCTCAGCCAGAAAGCCGTCGATGACATCGGCTTCCGGCGCGATCAGCTGAGCCTGCGCGAGGGCCGTCTCGAAGTCGCGCAACGCAGCTTGAGCCTGATGCATGACCGCGTGCTGGGGATCGACACCAGCATGCGTGAAGCCTTGGCGACCGGAAACGAATTGTCGCAAAGCCTTGCCGCCCGGGATGCCGAAGCGGCGCTCAGCAACGTGTTCAACAACCTGAACGTTAGGTTTGGCGAACGTTTTCTGTTTGCTGGAGACGAGACGGCCACCCAACCGCTCGCCAGCCCGGATACTCTGCTGGCGGACCTTCGCAATCTTGCGGACACCGCGATCGACTCGGCAGACTTCGCCACGTCACTTGACACCTACTTCAACACACCGGGCGGAGGCTGGCAGACGAACATCCTTCAAAGTTCCCCCTCGACGACGGACCCCGACGGCGTGACCGCCAACGATCCTGCCATTGTGGAGCTGATCTCGGGCCTCGCCCTGATGGCCCTGTCGGATCCCAACAACAGCCCTGCCCTGTTCGCAGCCGATCCGGCCATCGCCCTTTCCGGCGCCGAGCGCCTGAGCAACGGCCTGACCTCGTTGACGAACCTGCGCGCCGACCGCGGCGTGATCCAGGAGCAGATCGAGACGGAAAAGAAATCGCTCGATATCGAAGAAACCATCCTGACAGCGGCGCTGAACAATCTGTCCGCCCGCGATCAGTTCGAAGCGGCGTCTGCGCTCACACAACTCGAAACAACCCTGGAAGCCTCGTACCTGCTCACGTCGCGACTCTCTTCCCTCTCCCTGCTCAATTTCCTGAGGTAATCCGATGAAATGGTCCGTCTGGCTGTTTGCCGCCCTAGGCCTGTCATCCCTGCTGTGGACACCGCCGGCCTCTGCCCAGGCGCGGATCCGCGACATCGTGAATGTCGAAGGCGTCCGCCAGAACGACCTTGTGGGTTATGGCATCGTGGTCGGCCTCAACGGCACCGGCGACTCCGTACGAAACTCGCCGTTCACGGAAGATTCGCTGACCCACATGCTGGAGCGCCTCGGCGTCAACGTTCAGGGTGAAGAGATCAAGCCGAAGAACGTCGCGGCCGTTCTGGTCACCGCATCCCTGCCCGCCTTCGCGCGCAATGGTTCCAGTATCGACGTATCGGTCTCCTCGATCGGCGATGCCAGCAGCCTCGAAGGCGGCACGCTGATTCTCACCCCGCTCAAGGGCGCCGACAATGAAGTCTACGCTGTCGCGCAAGGCAGCATCATCGTCAGCGGCATCGACGTCAAAGCCCAGGCCGCCCGCGAAACACGCGGCACGCCCACCGGCGGCGCCGTTCCCAACGGCGCGCGCATCGAGCGTGAAGTCAATTTCGACTTCAACCAGCGCGACAGCATCGTGCTCGCCCTGCGCAATCCGGATTTCACCACGGCGGCGCGCATCGAAGACACGATCAACGCCGCCTTCAAATTCCCCATCGCCTCCATGCTCGATCCGGGCACTGTGCAGCTGGATCTGCGCGGCATGTCGGATTCGCCGTCCCGTCTGCTTGCAAGCATCGAGAATCTCCCGGTGACGGTCGCCAGCCCTGCCCGCATTGTCATCGACGAGAAGTCCGGCACGATTGTGCTCGGTCAGGATGTAACGATCTCGAAGGTGGCGATTGCGCAGGGCAATATCTCGATCCGCGTCACGGAGTATCCGGTCGCTTCCCAGCCAAATCCCTTCTCGGACGGCGAAAGCATCGTCCTGCCGCGTTCCGACATCCAGATCACCGAAACCGGCAGCCGCAACATTGCCGTGCTCCAGTCGAACGTCACCTTGTCCCAGCTGATCGACGGCCTGAACGCTCTCGGAGTTTCGCCGCAGGAGATGGCCGACATCATCCGTGCCATGAAGACGGCGGGCGCGATCCATGCAGATCTCCTGATCCGCTGATCCGGCCCCTCCGGTATCCCGGGCCTGACGGCGCCGTCCGGACATCCTCGTCTCGGCCGGACTGACCCTCAACTTGTGCTTCAGGCGGCTTAAGCGGCCTTGTAAGAAGCTCTGTTGCCGCGCTTGTCGACAGAGAACCGGGAAATCAGTTCCGACACTTGCTGGGCTTCGCGCGACAGCGTGTGCGTGGCGGCCGTCGTCTCTTCCACCATCGCTGCGTTTTGCTGGGTCGACACGTCCATTTCGCCGACGGCGGACGTTATATCGCTGAGCGAGCCCGCCTGTTCTTTCGACACGGCGTAGATGTCGCTGACAAGGTTGTTGATTTCCGAAACCTTGGCAGAGATCTGCTTGAACGCATCTCCAGTCTGCGCAACGAGGGTGACCCCGTCGCTGACCTGACTTGTCGAGGTCCGGATGAGCACTTCGATTTCCTTGGCAGCCTGAGCCGAACGCTGGGCGAGCGCCCTGACTTCGGTAGCGACGACGGCGAAGCCCCTGCCCGCATCCCCGGCACGCGCCGCTTCAACCCCGGCATTGAGCGCCAACAGGTTGGTCTGGAAGGCAATCTCGTCGATCACACTCGTGATGCTCTGGATTTTCTTGGCCGAGGCGAAGATGTCTTCCATGGCCTTGACGGCCGAGCGCGCCACGTCAGCGCCGCCATCCGCTTCCTTGCGCGCACTTTCGACGGCCAGTTTCGTCTGACCCGCCTGATCTGCGGAATTGCGCAGGGTGTCGTTGATATGTCCGATCGCGCTGGCCGTTTCGCTCAAGGTGACCGACTGGCGTTCTGTCCGTACCGAGAGGTCCTCGGCGGCGCTGGAGATTTCCCGCACGCCTCTGTCAACCCCCTGAACAACAACCTGGATGTCCTTCAGCAGGGCGCGGAGCGTTGTGACGGCGGTATTGAAGTTCTGACGAAGCCCCTCATAGCCATCCGAGAACCGGTGCTCGATCTCGCAAGTGAGGTCGCCCGACGAAAGGGCGCTCAGACCTTCCGCCAGCGCCTTGACGACGGCGGCTTGCTCGGCGCGTGCGCGCTCGCTTTCAGCTTCAGCGAGTGTGCGTTGTGCGGCTGCCTCGGCTTCCGCGGCGGCTTGCGACTTGCGCGCCAATTCGAGATCGCTGAGCGTCTTTTTCAGCGCAAGCGCTTCCCGTTCGATTTCCAGCCGGGTTGCAGCTTCCTTCTTCTGAGCTTCTGCGGTCGTGAGACGGGCCGCTTCGAGGTCCGCCAATGTCGTCTTCAGCTTGGCCGATTCCCGCTCGATCGCGGTGCGCGCACGCTCGGCGTCCTTCTGACGCTGATCGGCCGCCGTCGCATAGACCTGAACCGAGCGAACCACGATGCAAAGGCCAACCGTCTCGAGAATCAGGATGACCGCGTGCATGGTCAGCCGCCCGAGGCTCGCCCCGCCTGGATAAACAAAATCCGAGGCGGCAAAGTTGAGCACGATGTGATGGACCGCAACAAAGGCCGCCGCAGCGATGATGACGCTGATCATCCGGAAACCGCTGAGCAGGGCCAGCGCAGCGAAGAAGTACATGTGCGCATCGATCTGCCAGGGATGTCCGCTCAGTGCGAGCACGATAAGGGCCGCGTGGGCCATGATCGTCACACCCATGACGACAGAGCCGGCCTGGCCCTGGACCACGTAGCGCGCGATCAGCGAAATCAGGGCGACCCCCACAGATCCGGCCACAAGAAGCAGCACAGGCGCCCCGGAAAGCAGGGCTGCACCGGCCACGATCGGCACATGCACGAATGAGAAGAGGAGAAAGAGCGTTGCGGCAGAGGCGGATTTCAAAAGGCTGAACAATGTTAGCTCCCGATGCACCAGGTGTTTGGCAGAAAGCCCGATTCCAGAACGGCCCGGGCCAGCATGAACTCAATTGAAATGCAGGCGATGACAGCGATGACGGCAATCAACGCCCGGGCCGTCTTGAGGCGAATTGAAGGGATCCGCTCACGCTCAGCCGCGCTTGGCCGTGTATGATCCACTTTTCACTCGCCCCGCGCGACACTCGTTGAATCCGGCTTACCGTCAGATCACTACGATCACATTAAGTCGTCTCTGTAGAAGGCAATACAGAGGGAGGCCGCGCGCGCCGCGTTTGCGCTATCCGGGCAAGGGAACGCTCGCCTCGTCATTCTTGTCGGTCGCGCGGTTCATCGTGATGGTGCCGCGGCGGCTCAAGTCCATCAGCGTCGTCAGGAACTCACGCTGAAGTGTCTCGGCCTGTTCGCCGACAATCGGCGGAAGGTCCTTGAATTCCTCGCGCATCGAATCCGCCATGCGGGACGAGATGTTGCTCAGGAGGAATTCGAGGATCGGGGGATAGCTGTCGCGCAGGCTGGCGAGCAACTTGACCATGACGGCGCCTTCGATCTGGCGGAACACGACCGTGACGGCATTGCGCGGCAGGATGTCCGGCAACGCATCAATCGTGAACAGCCCTTTCTCGATGATCGGCAGTTTCGTCTCATGCGACGTGCGCAGGAAATCGATCAGATTGTTGCGTTTCTGCGCCGGAATGAGGCTCAGCACTTCGCCAATCACGCCGAGATGGTCATCATTGCTCTCCACGACGTCCTGAGTCCGGTTGAGGAACTCGATTTCGATCATCCGCTCGACGGCAGGTTCGATGCTGGGATCGATCTTGGGCGATTCGACCATGTATCCGAGCGTCGGGCTGACCTTCTCGTCCGGCAGGAGGCAAAGGATGCTCGACACCATGGCCGTATCCAGCTTCCGGAGGATCAGCGCGATGATGTTCGGCGTCATGGCGCCGAGATACTCGGCGATCTGGGCGGCTTCCTTTTGGGCGAGCCGCGACCAGACATCGGCTGTTTCCAGGAAAGAGAAGTCCATTTCGACCGGCGCCGTTCCGAAAAGGGCGTTCATGCGGGCGGGATCCAGCACGCCGGCCATGACCTCCCGCGCCTTGGCGGGACCGCCGCGCAAAGAACCGGACGTCTGGCGGAGCTGGGTGAGGAAGTCGATCACGATCTCGAGCTGCTCGTCGCGTGCCAGCGTCGAGATGTTCTCAAGCGCGGTCACGACCTTGGAAAGCGCCGCGTCGTCAAGCTTCTCCACAATCGGGCGTGCCGCGCTTTCGCCGAGCAGCGCAATGATGACCGCTGCGCGCTGGGACGCAGAGATGTTGGACTTGCGTCCGCCCTTCCCCTGCCCGGCTTCGGGGCGATCGCGCTTCACCCGCGTATTCATGACGTATAACCCCTGAGTACGGCTTCAGTAATCTTGAGCCAGCCATCCGCCAGAACGAAGAAGCCCAGCTTGAATGGCAAGGAGACAACCGTCGGCGGCACCATCATCATGCCCACCGCCATCAGGACGGACGCGACCACGAGGTCGATCACCATGAACGGCAGGAAGATCACGAAACCGATCTGGAACGCGTGCTTGATTTCGCTCAACATGAAGGATGTCGAGAGCAACGAGAAGGACGGCGGCTGGCCTTCCGCGACCGGACGGTTGACCGCGTCGGCCAGTGTCAGCAGCGCTTCCGGATCGGTGCGCCTCATCATGAACTCGCGGAACGGATCGGTTGTCAGTGTCCAGGCCTGCTGTTCGCTCAGCGCGCCGTTCATGTAGGGCTGGATCCCGGTTTCCCAGGCCGACATGAAGACCGGCTCCATCACGAAGAACGTGAGAAACATCGCGAGCGCCATGATCATCATGTTCGGCGGCGCCTGCTGCACCCCGATCGCCTGGCGCATGAATGAAAAGACGATGACCATGAATGGCAGGCAGGTCACCATCATGGCGATGCCCGGCACGAGGCTCAGCACCGACACCAGCAACAGCAGCTGGATGACCGAACTGCTCAGCTGGCCGTCGCCGCCTGGATTGATCAGGCCT
This sequence comes from Pseudorhizobium sp., assembly GCA_046314035.1. GTDB lineage: Bacteria > Pseudomonadota > Alphaproteobacteria > Rhizobiales > Rhizobiaceae > Neorhizobium. The sequence goes on along the minus strand of JBKBXP010000007.1, from coordinate 12,611 downwards.
TCGAGGGCCGGGATCTGTCCGGGCACGGCTTGTTGTGCCTGCGCGGCGCCAGCGAAAAACGCCGCCGCCGCACACAGGAGAACAAGCCGAAGAAAGCCGCTGGTCTTAGACATCCTCGTCCGGTGTCCGTTCGATGATTTCGATGATCTTCACCGCAATCTGGCCATCGCCCGTCTCGACGAGCTCGCCGCGCGCGATCAGGCGGTTGTCGATGGACAGCTCGACCGGGTCATCAATGCGCGACGACAGCGGAACGATGGATTCCGGCTGCAGCTCGAGAATCTCGGACACGCTGAGACGCTTGTGTCCGATCGAAACGGTCACGGTGACGGGCACGCTGTAAATGGAGCGGCGGAATGCGTTCCGGCCGGATGCATCCCTGCGGTCGTCAGCGGCGGTTTCGGCCGATGCTTGGTCGGGAAGGGCCATTCCTCTACTCCTTGGTCACGGTTTGGGTTGATTTGAGATTCGAAAGGCAGGCTTGCAGCAGGCCGTCAAAATCGAAGGACAGCCCACCCGTCTGCCAGGAGACATCGACCCGGCCCTGCCCCGGCGCAGTTGCGGGGACGAGGGTGCAGCGATCCGCGAGCGAAGCATGACGCTCCATCATCACCTGCAACTCTGCCGCCAGCGACGCTTCAGCGCGGATCTCGACGACAGCCGCAGACGCCGGCACGAGCGACGGCAGATGGCGGCCGATCTCTTCCGCGAGAAAGGCTTTCGAGAGAAGCGGAAACAGCTTTGCCGCGATGGACTGAACCGCTTCCACGATCTGCGCCTGGGCGTCACGCTCGATCTTGTCGAGTTTGCCATTCAGGGCCGTCAGCGAGGCCTCGACCTTTTTAAGGTCCAGATGCGACGGCTGCTCGATCGGGACTTCGACCACGGGTGCTGGCGGATCAAAGGTATCAATCGGCGCGATATCGATTGTGTCGAGCACGAGGCCCGGGTCCGCATCGTCGAAGGAGCGCAGCCAATCGGTCGGCGGCAACAAGCCGCCCTTCTCATCAAACCGGGGCAATCTCGTCAGCAAGGTCTTACTCATTGACGGCATACTTCTGATCTTCGTTCAGCCATTGCTGAAGCAGGGCGGCGGTCTCTTCCTCACGCTCCTTGGCGTAGTCCTTCAGGTAATTGAACGGATCGGATTCCGATGCGCCGCCTGCCGTTGCGGCGCCGGCGCCCGTTGCTGCGGCACCGGACAGAGCCTCGTCGGTTTTCTTCGGCGACAACATGGGCCGCACAACCCCGAAGCCGAGCACGATCACGACAAGACCGAGCAGCAAGGCCTGCAGGCCGGACCACATGTAGCGCTGCAACAATTGCTGAAACATGCCCGGCGCGGCGACCATGTCGGTCACCGGCACGTCCTGGAACGGCATCAGCTCAACCGAGATGGAGTCGCCCCGCTCGAGGTCCAGGCCCGCCCCGGATGTGACCAGCGCCTGCAGGTCGGCGATGATCGTATCGCGCACCGCAGCCGCGTCGGCGGCGGCCGGATCGAGACCGAGCGACTGCTCGTTGAGAAGGACTGCGATGGAGATGCGCTCCACCTGCCCCGGCAGTTTCTCGGTCTCGGTGCGCGTTTCATTGATTTCGTAGGCGATGTTCTCGGACGAGTTTTTCGACGAATTGGTGCTGCCGCCGGCGGCCGCGCCCGCTTCTTCCTGCGGAAGATTGCTGGCAACGGTGAGCGCACCGCCGCCGCCACTGCCCGATTCGGTCGCGTCATTGGTCGTCCGGCTACGGATGACTTTTGATTGTGGATCGAACGCCACGGTCGAAACGATCTGGCGCTCGCGGCTGACATCAACCGACACGGACACGCGGGCATTGCCGGCGCCCACCCGGGCCTCCAGGAGGCCGGTGATTTTCTGTTCGAGCGAACTTGCCTGGTCTGCAGCGGCGAGCGACGGCTCCGCCATCTTGTCGGATTTCGGTCCGGCAAGAATGCCCTTGGTCGGATCAATCACGGCGACGTCGTCCGGCTTCAATCCCGAAACGGCCAGCGCAACGAGGTATTGGATGGCCTCGGCCTGATCCTGCGAAAGGTTGTGCGCTGTGGCGATGGTGACCGACGCCGTCTGCGCCGGCTGCGAGCGGGCAAAGCCCGAGCGCAGGCTCGCGCCAATATGTACGCGCGCCGAGGTGATGCCCGGAATCGCGAGGATGGTGCGCGTCAGCTCGCCTTCCTTCGCGCGCCAGTAAGAGGCGTTGTACATCTCGGAGGTGACCGAGAACCCGTTCACCTCGTCCAGCAATTCATAGCCTTGCACGGACTGGCGCGGCAGGCCTTCCTTGGCGAGCGCAAAGCGGACCTGGTCGCGCTTGCCCTGCGGAATGAAGATTGCGCCGCCCTGGATCTCGTAGGGGGTGCCAGTCTGCTCGAGTTCCTCGATGATCTCACCGGCATATTGCGGCTCGAGCCCTGAATAGAGGAGCGCCATCGGCTCCTTGGTCGCGCCCTGCACCATGAAGCTCATGGCCAGCACGATACCAATGACAGCACCCGCCAGCATGAGCTGGCGCGAGAGCGGAAGAGCTTTAAGCGTATCAAAGAATTTCATGAACAAACTGCCCCAGCCGGATCCGATTCTGGCCTAATGATTAAAATTAGACGCCAATTCGTTAAGGTTATCTTTACTCAGGATTGTTCTAAGCAGGCTTGCGCTGCGTGATGGAATCCGGGGTCCAGAATGGCCAAGAAGCCAGAGAAGAAGCCAGATGCGAAGGAGCCCGAAGCGGGAGCCAAGCCGGCCAGCGGGCTCATGGGCCTTCTGATGCTCGGCGGGGCGTCGCTCGTCAGCTCGTTCGGACTCGTTTACCTGCTGACACCCCCGCCTGCGGTGGAAGCTGCGGCCTGTGAACCCGCCGAATCCAAAGAAGCGGTGATCGAAGCGGCCGCGAAACCCGACCAGAGCTATGTGGAACTGAAGGAGATGCTGATCACCGTCGGCAGCGCTCCGGCAACCCGCTACCTCAAGATGAACATCTCGATCATCACGGACGTTGAAGGGGCCGCCGCAGTCCAGTCAGCCGAGCCGATGCTGCTGGACGCCTTCAACACCTACCTGCGGTCCGTCGAGATGAAAGATTTCGAGGATCCGGGTTTCTACCCCCGCATGCGCGAACAGTTGACGCGCCGCGCCGAACTCGTGCTGGGCAGCGGTGTATCGAACGGCGTCCTCATCACCGAATTCCTCCTGAGGTAGGCGTATGAGTGTCCAGCCCACTGACATCGCAATCTTTCTCGTGTCGTTCGCGGCCTGTGTGTACTGCTTTGTGCTCAGCAAGCGCCTGAAAGCCCTGCAGAACACCAAGGATGGCCTCGGCGCAACGATTACCGCCCTGTCGACCTCGATCGCGCAGATGTCATCGACCACCCAGGACACGCGCGTTCGGGTTGAATCGATGGCGACCCGCCTTGCCCACCTGATCGCCGAGGCGGACAAGACCTGCAGGAAGCTGGAAGCGACGATTGCTTCGGTCGACACCGTCAAGGCGAGCGCGACCGATGAGGTGCAGGCCGCCCAGATGGACCTTTACATGATGATGCGCACCGCGCTCGACCAGTCGAAGGAACGAATCAGCGAAATGACCGCAGTCATGCGGCAGATGCGCGTCATGACCGACGAGGTTGCAGGCACGCTCGAGACCGCCGGTTCCGCCGCCCCGGCTGCGGCCCCTGTCCGCTCCCGTTCGTCCTGATTCGGCGCTTTCTACACCCGCACCAGGCTCCCCGCCGTAAATGTTTACCAAAAATTAGCCCGGTCCGTGAAAGGTTCCGGAAAGGTTTGCGTTAAGGTTTTGGGACCGCCTCCGGTCCCTTTGGAAGGCTGCGAAGAAGACCATGTCTTTCGTCAAGAACAATACCTCGCATGTGCTGCTGACGCTCGGCGTGCTGTTCACGATCGGCGGCGCCACCCGTTTTCTGCCGAACGGCCTCGCCTTCGCTGAAGAGGCGGGCGCCGCCCCCGCCGCAGCGGGCACCGAAACGGCGGCCGCCAAGCCGGCGGCCGGAGCCCCTGCAGCGGGCGGCCCCAGTGAAGTCTGCTTCACCACCGAGTCGGCCGCGATGGTGGCCGAGGACCAGTGGCTGTTCGAATCGCAAAAGGAAGAGCTGAAGAACGAGAAGCTCGCGCTGCAGACCTGGGAAAAGGAACTCCAGACCCAGACTGCCGAGCTGCAGGCCCTCCAGACCACGCTCGAATCGCGCTGGGAGCAGATTCAGGGCGCCTCGGACGCGGACATCAAGCACCTCGCCGGCATGTACAGCGCGATGAAGCCGGATTCGGCCGCCTCGATCTTCAACCAGATGGACCCGGCCTTCGCCGCCGGCTTCCTGCGCCTGATGCCGAGCGAACAGGCCGGCCTGATCCTCGCCAACATGGATGCCAAAAAAGCCTATGTGATCAGCGTGAAGCTGGCGACCATGAACGCCGATGTGCGCAATGCGCCGGCCGGCCTGAGCGACGGCTAGGCCTGCCGCAGCGGCATCTGACGCCGCGTCGCCGCTTTCTGCCCCCACTGTTCCGGGTTACCTTTTCCTGACTGTTTCGGGAAACGGACATGGACACACCCAGGACCTATCTCGGCTGGAAGGTCGATTATACCTCGCCGCCCGGCGCGCCGGCCTTTGCCGGGCCGGACTCGGTGTCCTGGCAAGTGTTCAAGAACCCCGTCGCCCTGGCCGCCGGCGGCATCTGCGCCGTGTTGCTCGAGTTTGCGGATGCACGGATCCGCTCTGGTGTGTGGGATCACTCGGTCTTCAAGACAGACCCCATCGGCCGGTCGAAACGCACCGGCATTGCCGCGATGGTCGGCGTTTACGGCCCGCAGGACGCCGCACGGCGGGTGATCCAGGGCGTCACCAACATGCATGCGCGCGTTGCCGGAAAAACGCCGTCGGGCGAAGCCTACCGCGCACTTGAGCCCGAATTGCTCGACTGGGTAAGCGCCACGGCGAGCTACGGCTTCCTGATGGCCTATGACCGGTTCGTGCGCCCGGTGAGCGAGGCGGACAAGGCGCGCTTCTTCGCCGAGGGCGAAATCGTTGCCGGGCTCTACGGCGTGCAACAGAAGATCCGCTCGACTGACGACTTTGATGCAATGCTGAACCGCCTCCTCCCCCGGTTCGAGCCGCACCCGATCAACACCGAATTCCTCGCCATCATGAAATCCGGCCGCGCCGCGCCGGGTGTGCCGAAGGGCCTGCAGAGCGCGCTCGTCAATGCGGCGGTCGAAATCCTGCCTCAAGCGGTGCGCAGCCGCCTCGGTCTCGGCGCGGCGTACGATCTCTCGCCGGCCGGCCGGCTCGCGGTCAAAACCATGGCCCGCATCGCCGAAACGGTGCCGGACACATTGGGCCCGCCCGCGCAGGCCTGTCAGCGCCTCGGCCTGCCGCGCGCTTTCCTGTGGAAAACCGAAACCGAACGCGCCCGCCTGCTCGACGCCGCCCGTCAACGCTTGCCCCAACCCAAGGTCTCCGCATGAAACTCGCCTTTACCCGCGAAGAAGAAGCCTTCCGCGATGAGGTCCGCTCCTTTCTCGACCAGAACCTCAGCGCCGGCCTGCGCGCCTATGCGAGCCGCATGACCAGCGTCTATTCGTCAAAGCCGGTTGCGCTGGAATGGCAGCGGTTCCTCGTGAAGCAGGGCTGGGCCGCCCCGTCCTGGCCGGTAGAATATGGCGGCACCGGCTGGAGCGTTGCCGAACGCTACATCTTCGATGTCGAAATGGCCCGGGCCGGGGCGCCGCCGCTGTCGCCGATGGGCATCGGCATGTGCGGCCCGGCCCTGATCGGCCACGGCACCAAGGCGCAGAAGGATCATTACCTCCCCCGCATCCTCTCCGGCGAAGACTATTGGTGCCAGGGCTATTCCGAGCCGCATGCGGGCTCGGACCTCGCCGCCTTGACCATGTCTGCAGTCGACGACGGCGACGCCTATGTCTGCAACGGTTCAAAAATCTGGACCACGCACGCCCACGAAGCCAACATGATGTTCTGCCTTGTACGGACGGACGCGTCCGGAAAGCCGCAGCAGGGCATCACCTTCATCCTGATCGACATGACCTCGCCCGGCGTGCGCGTGGACCCGATCCTGATGCTGTCGGGCGAGCATATCCAGAATGCGGTCTTCTTCACCGATGTGCGCGTACCCAAGGCCAACGTGATCGGCAAGGCCAACGAAGGCTGGACGGTCGCGAAATACCTGCTCGAGTTCGAGCGCGGCGGATCGTCCTACGGGCCCCGCCTGCTGGCGCGCCTGCGCTCGCTTCGCCAGATCGCGGCCGGCGAAGGCTTGCTGGATGCCGGCTTTGCCCGAAAACTCTCGCACGCCGAGTCTGACGCTCAGACACTTGAAGCCGCCGAACTCCAGATGATGTCTGAATTGTCCGGAGGCGGAACACCCGGGCTCAAGGCGTCCATGATGAAGATCAGGGGCACTGAACTCAGCCAGCATCTGACCGAGCTTGCGCTCGAGCTCGCTGGCGTCCATGCCTCGCCCTTCCAGCCGCACCAGACGTGTCCTGGCGGCCCCGTTCCCGGTTTCGACGGCGCCAACACACCCCTCGTGGGACCGGAGAGCGCCGTCACGGCGTCAGCAAAATACCTGAACGACCGGGCGGGCTCGATCTATGCAGGATCGAATGAAATCCAGCGCGGCATTCTCGCCAAAGGCCAGCTCGGACTTTAGAAGCCGCCGCCTGTCTTGAAGCCACCCCCCTTGCGCCGCCCTCCCCCGCTGGGGAAGGACCGTCCGCCTGAGGATGACGAACGCGGCGAACGCTTCGGCGGCCCGGGGAAAATGGGACCACTGCCGTAGCTGCCGCCACCCCGCGTCGTTTCGCGGATCACCTCTTCCAGCACTTCGCCCAGCACCCCGCCGATCACGCCGCCCATGATGTCCGGCAGCCCGATCGTGTCGCGCCGTCCGCGCCCGCCAAAATCCGGGTGGGCCTGCGGCTCGGCGCGCCGGACGGACCGGCTGACACCGCGCAACGTATCGCGCAGATCCATGCCGCCCTTCAGCAGGTTGGACATCATTTCATCGAATGCCGCGCGCGACATCAACGCATACGGACTGTCAAACCGCGCCTCCTTGAACTGGCGGCGCAGCGCTTCCATCCGCGCGAGATCCTCGCGCAGCAGGCCCGGGCGAACGAGACGTTTGCCGGCTTCGAGGTCGAGCGACATTTCCTCCGCCCGCAAACGGACCAGCGCGTCCACAAGCCGGTCGTCTTCAAGGCCGACCGTTTCGGCTGCCAGCACGCGCAGGTCCGGAAAGCTCGCCTTGCGCAACTGGGCCGCCAGAAGTTCGCGCGCCTCGACCGCCGGCCCGGCCTCTTCGTTCAACGCCGCCTCATGGCGCTGCGCCCTCGCGCGGTGCGCCTCTTCCGCAGCCGCAATCTCCGCGTCGCAGCCCGTGATCTCCGCCTTCAGGCGGTCTGCGTCAGACCTCAGCGTCTCGACGCCCGCCTCGCGCATCGCCTGCTCTTCCGCCTCGACGAGCGCCGCCTCGGCCTTGTCCTCGAGGCCGGCCACAAACACGGCATGCTCTGCAATCCGGTCCGGCAGTTCCGTCAGGCGCTGGTAATTCAGGAAAGCCTGATCATACCGGCAGAGCTTTGCCACCCAACCATCCAGCATACGGATGACTCCGCCGGCCTTGTACTCCGGCGACCGGAATTTCCGTGTCCAGAGATAATGGAACAGCGGATCGCGCTCGTAGGGCGTACCTTTTGTCGTGCGATCCGTTCGGGCCAGCTCCAGCTTCTGCGCGGCGCGCAGCGTGACCGCGCGCGCTTCTTCAGCGGCTTCAACGAGCGCCAGATAACCCGCGCTGCCTTTGAGAGCGGATTCCGCTTCGGCAACGCGGGCCTCATATGTCTCGACAGCCGTATCGTGGCGCGCGGCGAGCGCCGTTCGCTTCACCTCAAGCGCTGCAAGTCCGGCCTCCGCCGCTTCCAGCGCCGCCTTCTGCGCCGCGACGAAGGCGGCGTGGCGCTCGGTGAGGGCCCGCGCGGACGCCTCCAGCTTGCCAAATTCGGCGCCGTTTCCGCCGGCCTGCATCAGATCAAGCCGCATCGCCGCCAGCGCACCATAGGCGCTCGCCTGTTCCCGCTGGATGGCGCCCCTACGGGATTCGACGCCGTCGGCATCGGCCAAGGCCGCCGCCAGCGACTGGCGCAGCTTGACGAGCTCGCCGTCCAGAAGCGCCAGCGCATCGCGCCCGTTGAGGGTGTTGCTCATGAGGTCACCATTCGAGGATCGCGCCGCCCGGTGTTTCCACCGTATACTGAGGGGATAGATATCCGGTCCGCTTCTGGCCAATTACCGAATTCTGCACGATCTGGTCGTCGCCCTTGTCGGCGGCGACCGAATAGAACACCGCTTCGCTGACACGCTGGCCCCAGCGCGTCACCCGGTCAGACCGGCGATCCTCTTCACTGCTGATTGGCACTTCGATCAAGCCGCCGGACGGATCGACCGATTCGACAATGAGATAATAGTTCCGCGCGCCGGGCACATCGTCCGGCACCCGGAACACGCCCGTATAGTCCTCACCCGGACCGTACACGACCCGCACCTGATAGATCGCCGACAGATCGTCCTTCAAAATCCGGAGCCCATCCCGTGCCGCGCGCGCCGCGTCCAGATCTGCTGCCGCCAGAGCGCGCTGTCCGTCCACGAACAAGGCCTCCGCTTTCAGCCGCGCCGCATCCTCCAGAACGATGGCCCCGATCTCGCCCTGCAGCTGCGACATCTCCGCCGGCAGCGTTTCGCTCAGCTCAATCCGCGCCTCGGCGGCCCGCGCCTTCGCAGGCTCGACCACACCAAATTGCCAGGCGCCAAACAGGGCAATCACCGCCACCAACGCGAACCCCACCGGCGCGAGCCAGCGGTCCCGCGTGATGTAGAGTTTGGCGAGGCTTACGCCGAACGATGGCTTCGGCGGCTCATACAGAAACCGCTTCTCCTCAAGCGCCTTGACGCCTTCCTTCAGGATGCGCTCGGGCACATCGATACCTTGCGCGGCATAGATGTCCTTCAGCCGGCCGAGCAGCGCCTCTTCGCGGGCGCCATGATCGAGCTCGGTCATCACAAGCTGCTCGCGGTGACGCAGCGTATCGACGACATCCATCGCGAGGAGGACATCGTCGAGCTTGCTCTTGTCACGGACAGCCGGAACGGCGGTATCGCTCACGGCTTCGGCAGCAGCGCGAGGGTCGCGCCCTCCTCAACCAGCTTCGTCAGCCGGCGTTTCCCATCTTCCACAGCTTCACGGATCTCCTCGGAATTCTGGGTCGCCAGTTTGCGCATCTCGGCGATGATCGTCTGTGTACGCTCCTGATAGGAGACCACCGAATCGACCAGCATCTTCACCGAGGCGGCCGAAACGGTCGGGCCATAGCCTGCCTTGACGGCCGCTTCCTGCACCTTGCCGCCAATCTCGGCCAGCACTTCGAGGCTCTGGTTCACGCCCTTTTTCATGGCTTCCAGCGTCTGGGTGCTCTCGTGCAAGCCGTGCATGCCGGTGAAGCTTGCCGTCAATGCCGTCAGCACGACTTCGTTGGTGGAGAAAAAGCTGACCGACTGCGCATACACCCGGTCCTTGGCGGTCGTCGTCTGCACGAGCCGGGCCATCACGACTTCCGACGTGTTGTACCCGATCGTGATGTTGTCCGAGAGGTCCTTGGCGATCTGGTAGCGCTTCTCCTCGTTCTGCAGGAAGCGCAGCTTCTCGTCGCGGGTCAGCTCAAGCGTGGCGCGTTCGGCCGCGTCATCGCCAGCATAGGCACCGAGCGCCGCCACGGCTTCGCCCACCGCGCCGCGCGCCGCCTCAAGCTTCGCAGCCGCCGCCTTCAGCACTTCCAGCGCCAGAACTTCAGACTGTTTCATCGCGCCGCGGAAATCGAGATAGGCCTCGAGGATCTTCCGTTCCCGGTCGATCTGGTTGGCGGTCTCTTCCTGAACCTCGAGATAGGTATCCTTGATCTTGCCGAACCGGGCCGCGATGTCGCCGCGCGTCATCTTCATCCAGACGTTCGAAGCACGCTCCATCGTCGAGATCTTGCCGTCCGCATACTGGTCGACGAGCGACTTGGCGTCGTCGCGGATCGAGTTGAACGCCTTGGTCACGTCCTCGTAGCGCTCGCCCACCGTGATGCCGGCGACCTGTTCGCGCACCACGTCATTGAACAGGCTCGCCTGGTCCAGCGTGCGGGCAATCGCAGCCACCTTGTCGGGCTCAAGATCGGCAATCTGCTCGAGCAGCGCCACGATCGGCGCCGCGCCGCTCTTGCCACCGGGCACCAGGCCAAGCTGTTTCAGCCCGCCCATCGCCTTGTCGAGATATTGAAGCGCCGTCGGGCTCTTGGTCATTGCCGTCATGATCGAAATCTCCCTTGCCGCCCGCGAAGCCTGCGGACATTGCGATATACGTAGCGAGCGCCAGCGCCCGCACAAGGGATGTTTTATCGAAAAACGACAAATGGTGGGCGGTACAAGGTTCGAACTTGTGACCCCTACGATGTCAACGCAAAACACTGCTGGGTGACCAAAACCGATCAAGCCAGATTACGCCCGTAATTTACTGTAAAATATAGACTTTAAAAATAGTGGCCACTACGGTAAAAGGGCACTACTACCGACCAAACCCGACCATCTTTGTTGGAATTTTGCTGGGTGGAAATATAGTAGTGGGATTTAACCGTAAGGGTCATTAGCGTAGTGGTCACTTCTAGAAACTTATACCGAAAAAACTCTATGTTTTCAGTCCCGATTTTTCGGAGTTTCGTGGTCACTTTTGAAGTTTCGTAGGGGTCACTATAGCGTCTTTCAGACCGTTTTGGCGAGATCCTTCAGCAAATCTGCCGACTAAAAACTTCATAAAATCAATGGGTCTATTCTCGGGTCCCAAAAAAGGAGCAAAAAGTGCCCATTCGCAACTCCGTTCGCCTCACTCAGAGCTCGGTGAACAGCGCCGGCGCACTCGGAAAAAAGAAGGCGCGCTATTGGGATGACCGGGTGCCCGGTCTTGTCCTGACCGTGTCCCATACCGGCTCCAAGGGCTACTTTGTCGTCTACCGGGACGCCAGCGGACGACAGCGTGAACCGCTTATCGGCGATGCAAAGATTCTCACGCTGGATCAGGCACGTAACAAGGCCATGGAGATGTTGGCCTCGATACAGCTCTCCGGCGTAGACCCAACAACCGAGCGCCGCACCGCACGCCAAGCCGCAAGCGAGCGGCGGGAAAACACCGTGGCGCGGGTCTGGTCGATCTACTTTTCAGAAGTTCAGCTTCGCCGTGCCAAAAGCCGGAACGATCTGGAAGCAGGTTATTTCAAGCGGCATATCGAACCCGCCTTCGGCAATCGGCCGGTTGCGAACCTGACGACGAGTGAGCTGAGCACTTTCCTCCGCTCGCTCGCACAGACGAGCGGGCCGGGGGCCGCAAACACAACTCTTGAGATCTTGCGCCGCCTGCTCGGCTTCGCGGCAGAACAGGGCATGCTTGGCATCAATCCGGCGCAACCGATCAAACCCTTTCCAAAGGTCAGCCGGGAGCGCGTTGGCACTCCCGAGGAACTTGCGAAAACCTGGCAGGCCCTCACCGGTCTTCGTCATGGCGGGCGTTCCGACGGTCTTACGTCCACGCTGGCGATCCAGATCGCCATACTCACGCTGCAACGGCGCGGCGAGGTTTGCGGCATTCATTGGAGAGAAATCGACTGGGACAACAAGGTGTGGACCATTCCGGGTCCGCGCACCAAGAACAAGAAAGGACCGCACTCTGTGCCGCTGTCTGACGCGGCGGTGGATCTTCTTCGTTTTGCTTTTGCCGGGCGCGGTGACGGCTACGCGTTTCCAGGGCGAGATGGCGAGCCGATCGAACCGCATGTTGTGACACGCTACTTCGCGCGTCTGACCGAGTCGCTCAAGATCCCGGACCTGACCCTGCATGACATGCGCCGGACGGGCGCAACCATGATGACATCGGAACGCCTCAACGTGATGGGAGAGATCGTCAGCCGTATCCTCAATCACACCCCGCCGGGGCCTGCGATCACGCAAGTCTATAACCGAAACACCTACTTGCCTCAGAAGCGCGCGGCGCTCGATGCCTGGGCGGTCGAAGTGGCGCGGCTGGCCAAAGCAAAGAAGTAGATCGTCAGATGGGCGCGGCGCGGGCGCATTCAGCCTGTCCGCCGCCGGCCCCTCATAATTCGCCATCATCGCTCAAGCCCCTTCCCGGCCGATCGCGCACGAGACCTCTCCTGAGCTTCGAGCTGGAGGCGCTGCTGCTCGAGGAGCCGTTTGCGGATATCGAGATGCAGTTCCATGGCTTTCAGCCGGTCCTGCCAATTCGGCTCAAAGGTCAGGACGCCGCGCTTCGTTTCAGCGGCGAGCCGCATGCCGGCGAGCTCGCGCGCGCGGGCCCGCAGCGCCCGGGTCACAGCGCGGTCGCCGTTCGGGGACGCAAGGCCGCTGACTCGGATACTTCCCTTTTCCGGCAACTGGTCTGCAATCATCCGGTCGAGCCTCGTCGGCGCGTGGCGCATCACCTCGCGGTCAAGCGCCTCTCGCGCCTGATCGCGCGTGC
>JBKBXP010000006.1:13120-37883 GCA_046314035.1 Pseudorhizobium sp. | reverse complement strand
CAGAACATAGTCGACTAGAAATCCGGCTGCCATCGTGCAGCCGGAATCCTTTCGGGAGCCGTTACCTCCATGGCAAAAGCAGATTATTACGAAACCTTGGGTGTCGGCAGGACCGCTGACGAGAAGGAGCTGAAGAGCGCCTTTCGCAAGCTCGCGATGAAGTGTCATCCGGACAAGAATCCTGGCGACGCCGATGCCGAGAAGAAGTTCAAGGAGATCAACGAGGCCTATGAGACCTTGAAGGATCCCCAGAAGCGGGCTGCCTACGACCGCTTCGGCCACGCAGCCTTCGAGTCGGGCGGCATGGGTCCCGGCGGCGGTGGATTCGGTTCCGCTGGTCCCGGCGGCTTCTCCGACATCTTCGAAGACATTTTCGGCGAGATGATGGGCGGCGGCCGCGCCCGGCGGTCTTCGGGTGGCCGTGAACGTGGCGCCGACCTGCGCTACAACATGGAAATCACGCTCGAGGAAGCCTACGCCGGCAAGACGGCGCAGATCCGGGTTCCGACCTCGATCACCTGCGATCTCTGCTCCGGTTCCGGCGCCAAGCCCGGGACGCAGCCCAAGACCTGCGGCACCTGCCACGGCTCCGGCCGCGTGCGCGCCAGCCAGGGCTTCTTCTCCGTGGAACGCACCTGTCCGACATGCCACGGGCGTGGCCAGACAATCACCGACCCTTGCACGAAATGCCACGGGCAGGGCCGCCTGGCGGAAGAGCGCTCGCTTTCGGTCAATATCCCGTCGGGCATCGAAGACGGCACACGCATCCGCCTGCAGGGCGAGGGCGAGGCCGGAACGCGCGGTGGACCGACCGGCGACCTCTACATCTTCCTGTCGGTGAAGCCGCACCAGTTCTTCCAGCGGGATGGAGCCGATCTCTTCTGCTCGGTGCCGATCTCGATGACGACGGCGGCACTCGGCGGCACCTTCGACGTCGGCACGCTGGACGGCACGAAGTCGCGGGTCACCGTTCCCGAGGGAACCCAGCCGGGCAAGCAGTTCCGCCTCAAGGGCAAGGGCATGCCCGTTCTGCGCTCGTCACAGACGGGTGATCTCTACATCCAGATCCAGATCGAGACGCCGCAGAAGCTGACCAAGCGCCAGCGGGAACTGCTGCAGGAATTCGATGATATTTCCTCAAAGGAAAACAACCCGGAATCCACCGGCTTCTTTGCCCGGATGAAGGAATTCTTCGAAGGCTGAGGTGGCCTCTCCCACGCCTGACATCACCCCGAAAAGGGCAGCCTGGAGCTGCCCTTTTTCCGTTCAGTAATGCGGCGGTCTGGTGTTGGCCGGCGCGTCGAGGGAGCTTTCCTCGATGGCCTGAAAGCGCTCCGTCAGGCGATCGAGCTTTGCCCGCATCTGCTCGACGATCCTCCATTGGTCGGCCAGTTGATCCGACAGTTCGTCGATCACCTTTGCCTGATGGGCGGCAAGCTCTTCCAGCCGCATGATCCGCTCGTCGTCTTCCGCCACAGCATGTCCCCTGCTTTGCCTGCTGGTGCCCGCCAATTTCAGGCGTCAGGAACGCTTCTTGCGCTCGTAGGGCATCAACATGATCGCCGTGGCTGTTACAGCACCGCCGAAGGTGAGCGCAAGCGGCACCGCCATCATTGCGAAGGACAGGACCGGCATCTGCGATCGGGAAATATGCATTCCCAGTCCGTAAAGATTAAACCAGACCATGGCGGACGCCAGCGCCACGCCGATCCCCATTCCGAAGGCTGCATTGATTGCCAGGAACCACAGCATCTCCCGATGGTCGCGCCGCGCTTCCTCCGGTGTCATATCATCATGTCTGAGCATAGGTGCCTCCTTGGCAGATATCAGAGCCTATCCCTCCGCCCTATCCGTGTCGCGCGTGAAACCGGTCGGCCTCCAAGAAGTTCCCGGACGGTCAATCGTGTTCTCGTCAAACGCGTCGTTGCGGGATCGGCAGAGACCATTGCTGTGCATGCTTGCCATGGCGACGGATAACGCTTAGCTCCCTCTGAGGACGCAAGCAGACACTCATGGCCCAGAAGATCTTTCTCTCGCAGTTGAAGCTCACCGACTTCCGGAACTACACGGAGGCGAGCCTGACGCTCGACGAACGGCATGTGGTGCTGACCGGCGAAAACGGCGCCGGCAAGACCAACCTGATGGAAGCCGTTTCCTTCCTCTCTCCCGGACGGGGCCTTCGTCGGGCGGTTCTGGCAGACGTCACGCGTGTGGGCGCCGAGGGCGGCTTTTCCATCTTCACCCGGCTTGAAGGCATGGAGGGGGAGGTGTCGCTCGGTACGGGGATCGACGGCGACAGCGAAAGCACGGTCCGCCGGCTGCGGATCAACGGAACGCCGGCCAAGTCGACAGAGGAACTCACCGACCACCTCAGCGTGCTGTGGCTGACGCCGGCCATGGATGGCCTCTTCACCGGCCCGTCCGCCGACCGCCGGCGGTTTCTCGACCGCCTCGTCCTGTCGATCGATCCCTCCCACGGGCGCCGTGCGGGCGATTTCGAGCGGACCATGCGCAACCGCAACCGTCTCTTGTCGGAGGGACGCTACGACGTGTCGTGGCTCTCCGCGATCGAGGCGCAGATGGCGGGACTGGGCATCGCAATGGCCGCCGCGCGGCAGGAAATGCTCGGCCTGTTGCGGACCCTGTCGACCGGTTCCGAGGAGACGATGTTCCCCTCCCCGGTGCTGGCGCTGGATGGTTTCCTGGAGGATGCTCCCGAAGGGCCGGCTGCCGATCTGGAAGACCGATATCTCGCCATGCTGCGCGATGGCCGCGGACGGGACGCTGCGGCGGGACGCACGCTGGATGGGCCGCACCGGAGCGATCTGCAGGTCCGGCACCGGGAAAAGGACATGGATGCCGCACGCTGTTCCACAGGTGAGCAGAAGGCGCTGCTGATCGGCCTCGTGCTGGCGCATGCACGCCTGACTGCGAACATGACGGGCTTTGCACCGATCCTTCTTCTGGACGAGATTGCCGCCCATCTGGACGAGGGGCGCAGGATTGCCCTGTTCGACCTGATTCACGCGCTCGGAGGCCAATCCTTCATGACCGGCACCGACCGGTCGATGTTTTCGGCGCTGGCAGACAGGGCGCAGTTCCTTACCGTGGACGGCGGCAGCGTCCGCGCCTAGCGACCGCTTCCCCGACATCACCAGGGCTGCTAGAAACCAAGAATGGAACTGACCCCGGACGAAATCGAGCGCTATCGCCGCCACATCCTGCTGCCCGAGATCGGCGGCGCAGGGCAACAGCGCCTGAAGAGCGCGCGCGTGCTGGTGATCGGCGCCGGCGGGCTGGGGGCGCCGGTGCTCGCGTATCTGGCGGCGGCGGGCGTGGGGACGCTCGGTATCGTCGATGACGATGTCGTCTCGCTCTCCAACCTGCAGCGGCAGGTCATCCACGACACCGGCACGGTGGGGGCCGCCAAGACCGCCAGCGCGCGGGCCGCCATCGCCAGGCTCAATCCCACCACCCGGGTCCTCGACTACGAGGAGCGGTTCTCCCTGCCCTGGGCGGCCTCCCATCTGCCGCGATTCGACCTCGTGATCGATGGATCCGACAATTTCGATACCCGCTACGCCGCAGCCGACGCCGCGGCGGAGGCTCGCATCCCGCTGGTGACGGGTGCCGTCGGCCGCTTCGACGGTTCGCTGACGGTGCTGATGCCCTATGCGGCTGCCGCCGACGGGACCGCCCATCCGCATTACCGCGACCTCTTTCCGGAGAAGCCGCCGGAGGGGCTGATTCCCTCCTGCGCCGAGACCGGCGTAATCGGCGCGCTGACCGGCGTGATCGGCACGCTGATGGCCATGGAGGCGATCAAGCTCATCACCGGCATCGGCGAACCGCTGGTCGGTCGCCTGCTTCTCTACGATTCGCTGACGGCCCGCTTCGACACGATCCGCTACAGGCGTCGTGCGGCGGAGACGGCAAAGACATGACCGAGATCCTTCGCATCAGTCCCTGTTTCGACCGTTGGGACGAGCTCCTGGCGCTCATCCATTCCGCTTTCGCCTATATGGACAATGTCATTGATCCGCCGTCCTCCGCCAAGGGGCTGACGGCGGCGTCGCTGGCGGAGAAGGCGAAAAACGAGATCGCCTTTCTAGCCGTGGAGGAAGGGCAACTGCTCGGCTGCATCTTCTGCAGGTCGGATCTTCCCGATTGCCTCTATATCGGCAAGCTTGCAGTTCACCCGGACGCCCAGGGCAAGGGGCTCGGGCGGCGGCTGCTGGCGCAAGCCGAGTCGGCGGCGCGGCAAGGTGCCCGCAGCCAGCTGCGTCTGGAGACCCGCATCGAGCTCACAGGCAACCACGCGACATTTGCCCACTGGGGCTTTGTGAAGACGGCCGAAAGGTCCCACCCCGGCTATGACCGCGCCACCTATATCGAGATGGTCCGGATGCTGGATGGCAAACCGCAAGTCCGGTCCGGCTGAACTCTATCCCTGCGTCAGGGCCGTCCCGGCAGGACGCGATTCGGAGGCCGATGGCCGTCGAAATAGGTGCGGATGTTGATGATGACCTTGTCGCCCATGTCGATTCGGCCTTCGATCGTCGCCGAGCCCATGTGCGGCAGAAGGACCACCCGGCCCTCGTTGGCGAGCTTGATCAGCTTCGGGTTGATCGCCGGCTCGTTCTGGTAGACGTCCAGTCCCGCCCCGGCGATCTTGCCCTCGCGCAGAAGCTGGATCATCGCCGTCTCGTCGATGATGTCGCCACGGGCGGTGTTGACGATGACGGCGGTCGGCTGGATCAGGGCCAGGCGCCGTGCCGAGAGCAGATGGAAGGTCGCTGGGGTCGAGGGGCAGTTGACCGAGACGATGTCGACGCGCGCCAGCATCTGGTCAAGGCTGTCCCAATAGGTGGCCTCGAGTTCTTCCTCCGTCTCCGGATTGGCGCGCTTGCGGTTGTGGTAGTGGATGGCGAGACCGAAGGCCTTGGCGCGGCGTGCGACCGCCGTGCCGATCCGGCCCATGCCGACGATGCCGATGCGCTTGCCCCAGATCCGTCGGCCCAGCATCCAGGTCGGGGACCAGCCGGCCCAGTCACCGGGATGATCGGTCAGGATACGCGCACCTTCCGTCAGTCGCCGGGACACCGCGAGGATCAGCGCCAGGGTCATGTCGGCGGTATCTTCGGTCAGCACATTGGGCGTGTTGGTGACGGTGATGCCCTTTTTCGCCGCGGCATCGACATCGATGTGATCGGTGCCGTTGGAGAAGCTGGCGATGAGCTTGAGGTTCGGGCCCGCTTGCTCGATCAGCGCCTGGTCGATGCGATCCGTCACCGTCGGCACCAGCACGTCCGCAGTCTTCATCGCCGCCGACAGCTCGTCGCGGGTGCGCGGCATGTCGTCGATGTTGAGCTCCGCGTCGAAGAGCTCGCGCATGCGCGTTTCGACGGCGTCCGGCAGCTTCCGGGTGATGTAGACCTTGGGCTTCTTCTTGGGCGTCATGGCGTCGTGTTCAGAGGTCCTTAACCAAGTGGCGCGATATTCAGAGTATCCAGGGCGTTTCTACCAGACCCGTCGCCGAAGACAAACAAAACCTCTTGGGAGGTGGCTGTCTTGGGCTGCGCCCGGCAACGAACCCTCCCAACACCGGCGTGGCCGGTGCGGCAGAAGCTGGAACGGCACGCATGCGAAGCGTCATTCTCAAAATCTTTTTTGCTGCCGCGCTTTGCTTGGTATCGGCCGGCATCGGACCGACCGCAGCATTTGCGCAAGGCGCCAGCAAGGGCGCCAGCGGCCTCCCCCTTCCCCGATTCGTCAGCCTCAAGTCGGCCCGGGTCAACATCCGCATCGGCCCGAGCACCGATTACCCCGTTGCCTGGATGTACATGAAATCCGGCACGCCGATGGAAATCATCCAGGAATACGACAATTGGCGACGAGTGCGTGACGCGGACGGAACGGAGGGCTGGGTCAATCAGGCCCTTCTTTCCGGCGAACGCACCGCCGTTGCGGCACCCTGGATGCGCAACAAGGGGGAAGTCTTCGTCAACATGCGCCGCGAGCCGCAAAGCTCGGCAGCGGTGATCGCCAAGCTTCAGCCCGGTGTCGTGATCGTCATGGACGAGTGCAACGGCGCCTGGTGCCATGCCTCGGCCGGAGGTGCCGACGGCTGGGTCAACCAGGAAGAGGTCTGGGGAGCCTATCCGGGGGAAGCCTTCAAGTAGAGGTTCCTAGAGCAGCCCTTCGCCGGCCGCCGCATCCTTGAGCGACCGCATCGGCCGCGGGCCAATCTGCTGGATGACGATGGCCGCCGCCAGGCAGCCGAGCTTGCCGCAATCCTCCAGCGAGCGCCCTTGCGTGTAGCCGAAGAGAAATCCGCCTGCAAAGAGATCGCCAGCGCCCGTCGTGTCGACCACGTCGGCAACCTTGAAGGCATCGATCTTGATGCGTTCGTCGCCCCGAACGATGATGGCGCCTTCTTCGCTGAGGGTGACGGCCGCGAGCTTGCAGTCGGCGGCAATCTTTTCCAACGCCAGCTCGAAGTCTTCCGTCTCGTAAAGCGACAGGGCCTCCTGCTTGTTGGCAAAGACGATATCGACGGTTCCCGAGCGCATCAGATCGAGGAACTCGGCGCGGTAGCGTCCAACGCAAAAGGGATCCGAGAGCGTCATCGACACCTCGCGACCATTGTCGTGGGCGATGCGGGCGCAATCACGGATGGCGTCCTGGGCACGCGGCGGATCCCAGAGATAGCCTTCGAAATAGGTGACCTTGGACTCGGCCACCACCTGCGGCTCCACATCCTGCGGACCGAGTTCGACGCAGGCGCCAAGATAGGTGTTCATTGACCGCTCACCATCCGGGGTGACGAAGATCATCGATCGCGCCGTGGGCAGGTTGGCGCCGTCCGGCCTCGTTTCATAGTGGACGCCCTGGGCGCGGATGTCATGCTGGAAGATCGTGCCAAGCTGGTCCTCGGCGACCTTGCCGAAATAGGCGGCCTTGCCACCCAGCCCGGCGATGCCGGCGGCGGTGTTGCCGGCCGATCCGCCCGAGGCTTCAACCGCAGGACCCATCTTCGAATACAACAGTTCGGCGCGCTCGGCATCGATCAGGTTCATTGCGCCCTTGATGATGTCGTTGTCGCTGAGAAAGCTGTCGTCACAGCGCGCGATGATGTCAACGATGGCATTGCCGACCGTGAGAACGTCGTATTTGGACATCCAGCCAAGCCCTTCCTGATTTGCTTCCTATCGATCTTGGCCCCTTCTCGCACAAGCGAAGCAAAAACCCTAGAGGCAGGCTTCAGGAAGTGGAGCGACAGGGGAACTCTCGACTGCTGCGCATTTGTGGCGTCCGTCAAGATGGTTTAAAGGCGGAGACCCCTCCCCTTGAAAGTCTCCCCGCCGTGTCCTCCACCGTCATCAATGTCGCCCCCGTCTTCCTGCTTATCCTGATCGGCTGGGTCGTTGCCCGCACCGGCGTTCTCAACGAGGCGACCGGCGACGCGCTGGGCGAATTCGTGTTCAAGATCGCCGTACCCATGCTGATCTTCCAGACCTTGGCCAATGCGGATTTCCAGGGCGTTTCACCCTTCCGGCTCTGGGGCGCCTATTTCGCCGGTGTCGCCGTCACCTGGACGGCGGGGCATCTGGTTGCCCGGCACATGTTCGGGCGTGACGCCAAGATCGGCGTCATATCCGGAATGTCGGCGGCCTTTGCCAACAACGTCTTCATCGGCCTGCCACTGGTCGGGCGTTCGGTCGGAGAGGATGGGTTGGTGGCCCTGTCCATCCTGCTCGCCATCCACCTGCCGCTGATGATGATCGTCGGGACCATCTTGATGGAACGCGCCGCCGTCGTGGTCGAAGGGGGCGAAAGACGGGGTCTGCGGGCCATCCTGATGCAGGTGGGCTCAAACCTCGTCCGCAACCCGCTGGTGATCGCGCTGGCGGCGGGACTTGCCTTCAATCTCTCCGGATTGACGCTGACGCCGGTCCTGAACACGGTGGTGGCGCAATTGTCGAGCGCTGCCGGGCCGGCTGCGCTGATCTCGATCGGCATGGCGCTGACGAAATACCCGGTACGGGGCAATATTGGCCTGACTGCCGCAATCGCTGCCTTGAAACTGATGCTGCTGCCGGCCGCCGTCTACGCCATGAGCCGGCTGCTCGGGTTGAGCCCGGAGTGGACGGCGGCGCTGGTCCTGACCTCCTCGGTGCCCACGGGGATCAACGCCTGGCTCATCGCCCACCGCTTCCGGTCGGGACAGAACATTGCCGCCTCGACGATCAGCGTCACGACGGCCTTCGGCATCATCTCCGTCAGCTTCTGGGCCTGGTTCCTCGGCTGACACCTTCAGTCCCGGCTTTTTCCGGCCCAGCCGTTCAACGCAAAAGCCCGGCACGACGGCCGGGCTTTTCTGAAGTGGGAAACAAGGATCTTAGTTGTTCGGTGCCGGCTGCTGAACGACAGGCGGAGCCTGGTCGGCAGTGGGCTCGGCCTGCTGAACGGCAGGTGGAGGCGTTTCACCTTCGGGACCGGGCGCCTGAGCGGCCGGCTGAATGTCTTCTGCGGCAGGAGCCGCACCTTCGGTGGCCGGGGCAGTACCCTCTTCTGCAGCAGGGGCTGCGCCTTCGGCAGCCGGAGCGGCACCATCGGCAGGAGGAGCTGCCTCCGCTTCCGGCGCGGCTTCTGCCGCAACCGGCTCAGGAAGCGGCGCCGGGGTATCGGCCTGTGCTCGGAGGTAGGCGATTACATTGGCGCGCTCCTCGTCGGCCTTCAGGCCGGCAAAGCCCATCGACGTACCCGGAACATGCTGCTTCGGCGCTTCCAGAAAGTAGCTCAGGTGGTCGTAGTCCCAGACGACGGAGCCGCCCTCGGAAAAGTCGCGCATACCGGCGGAATAGCTGAAGCCTTCATGCGAGGCGATCGGACGGTTGACCACACCCCAGAGGTTTGGGCCGACCTTGTTTGCGCCACCCTGTTCGGAGGTGTGACAGCTCTGACACTTCCTGAAGGACGACTCACCGGCAGCAGCATCGGCGCTGGCCAGGAGCGTTGCGATCGGAACCGCTGCCACTTCTTCGGCCGCGCCGCCTGCACCTTCGGTTTCCGCAGCGACAATGGCAAAGCCTTCCTGTTCAGGCGCTTCCGAGTGCCAGATGCCTTCCGAAGCAATCGAAACCGTCATCATTACGAAAACGGTGGCAAGAAAGGCTCCTACCGCCATGTTCACGTACGAGTTCATTTGCAAACGCTCCTTTGCCACCGCCGAGTACAAGCGGGCCATCTTGAAATCGCGCGGAACCTATGTCTTTTGCATTGTGGTTGCAACACGATTATAGACCGGCGCATGAGACTTTTTGACACTGTTCGCCGCGCTTTTGAAGGCTCTTGATGACCGATTTCTCCCACGACCGGACGCTTGTGCTCATTCCAGCGCGAATGGCTTCCACACGGCTTCCCGGCAAACCGCTTGCCGACATCTGCGGGATGCCGATGATCATCCAGGTTGCCCGGCGCGCGGCGGAGGCTGCGGTGGGTCGCGTCATCGTCGCAGTCGATGACCAGGAGGTCTACGGCGTCGTTGCCGCAGCGGGTTTCGAGGTGGTGATGACTCGACAGGATCACCAATCGGGTTCCGACCGGATCTTCGAGGCAATGCAGAAGGCCGATCCCGAGGGCAAGATCGACATCGTGGTCAACGTGCAGGGTGATCTGCCGACAATCGAACCCGAGTCGATCAGGGCGGCACTGCGCCCGCTTGAAGATCCCGAGGTCGCGATCGCTACCCTGACCGTGCAGATCACCGACGAACACGAGAAGACCAATCCGAATGTCGTGAAGGTGGTCGGCTCGCCGATGTCCGACACCCGGATGCGCGCCCTTTATTTCACCCGCGCCACCGCACCCCATGGTCCCGGGCCTCTCTACCACCACATCGGGCTCTACGCCTACCGCCGGGCGGCATTGGAGCGTTTCGTCTCGCTGGGTCCCTCGCCGCTGGAAAAACGGGAATCGCTGGAGCAGTTGCGGGCGCTCGAAGCCGGCATGCGCATCGATGTCGAGATCGTTGACTCGGTTCCGCTGGGTGTCGATACTCCGGCCGATCTTGAAAAGGCCCGCGCGATCCTCGCCAGCCGATCCTCCTGAGGCGCTCCCCATGATCCAGACCACCAACAAGATCGCCTTTCAGGGCGACTTCGGCGCCAATTCCGACATGGCCTGCCGCGACATGTTCCCATACATGGAGCCGCTCCCCTGCCCGACCTTCGAGGATGCCTTCACGGCGCTCGAAAACGGTGAGGCTGACCTGGCGATGATCCCCATCGAGAACACGATCGCCGGGCGCGTGGCCGACATCCACTACCTGCTGCCGGACTCGCGCCTGCACATCATCGGCGAATACTTCATGCCGATCCGGTTTCAGCTGATGGCGCTGCCCGGCGTGACGCGCGAAGAGATCCGCACCGTCCATAGCCATATCCATGCGCTGGGCCAGTGCCGCAAGATCATCCGCTCGAACGGCTGGAAGGCGGTGGTGGCGGGTGACACCGCCGGCGCGGCCAAGCTGGTGTCAGAGACCGCCGATCGCTCGATGGCAGCGCTTGCGCCACGCCTCGCTGCCGATCTCTACGGCCTGGAGATCCTGGCGGAGAACGTCGAGGACACAGAAAACAACGTGACGCGCTTCGTGGTGCTGTCACGGGACGAGACCTGGGTGGCGCGGGAGGAGGACAGCGAGGTGATCGTCACCACCTTCGTCTTCAACGTCCGCAACATTCCGGCGGCGCTCTACAAGGCCATGGGCGGGTTTGCCACCAATGGTGTCAACATGACGAAGCTCGAAAGCTACCAGCTCGGCGGCAAATTTGTCGCCACTCAGTTCTATGCGGACATCGAAGGCCATCCGGACGACGCAGCGGTGCGCCGGGCGCTCGAAGAACTGCGCTTCTTTTCCGAAAAGGTTCGCATCCTCGGCGTCTACAAGGGGCATCCGATGCGTGGAGCGCTCCAGAAACCCTGATTGGCGAAGCCGACCGGCCTATCGCGGCCAATCGATCCAGTCGCGCATCAGGCGATGGGCGATGGCACCAGCCGGTGGGGCGAAAGTGCCCTGCCCCGGCGGGGCGTCCAGGATGAGCGCCACCTCTTCGCGCGAGAACCAACGGCAGTCGGCGATTTCCTGCTCGTCGATGGTGATCTCGGTCGAGGTCGCCTCGGCAAAGCAGCCGATCATCAGCGAATGCGGCATCGGCCAGGGCTGCGAGGCGTGATAGCGCACGCGCGCCGTCCGGATACCCGATTCCTCAAAGGTTTCCCGACGCACAGCGTGTTCGATCGTCTCGCCCGGCTCGACGAAGCCCGCCAGGCAGGAATACATGCCCTCCTGGAAATGATGGCTACGTCCGAGAAGGCATCGATCCCGCTCCTCGTCGACCGTCAGCATGATGACGACGGGATCGGTGCGGGGAAAGGTCATGTTCTCGCAGACGGTGCAGACGCGGCGATAGCCTCCGATCCGGCTTTCCGTTTTTCCGCCGCACTTGCCGCAGAACCGGTTGCCGGCGTTCCAGTTGACGAGGGCCACCCCCTGCGCCGCCTCGCCGAGAAGCTCCTCGTCCAGCAGGCCGTCGCGAAACAAAGCGCGCGCCTCGGTCGGCTTGAAATGTGCCGCGAGTTCTTCGGCGGGAATTCCAACCGGGACGGCGATGCGCGGCTCGCCGTTTTCCCGATACCCCAGAAGCACTGCATTCTCGAAATCCGGCTGCAGTTCCGGCAGTTCGTAGGCGGCAAACAGGGGATCGAGGATCAGTCCGTCGTGCTTCAGGATCAGCCGGCTGCCTGTGAAGGCAAGGATATGCGTACCCTCCACCTTGAGCGCCGCCTCGAGGCAGCCTTCATCACGATATTCCGACTGCCTGTCGAGCGTATTGCCCGAAAAGGCGGTCAGGCGGCTGGGTTCCGGATGGGGTGTATCGGTCTCAAAAAGGGATGCAGTCATATCAGAGGGCTTCAACCAGTTTCGTGAGGAGGTCCTGTTTGGTCGCATCGTCCGGATAGGGCTCGGCGCTGCCGTAGCCCCAGATGGGTCCGGGCCAGTTCGGGTCGCCCTCCTGTCGGGCAACGACATGCACATGCAACTGGCCGACGATATTGCCCAGCGCGCCGACGTTGATCTTGCGGGCGCCGGTCGCCTTTTTCAAGGCTGAGGCCACGGAGTTGGTCTCGAAGGTCAGGAGCGCCTGATCGAGCGGGGTGAGTTCGAAGATCTCGCTGATGCCTTGCCGCTGCGGCACCAGCATCAACCAAGGCCAGCGGCTGTCCTTCAGCAGGCGAAGCTGACAGAGCCCCAGGACCGTCACCAGCTCCGAATCCCGCTCAAGCCTCTCGTCCAGCGCAAAATCCCTCAACTGTCCGTTCTCCTCGTGATGAAGCCTAGCAGTTTTTTACAGGCTTCGCTTGCATTTGCGAGTATAATTGCCGATATGTGCGGCGGGAGGTTGGTGGTGGACGAGCCACTCGCCAACCGGGTCAGGTCCGGAAGGAAGCAGCCCTAACGAGCCCGGCACGGGTCACCGTGCCAGCCTCCCACCTTCTACCATCTTGGTCAGCTTCCGGTCCGGTCAAGAGGCTGGAACGGCCCGCGCAGGCTGGCAGGACTCATGAACGACACCGGCCCCACATCGACGGCGTTTCCTCCCCCCGGCAGCGGTTACCGCGTGCTGGCGCGAAAATATCGCCCCAAGGACTTCTCCGACCTGATGGTCGGTCAGGAGCCGATGGTGCGCACGCTCACCAACGCCTTTGAGACCGGCCGCATCGCGCAGGCCTATATGCTGACCGGCGTGCGCGGCGTCGGCAAGACGACCACCGCCCGCATCCTCGCCCGCGCGCTGAATTACAAGACCGCCGACATCGACCGACCGACGATCGACCTGCGCATCCCCGGCGAGCACTGCCAGGCGATCATGGAAGGTCGCCATGTGGACGTCATCGAGATGGACGCCGCCTCGCATACCGGCATCGACGACATTCGCGAGATCATCGAGCAGGTGCGTTACCGCCCGGTTTCGGCGCGCTACAAGGTCTACATCATCGACGAAGTCCACATGCTCTCGACGCAGGCCTTCAACGGTCTGCTGAAGACGCTGGAAGAGCCGCCGGAGCATGTGAAGTTCATCTTCGCGACCACCGAGATCCGCAAGGTGCCGATCACCGTCCTGTCGCGCTGCCAGCGTTTCGACCTGCGACGGATCAGTGCCGCCGACCTCGTGCATCTGTTTTCGACCATCGCCGACATGGAAGGCATTGCCGTCGAGCCCGAGGCCCTGTCGATGATTGCCCGCGCTGCGGAAGGCTCCGCACGCGACGGCCTGTCGCTGCTCGACCAGGCGATCGCCCATGGCGGCGGCAGCGTCGAGGCCGAGACCGTGCGCGGCATGCTCGGCCTTGCCGACCGGGCGCGGATCGTCGACCTCTTCGAACATATCGTCCGGGGCGACGTGGCGGCGGCACTCTCCGAATTCGCCATCCAGTACCAGGCGGGCGCCAACCCGGTGGTGGTGCTGAGCGATCTTGCCGACTTCACGCATCTGGTGACCCGCTTCAAATACATTCCCGAAGCTGCGCAAGACCCATCGCTAAGCGAGGTCGAACGCGTGCGCGGCGAGGAGTTCGCCAATGCCGTCGCGGTCAGCACGCTGTCGCGCATCTGGCAGATGCTCCTGAAGGGCATTCCCGAAGCCGAGAACTCGTCGCGCCCTGCCGGCGCCACCGAAATGGTGCTGATCCGGCTCACACATGCCGCGCATCTTCCGCCGCCGGAGGATGCCGCCCGGCGGTTGAGCGACTTCAGCAACGGCGAGGCCCGCGGATCGGCTGCGCCAGCCTCCAACGGCGGCGGCGCCCGGGCCCAGCTTGCCGCACCGCCTTCGCTGACGGCGCAACCCATGGCCATGCCTTCGACGCAACGCGGCAACGGCGGGCCGACGGCCATGCTGAAGGCTGTTCCGACCCCGGAAGCGCATGTCATGCCGGTCGGCCGCACCGAGGCCCAGCCTGCCGACAAGCCGGCGCCGAAGGTGGCGGTCAATTCGATCCAGGACATCGTCGACCTCTGTGCGAAGAACCGCGACGCGAAGCTGAAGGCGCTGGTGCGCAACTTCGTGCGGCTGGTGAAGATCGATCCCGGCCGTCTCGAGATTCGCATGACCGAGGGCGGCCCCGGCACGCTGCCGGGCGAACTCGGCGTCAAGCTCAAGGAATGGACCGGCATCCACTGGATCGTCAGCCTCAGCAAGGAAGCGGGCGAACCGACGCTTGTCGAAGCCGACAACTCCGCTCGGGAGGCAAGGCTGACCGACGCACGGGCCGATCCGGACGTGGCCGCCATCCTGGCGCAGTTCCCGGGCTCACGCATCACCGACGTGCGCATCCGCGTGACCGAAGACGAAATCGACGAGGGTGACGTTGTACCGCCGGCTGCGGCCGAATCCGCCGAGGGGGACATCCTGCCCGGCGACGACATCGAACTGTAAGAGAAGGATATCCCGATGCGCGACATCATGGGCATGATGGGCAAGGTCAAGGAAATGCAGGCCAAGATGGAGAAGGTGCAGGCAGACATCGCCGCCCTCGAAGTCGAAGGCAAGTCTGGCGGCGGGCTCGTCGTCGTTCGCCTGAACGGCAAGGGCGAAATGCTCGGCGTCAAGATCGATCCGTCGCTCTTCAAGGAAGACGACGTGGAGATCCTCGAGGACCTCGTGGTCGCGGCTCATCAGGATGCCAAGGGCAAGGCGGAAACGGCAGCGGCCGAGATGACCAAGGACCTGACGGCCGGCCTGCCGATCCCGCCCGGCATGAAACTGCCCTTCTAAAGGCGCCTCAAGCGGCCTCCACCAGGGCCCGCAGCCGGCTGGCGATCGGTGCGGCCAGAAAGCGGGTGCGCACCTCCGCCGGCATCTTCCGGCCGTATGTCGCCAGAACCTCCGGCATCAGCACCCGCTCGCCGTCATAGGGTTCGCAGCGGACGGCTTCGTCGGCCGCCAGCATTCCGCCCTGCAGGACGCGGCAATAGATGCCGGGACGGCCCGCAGCGGCATAGCGCTTGACGAACATCGGGTCGCCGATCTTGGCGGCAAAGGTCGCGCAGGGGATCCGGGCGGAGCTTGCCTCCAGCACGACGCCTTCAAAGTGGAAACGATCGCCCACCGAAACCTCCCGGTTATCGAGCCCTTCGACGACAAGATTTTCGCCGAAGGTGCCGGGCGGCAGGTCGCGCCCGAGCTCGGCAGCCCACCAGTCCAGCGTCAGCGAGCCTTCCAGCAGGATGGCCTGATCCGGCCCGCCGTGATGCTTGCGGTTGCAGACCGCATCGCCGACCAGCCCCTCCGCATCCACCACGATCGGCACATTGAGCGCCGTCTTGTTGATCCCGGTCTTGTAGCTCTTGCCGGCGAGAACCTCCGGGCGTCCGAGACAAATGGCGGTGAGTTTCATCAATGCGACCTTTCCGGCGATTCCGTTCCGGCAAGATATCAGCTAAAAGCCGCGCATGGCAAAACGCGTGACCGGTCCCGAAATCGAAAAACTCATCCAGCTGCTGGCGAAAGTGCCGGGCCTCGGGCCTCGCTCCGCCCGCCGCGCCGCCCTCCACCTGATCAAGAAGAAGGAGCAGCTGCTCGGACCTCTGGGGATGGCGATGGGCGAGGCTTACGACAAGGTCAAGGTCTGCTCCCGCTGCGGCAACGTCGATACGGTCGACCCCTGCACCGTCTGCACCGATACCCGGCGCGACCAGTCGATGATCATCGTCGTCGAGGATGTCTCCGACCTCTGGGCGCTGGAACGAGCCGGCGCGATGAACGCGGCCTACCATGTGCTGGGCGGCACGCTGTCACCGCTCGACGGGATCGGCCCCGATGATCTCAACATCCGCGGGCTGATCGACCGGGTGCAGGAGGGCGGCGTCAAGGAGATCATCATCGCCGTAAATGCGACCGTCGAGGGGCAGACCACAGCCCACTATATAACCGATCAGCTTGCCGGGCTGGAGATCAAGATCACCCGGCTGGCCCACGGCGTCCCGGTGGGCGGCGAGCTCGACTATCTCGACGAGGGAACACTGACGGCAGCACTGCGCGCCCGAACCGTGATCTGAGGAGAAATCATGAGCAAGCTTATCCGGGCGTTCGTCGTCCTCATCGCCCTGCTTCCGCTTCCGGCAACCGCTGCATCGCAGGCGGAGGTGGAGAAACAGTTCCAGCGATGGATCGCCGGCGATCTTGCAGCCGAGGCCAAACGCAACGGCATTTCCGACGCAACGCTGAAGGCCGCCCTGAACGGCGTGTCGCTCGCCTGGGACCTGCCGGATCTCGTGCCGCCGGGCAGTGCACCGCCCCGGCAGCGGACCCAGAGCCAGGCGGAATTTTCTTCGCCCGGCGCCTATTTCGCCGAGAGCCGGCTGCAGGGGCTGGCCGCCACGGGTCGCAGCCTTGCGGCCCAGCATGCGGCAACGCTCCAGCGGATCGAGGCCACCTACGGCGTGCCGGGCGAGATCATCGTCGCCGTCTGGGGTCGCGAGTCCGGCTTCGGACGCGCCAAGCTGCCGCACCCTGCGATCGAGGTGCTGGCGACGAAGGCCTTCATGTCGACGCGGCCGGAGATGTTCCGTTCGGAACTGATCGCCGCGCTCCACATGATCGAGGGCGGCGACATCTCCGCCGCGCGGATGATGGGTTCCTGGGCCGGCGCTTTGGGCCAGC
The DNA here is from genome assembly GCA_046314035.1 of Pseudorhizobium sp. Taxonomy (GTDB): domain Bacteria; phylum Pseudomonadota; class Alphaproteobacteria; order Rhizobiales; family Rhizobiaceae; genus Neorhizobium. Next base: position 21,156 of record JBKBXP010000006.1, on the reverse strand, counting down.
CGCAGTTCCTGCCGTCGAGCTATCTCAAATATGCCGTGGATTTCGATGGCGATGGCCGTCGGGACATCTGGAACTCGGTGCCCGATTCGCTGGCGTCCATCGCCAACTACCTGGCGCAGGAAGGCTGGCAGCGCGGACGCGACTGGGGCTTCGAGGTCACTATCCCCGCTGGCGTCTCCTGCGCACAGGAAGGGCCGGATCTGGCAAAGCCGATCTCCGCCTGGGCGGCGTCGGGCATCGGACGCATCTCCGGGCGCCCCTTCCCGGACTCAGAACAAAGGGCTGAAGGGATGATGCTGGTGCCGGCCGGGCGTCACGGCCCGGAATTCATCGTCACGCCGAATTTCTACGTCATCAAGCAGTACAACAACTCCGATCTCTACGCGCTCTTCATCGGCAATCTCGCCGATCGCATCGCTTACGGCAGCGGCGCTTTCCAGGCGACGTGGGGCAATGTCGGCAAGATGCTGCGGTCGGACGTGCTCACCATGCAGAAGGCGCTCGTGGCCCAGGGCTACGACGTCGGCACCGTGGACGGGCTGGCGGGCTACAAGACCCGGCGTTCGCTGGGCGACTGGCAGGCGAAAAGCGGGCTGCAGCCGACCTGCTTTCCCGATGCTTCGCTCAAAGCCCGGCTGAAATAGCCGTCTCAGTGCGGATCGATATGCGGCTGATGAAAGACATCGTCGCGGGTTGCGGGAATAGCCTGTCTCTCGATCATCCGGTGGACGCGCACCTTCTCGCCGCGGTGTAGCGCCAGGATCCGGTCCGTCGTCTCCGCATCGGCCTGGGTACGGCGCTGGTTGTGACGCACATATTCCACCCAGGTCGGAACATGATAGGTCTCGGTCCAGATCTCGGGGATCTGCAGGTCGCGCATGAGCGCCCAGTTGCGGGCGCCGTCGCGGATCCGAATACGCCGCCGTTCGGCCATCAGCGACAGGAATTCGGTCAGGTCCTCGTCGTGGATCTCGTAGTCGATCTGGATCACGATCGGACCACTGCGGGGCTGGATCTCCAGCCCCAGCGCCGGCTCGACGAAGCGGTTCAGCGGGTCGAGGTTCAACGACTGGAAGTCCGGCATCGGCAGGCGCAGGCCGACGGCGGCACCGGCGAGCATCAGCAGGCTGGAGGCGACCAGTGCGGAAGACGGGCTGATCGCTTCGGCCCATGAGCCCCAGAGCCAGCTGCCGGCCGCAATGCCGCCGAAGGCCGCGGTCTGGTAAAGCGACAGGGCTCGGCCGACCACCCAGCGCGGCGTCGAGAGCTGCACCACGGTATTGAGAAGCGACAGCGTCACCACCCAACAGACGCCAGCGAGAACCAGCGCGAGGAAGGTCACGACACTGCTCGTACTAATCCCAATTACGGCGGCGCTCAGCGCAAAGCCGGCGAAACTGGTGCGGACGATCTGTTCGCTCTTCAGCCACTCGCGGATGCGGGCATTCAGAAACGCGCCGACGATGCCGCCGACGCCGAAGGCGCCGAACATGATGCCGTAGGTGAGCGGGCCGCCCTGGAGGATGTCGCGGGCGACGATCGGCAGGAGTGCGAGAACGGAACCCGCGGACACACCGAAGAGAAAGGCGCGCAGGATGACCTTGCCGAGGTTCGGCGACATCGAGACATAGCGAAGCCCGGCGAAGATCGCCCCGGCCAGCCGCTCGCGGGGCAGCGGGTTCTTCGGGAAGTTCGGCTGCCAGCGCAGGAGAACGTAAATCAGCGAGAAATAGCTCCGCGCGTTGATGGCGAAGGCCGCCGCCGCGCCGGCCGCCGCCACGATGACGCCGCCGAGCGCCGGGCCGACGCTGCGGGTGATGTTGAAGCCGGCGCTGTTGAGCGAGACGGCCGCCGGAAGGTCGATGCGCGGGACGATGTCTCCCACGGACGCCTGCCAGGAGGGATTGTGGAGCGCCGTTCCGGTGCCGATCACGAAGGTGAAGCTGAGAAGCAGCCAGGGTGTCAGCCAGCCGGACCAGGCAGAGAAGGCCAGCATGATCGATGCCGTCAGCATCAGGAACTGGGCAGTCAGCATGACCCTTCGTCGATCGAAGCTGTCGGCCAGCGCGCCGGAGACGACAGAAAATAGCATGATGGGAAGCGCCGTGGAGGCCTGTACCAGCGCCACCAGATTTTCCGAGCTCGTCAGCGCCGTCATCATCCAGGCTGCACCGACAGCCTGGATCAGCCCGCCGAGATTGGAGGCAAGGCTCGCCAACCACATGTTGCGATAGTTGTGGTGGCGCAGGGGGGCAAAAGGCGATGAGGGGGCTATCACGCGTATTCCAACTCGGCTGCGTCAGTTCGCTCAGGAGTATAGAGCGGCTCTGCCCGGAAGCCAGCCCGAAGGGGCATCGTTACCAAAGACTTGCAAACCCCGGCCACAACGCGTATATGCCAATCATATTCTTGATCGTTTGATGAAGGGTGGGGCCTGACCGGGACCCGCTCTTTTTTGTTAGGCGATCGACAAACCACAGGCTCCTCGGGAGCCGGAATGTCGGAACCACTTCATGTCGCAGACCGAAAAAGAACCGCGCATCATCGTCGAGACCGGAGTCGAACTCCGGATTGCCGAGATCATCGATCCGGTGATCACCGAGATGGGCTACCGTCTGGTGCGCGTTCGACTTCTGAACCAGAACGGCCTGACGCTGCAGGTGATGGCGGAACGCGACGACTCGACCATGACCGTCGAGGACTGCGAAAAGGTGTCGACGGCGATTTCACCTGTTCTCGACGTCGAAGATCCGGTAGATAAGGCCTATCATCTCGAGGTATCGTCGCCCGGGATCGACCGGCCGATGGTCCGCAAGTCCGATTTCACCCGCTGGCATGGCCATATCGTGAAATTCGAAACCTCGATCATGGTCGACAATCGCAAGCGGTTCCGCGGCAAGATCGCCGAGACGAACGACGAAGGCTTTACGATCGAGCGCGATCAGGTGGCATACGGCGAGGCGCCGAGTGTCACCATCCCGTTCACGGCGCTCTCGGAAGCCAAGCTGATCCTGACGGACGACCTGATCCGGGACGCACTGCGAGCCGACAAGCTCGCCAAGGCCCAGGCCGCCAACCAGAACGGCGAAGAAGACGACGAATAGCAAATGGATTGATCGGCCCGCAGAGGCCGGAAACCTTTCGACTGACGGAGACGAACGACAATGGCAGTGAGTGCAAACCGGCTTGAGCTTCTGCAGATTGCGGATGCAGTGGCACGCGAAAAGGTCATCGACCGCGAGATCGTGCTGGCCGCGATGGCCGACGCCATCCAGAAGGCGGCGCGCTCCCGCTACGGTTCGGAAACCAACATCCGTGCCGACATCAACTCCAAGACCGGCGAGATCCGCCTGCAGCGCCTGCTCGAAGTGGTCGAGCAGGTCGAGGATTACGGCACCCACATCGCTCTGGAGCTTGCCCGCGACCGCAACGTCGACGCCAAGCTCGGCGACTTCATCGCCGATCCGCTGCCGCCGATGGATTTCGGCCGTATCGCTGCCCAGTCCGCCAAGCAGGTCATCGTCCAGAAGGTTCGTGAAGCCGAGCGTGATCGCCAGTTCGACGAGTTCAAGGACCGCGTCGGCGAAATCATCAACGGCACCGTCAAGCGCGTCGAATACGGCAACGTCATCGTCGACCTCGGCCGCGGCGAAGGCATCATCCGTCGCGACGAGATGATCCCACGCGAGACCATGCGTTACGGCGACCGCGTGCGTGCCTATGTCTACGACGTGCGCCGCGAACAGCGCGGCCCGCAGATCTTCCTGTCGCGAACCCATCCGCAGTTCATGGTGAAGCTGTTCACCATGGAAGTGCCGGAAATCTACGACGGCATCATCGAGATCCGCTCGGTTGCCCGCGATCCCGGTTCGCGCGCCAAGATCGCCGTCATCTCCAACGACTCGTCGATCGATCCGGTCGGCGCCTGCGTCGGTATGCGCGGTTCGCGCGTCCAGGCCGTCGTCGGCGAACTGCAGGGCGAAAAGATCGACATCATTCCATGGTCGAACGATCCGGCCTCGTTCATCGTCAATGCCCTGCAGCCTGCGGAAGTCTCCAAGGTGGTTCTCGACGAAGATGCCGAGCGCATCGAGGTCGTTGTTCCGGACGAACAGCTGTCGCTGGCCATCGGCCGTCGCGGCCAGAACGTTCGCCTCGCCTCGCAGCTGACCGGCTGGGATATCGACATCCTGACGGAAGCCGAAGAATCGGAGCGTCGTCAGAAGGAATTCAACGAGCGCACCAACCTGTTCATGGACGCACTCGACGTCGACGAGATGGTCGGCCAGGTGCTGGCTTCGGAAGGCTTCGCAGCCGTCGAAGAACTGGCCTACGTCGAACTCGACGAAATCGCTTCGATCGAGGGCTTCGACGAGGACACGGCGCAGGAAATCCAGACCCGCGCCCGCGAGTTCCTGGAGAAGATCGAAGCCGAGATGGATGCCAAGCGCAAGGAGCTCGGCGTGCTGGACGAACTGCGCCAGATCGACGGCCTGACCGGCCCGATGCTGGTCGCGCTGGGCGAAGACGGCATCAAGTCGGTGGAAGACTTCGCCGGTTGCGCCGCAGACGACCTGGTTGGCTGGAGCGAACGCAAGGACGGCGAGACGAAGAAGTTCGAAGGTCTGTTCTCTAAGTTCGACGTCTCGCGCACCGAGGCGGAAACCATGATCGTCCAGGCGCGTTTGATGGCCGGCTGGATCACCGAAGAGGATCTGGCTGTCGAACAGACTGACGATTTGGAGGAGGCGGAAGCCGTCGTCGAAGAATGATTGCCGAAGGCCTGACGCAGGAGCCGGAAGATGATGGGGACTTCCCCGTGAACGACCGTACCTGCATCGTGACCCGCGAAGCGGAGGCGCCGGAAGGTCTGATCCGCTTCGTGGCCGGCCCTGATGGGCAGGTGGTGCCCGACCTGAAGCGTCAGCTTCCCGGTCGTGGCTGCTGGGTCAAGGTCGACCGGGCGCTCGTCGATCGTGCCGTTCAGCGCAAGATCTTCGCCCGCGCGCTGAAGCAGGATGTGAAGGCGGACCCCGACCTTGGGGCACTCGTCGACCGGTTGATCGCAGCCGACCTCGTCGGGATGATGAACATGGCCCGCAAGGCCGGCCAGTTCGTCAGCGGTGCAACGAAGGTGGATGCCGCGGTTCGGTCGGGTGCAGCACTTGCCGTGTTCCATGCGGCGGATGCGGCAGCCGACGGCGTCCGCAAGATCGACCAGGCGAGAAAGGCCTGGAAGTTCGGCACGGATGCCGAAGAAGAGATACCGTCCTTTTCGTTCTTCACGAGCGCGGAAATGGACGAGCTGATGGGCCAGAATGCTTTTATCCATGCCTGCGCGCTTGCAGGGCAGGCGGGTGACGGTGTAGTGAAGCGCGCAACCATGCTCGATAAGTACCGCGGTGTCGGTCATTCTGGAGCAGTTGGCGGCGCGCGCCAGCCAAACCAATGACGCGGCCACCGGCACCAGCCGGCCGCCGTACCGAGAGACATGCATTGATAGACGAGGTCTGATGTCACCATCCGTCCTCGTTCGAAGGAACAGGACCGGAATGACCGACAACAAAGACGACAAGACGCTCGGGGTTAAGAAGACCCTCACCCTGAAGCCGTCAGGAGTGAGCCAGGGAACCGTGCGCCAGGATATGGGCCGTGGCCGCACCAAGGCGGTTGTGGTCGAGACCCGCAAGCGGCGCCCCATTCGCCCCGAAGACGACAAGCCTGCATTCACGGCACCAGCGCCAGCGCCAGTGCCAGCCTCACCCGTTGCAGCACCGCCAGCCGCTCAGACGCCTGCACCCGTTGCTGCTGCGCCTCAGGTCGCCGCAGAACCGGTAGCTCAGGCACCACGGCCGCCGCAGCCGGCCGCCCAGGCTCCGGTCGCGCGTGCGCCGCAGCCTGCACCGCAAGGCCAGCGCCCGGCACCGCAGGGCCAGCGTCCTGCGCCGCAAGGCCAGCGCCCCTCCTCTTATGGCCAGCAGCGCCCAGGTTCCCAGAACCAGCGCCCCGCGCCATCGGCTCCACAGCCGCGTCAGCCGGAGCGTCCGCGCGGCGCCGTCCTGCACGACCTCTCGGCCAGCGAAATGGATGCGCGTCGCCGCGCCCTCGTGGAAGCGCAGGCCCGTGAAGTGATCGAAGCCAAGCAGCGCATCGAAGACGAGGCGCGCCGCAAGATCGAAGACGAACGCCGCAAGGTCGAGGAAGCCGCAGAGGCCGCCCGCCGCGCGGCAGAACCTGCACCGGTCGAGCCTCCTCCGGAAGCACCGGCCGCCGTTGCCGCTCCGGCAGCGGACCGTCCGGGCGCTGCACGTCCGGCCACCACCCGCACCCAGCCCGGCGCTCCTGCACCGGTTCTCGGCCGTGGCCGCAAGGGCGGCGAAGAGGACGACGATCGCGGCCCGCCGCGTGGCGCTCCGGTTCGTGGCCGCGTTGCCACACCGGCACCTGCCAAGGTTCCTGCTCGCCCGAAGACGGAAGACGAACGCCGCCGCGGCAAGCTGACGGTCACGACCGTCAGCGTCGACGAGGAAGGCGGCCCCGCACGTGGTCGCTCGCTCTCGGCCATGCGCCGCCGGCAGGAGAAGTTCCGCCGCAGCCAGATGCAGGAACCGCGTGAAAAGGTCATGCGCGAAGTCATCCTGCCTGAGACCATCACCATCCAGGAACTGTCGCAGCGCATGTCGGAACGCGCCGTCGAAGTCATCAAGTTCCTGATGAAGGAAGGCCAGATGATGAAGCCGGGCGACGTCATCGACGCCGATCTGGCAGAACTGATCGCCGTGGAATTCGGTCATACGGTCAGACGCGTTTCGGAATCCGACGTCGAGGAAGGCATCTTCAACGTCTCCGACGAAGGCGGCGAACTGATTTCGCGCCCGCCGGTCGTGACCATCATGGGCCACGTCGACCACGGCAAGACCTCGCTGCTCGATGCAATCCGCCATGCCAACGTGGTCTCCGGTGAAGCCGGCGGCATCACCCAGCATATCGGTGCCTATCAGGTCGAGCAGAACGGCCAGAAGATCACCTTCATCGACACCCCCGGCCACGCCGCCTTCACGGCCATGCGTGCCCGTGGTGCGCAGGCTACCGACATCGCGATCCTCGTGGTCGCCGCCGACGACAGCGTGATGCCGCAGACGATCGAGTCGATCAACCACGCCAAGGCGGCCGGTGTGCCGATCATCGTGGCGATCAACAAGATCGACAAGCCGACGGCCAACCCCGACAAGGTTCGCCAACAGCTTCTGCAGCACGAAGTCTTCGTGGAATCCATGGGTGGTGAAGTCCTCGACGTCGAGGTCTCCGCCAAGAACCGCACCAACCTCGACAAGCTGCTCGAAGCGATCCTGCTGCAGTCCGAAATCCTCGACCTGAAGGCCAATCCGAACCGGACTGCCGAAGGCATGGTGATCGAGGCCCAGCTCGACCGCGGTCGCGGTCCGGTGGCCACTGTCCTGGTCCAGAAGGGTACTCTGCGGCCCGGTCAGATCCTCGTTGCCGGCGACCAGTGGGGCCGTGTTCGTGCCCTCGTCGACGACAAGGGCGAACAGCTCAAGGAAGCCGGTCCGGCAACACCGGTCGAGGTTCTCGGCCTTTCCGGCACACCCGCTGCCGGCGATCGTTTCGCGGTCGTCGAGAGCGAAAGCCGCGCCCGCGAGATCTCCGAGTACCGCCAGCGCCTCACCCGCGACAAGGCGGCGGCCCGCCAGTCCGGCTCGCGCGGCTCGCTCGAGCAGATGATGAGCCAGTTGCAGAGCTCCGGTCTCAAGGAGTTTCCGCTGCTCATCAAAGGCGACGTGCAGGGTTCGATCGAAGCCATCATCGGCGCGCTCGACAAGCTCGGCACGGACGAAGTCCGCGCCCGCATCGTGCATTCGGGTGCCGGCGGCATCACAGAGTCGGATATCTCGCTTGCCGAGGCATCCAACGCCGCGATCATCGGCTTCAACGTCCGCGCCAATGCTCAGGCTCGCACCTTTGCAGAACGCTCGGGCATCGAGATCCGCTACTACAACATCATCTACGATCTGGTG
>JBKBXP010000006.1:0-13110 GCA_046314035.1 Pseudorhizobium sp. | reverse complement strand
ATGCCGAGATCCTCGAGGTGTTCAACATCACCAAGACCGGCAAGGTTGCGGGTTGCCGCGTCATCGAAGGCAAGGTCGAACGTGGAGCCGGTGTCCGCCTGGTGCGCGACAACGTCGTCATCCACGAAGGCAAGCTCAAGACGCTCAAGCGCTTCAAGGACGAAGTCTCCGACGTGCCCATGGGCCAGGAGTGCGGCATGGCCTTCGAGAACTACGAAGACATCCGCGCCGGCGACACCATCGAGTGCTTCCGCGTGGAGCACATCACCCGGACGCTGTAAGCGGCCGGAAACACTATCAGGAGCCGCTGGAGAGAGATTTCCGGCGGCTTTTTCTTGTCACACACATACTGGGAGGAGCGAACTGTGACCATTTCATTCGATCTTGGCGGCAAGACCGCTATCGTGACCGGCGCCAACACCGGACTGGGCCAGGCGTTGGCGGTCGCCCGCGCCGCCGCCGCCGCGGTGGTAGCGCGCGGAGGCCGCGCCGCGATGGGGGAAAACGAAGCGGCGATCGCATCTGCCGGCGGCGGCCGGACCCATGCCATCCAGGCCGACCTCTCCACCATCGCGCCGGTTCAGGACGTGATCGACCAGACGCTGGCCTGGTCCGGCCGCGCCGACATCCTCGTCAACAATGCCGGCATCATCCGCCGCGCCGACGCCGTCGACTTCTCCGAGGCGGACTGGGATGCGGTGATGGACGTCAACCTGAAGTCGGTCTTCTTCCTCTCGCAGGCCTTCGCCCGTCAGCTCATCGCCGAAGAACGCCCGGGCAAGATCATCAATATCGCCTCGCTCCTGTCCTTCCAGGGCGGCATCCGCATTCCGTCCTACACGGCATCGAAGAGTGGCCTTGCGGGGCTGACGCGCCTGCTTGCCTGCGAATGGGCCGGCAAGGGCATCAACGTCAACGCCATCGCCCCCGGCTACTTCGAGACCAACAACACCGAGGCGCTGCGCAACGACGACGACCGCAATGCGGCGATCCTGGCGCGCATCCCGGCCGGTCACTGGGGCCGCCCGGAGGAGATCGGCGGCGCCGCCGTCTTCCTCGCCTCCCCGGCATCCGACTATGTCCACGGCGTCGTCATGCCGGTGGATGGCGGCTGGCTCGCCCGCTAGCAGTTTGCGTTGCGTCGGCTTGTCGTCATCCCGCACCGCGAACGGCGGATCGCGTCAGTGGGACCCTCCGAAAAATCCGGGCTGCGGCTGATGATGGAATTCTGATACCGCCGCTCAGGATTTAATTGTTGCCAAGCGCAGTCATGTTTATTATCGAAGGCTCGTGATCGGGGCCGGGAGCAATCCGGCTGCGACAGTCGTCGGAGCTTTCCCCCCTGGATCGGTGGCAAGCTCCCGCATCCGGAGAGCCGCAACCATGCCGACCGCCACCGCCCCTACCCTTTACCTGCGTTGCCGCTCCCTCTCTTTCGCCGCAGTAGCGTTCGGTGTGCTGACCATGGCACCCGGGATGACATTCGCGCAGCAGCCTGCCCCGGCAGAGGTCCCTGCGCCGCAAGCCGAGACCGGCGGCGCGTCGACATCGCAGCAGCCGTCCCAGCCGGCACCGGCGCCAGAGGTTCCCGGCGCAGCCGCCCCTGTCGCCCCAGCTCCCCAGCCGGAGACGTCGCAAGCTCCTGCGGAGCCGCTGGCTCCCACCACCACGCAGGCCGCGCCCGAGCAGCCGGTCCTGGACGAACCGGCCACGGAAGAGCCGACCATGCTGGAGCAGCTGCTGCCGCCCGGCGAGCGCACGGATATCCCGCACGACCTGTCGCCATGGGGCATGTTCATGGCCGCAGACTGGGTGGTCAAGGCCGTGATGATCGGTCTCGCCATTGCCTCGCTCATCACCTGGACGGTCTGGCTGGCAAAGACGCTCGAGCTTGCCGGCGCCCGCGCCCGCGCCGGCCGGACGCTCAAGGTGATCCGCAATTCCGCTACCCTTGCCGAGGCCATCGGCGGCATCGCCCAGCGCGGCGGGCCGGCGGCGCTGATGCTGCGGTCTGCCGCAGACGAGGTGCGCCTTTCGGAGGCCGCCCTCGATCACGCCGACAACGGCGGCGTCAAGGAGCGGGTCTCCTCTTCCCTCGGCCGCATCGAATCCGCTGCCGGCCGTCGCATGTCGCGCGGCACCGGCATGCTTGCCACCATCGGCTCCACGGCGCCTTTCGTCGGCCTGTTCGGCACCGTCTGGGGCATCATGAATTCCTTCATCGGGATTTCCGAATCCCAGTCCACCAGCCTTGCCGTCGTGGCACCGGGGATCGCGGAAGCGCTGCTTGCCACCGCCATCGGCCTGGTGGCGGCCATTCCGGCGGTCGTCATCTACAACGTCTTTGCCCGTTCCATCACCGGCTATCGCCAACTGCTGGCGGATGCCGCGGCCGGCGTCGAGCGGCTGGTCAGCCGCGATCTCGATTTCCGCAAGGTGCCCCCCGGCAGCCGCAAGGCGCCTGTCTCCCTCGTTGCAGGAGAATGATCCATGGCCGGCGGCATTCGCGAAAATTCCGGTGACGAGCTCTCCGAGAACCACGAGATCAACGTTACGCCCTTCATCGACGTGATGCTGGTGCTGCTGATCATCTTCATGGTCGCTGCACCGCTTGCGACGGTGGATGTGAACGTCGACTTGCCGGCGTCCACCGCCCAGCCGGCGCAGCGCCCGGATGAACCGGTCTATCTCACCGTGACGGAAGACCTCGGTCTCAACCTCGGCAACGACACGATCGACCGGACACAGCTGGCAGCCGCTCTGGAGCGGGTGACGGCGGGCAACAAGGACACACGGATCTTCCTGCGTGCCGACAAGGCAATCGAGTACGGCCAGTTTATGGAGGTGATGAACCTGCTTCGGGGTGCCGGATACCTGAAGATCGCGCTCGTGGGGCTGGAAGGCGTGCCTGCAGCCCGAGCTCCTGCTGCCGGCCCGGCGACCGGGAGCACCCCATGAAGTTCACCGGGCCCCGTGCCGGTCGGTTCGGCGAAGTGGCGCTGTGGTCCACAGCCGGCCTCATCGTGCTGACGGCGCATATCGCCGCCGCCACGGTTCTGCTGAAGCAGGAACCCCAGGCGCCGGCCGACCCGGGGCCACCCGCCGCGATCATGATCGATCTGGCCGCAGAGCCGGTGGCCGAGAATATTGAGGAAGACCAGGTTTCGACGGAGGAAATCGATTCCGAAGAGGTTGCCAGCCGGCAGGTCGAGCCGGTGGAGGATGCACTTCCGGAGCCGCTCCCAGAGCCTATCGAGCCGCCTCCGCCGGAAGAGATCGCCGAACCGGAGCCCGTTGAACCGGAACCCGAACCAGTCGAGCCGGCGCCGATCGAACAGCCTGAACCGGAGATCACCGAGTCCATTCCCGAACCGACGCCTGAGCCTGTGGAAGAGGTCGACCCGCTCGAACAGCAGATGATCGCGGCGCTCGAAAACGTCGAGGTACCACTGCCCATCGCGCGCCCTCCTCCACCGCCCGAACCGAAGAAGGAGCCGCCGAAGCGGGCGCGACCACAGCCGCAGGCATCGAAGGCATCCCAACAGGCGAAGCTCCAGACCCGTCAGGCCGACCGCACCGCGGCAGCGCAGACGTCGCAGGGAACCTCCACGCCATCGGTCTCGCCGGCGCGGTGGAAATCGCGCGTGCAAGCCAAGATTGCCCGCAATGCCCGCAGGTGCCCTGGCAATGTCCCCGGCCTCGCCGCCGTCCGCTTCAACTTCGATGGCAATGGCAACATCACCAACGTGTCTCTGTCCAGGTCGTCGGGAAATTCGGCCATAGACAACTACATCGTCTCCGCCGTGAAACGTGCCTCCCCTATTCCGGCACCGCCTGCCGGGGCGCCGAGATATCTGGATCAAGGACTTCGGTGCGAATAAGCGCAGAGGGACGGGGCCATCACCATAGGTGTGACCGCAGGCTGCCCATCGCGCCGGACCATCGAGATGCCAGCCACAGGTCAGCCCTGTCGTAGGTTGGCTTGCAAGCATGTGACCGGGAGCGCCGCCTCCGCCTGCGAGCCCATGCTTTCAGTGGATGACACAGCTGGTCAGCCGGCAAGGCGTCCAATCACCTGATCTCGTCAACACGGCAGCACGAATAAGGGGGTTCCAGAAAGGAAAAAGCCCGACGCGGGAGGAGGTGCGTCGGGCTTTAAACTTGATCGGCAATTGGGAGGAGGAGGAGTATTGCCGATCTCATCTGGCGACGCTGGGAGGAGGAGTGCGTCGCTTCGATGAGACAGATATATGCCCCACCCCGCGGATTGCCAAGAGGATCTGTTGCAATGCAGCAATGCGCAGGATGCAAAGCTTCATCTATGTCATCCTCGATCTGCCGCTTTCATCGCCGGCTTGCCGCAAGGCGGGCTCTGTGTCATGCCGTCAGCGACAAACAAAGAGGCAGACGATGAGCAGCATTCGCTACCACGAAGGTGATATTTCCCCGGCAGACGCCGCCCGCTACACCGGGGCGATTGCCATCGACACCGAGACGCTGGGACTTGTCCCCCGCCGTGACCGGCTCTGCGTCGTGCAGCTCTCCCCGGGCGACGGAACCGCGGACGTGATCCGCATTTCCGCCGGTCAGAAGGAAGCCCCCAACCTCGTGGCGCTGCTGGCAGACACATCGCGCAGCAAGATCTTCCATTACGGCCGGTTCGACATCGCCGTCCTCTTCCATACCTTCGGCGTCACCACCACGCCGGTCTTCTGCACGAAGATCGCCTCGCGTCTGGCGCGCACCTATACGGACCGGCACGGCCTGAAGGACAATCTCAAGGAAATGCTCGACATCGACGTTTCCAAGGCGCAGCAGCAATCGGACTGGGCAGCGGCGATCCTGTCGCCGGCGCAGCTGGAATATGCCGCCTCGGACGTTCTCCACCTGCATGCGCTCTCTGCCCGCCTGACCGAGCGCCTCAAGCGCGACGGTCGTATGGAAATGGCCACCGCCTGCTTCGAGTTCCTGCCCACCCGCGCCAAGCTCGACCTCCTCGGCTGGGAAGAGACCGACATCTTTGCCCACAGCTGACGCCAGATCGCGGGCAGTGGTATCCTGCTGCTCCGAGTTAACGCCCGATTAAGCGGCTCACCCTAGGCTTGCCAGCAACTGTCTGGGGTGGGCGAAACCATGATACTTCCGACGCAGGCAGCCTTCGGGCTGGCCGCCACCAACCTGATGCAATCGACCCTCGACACCATCGAGGAGCGGCGCAAGCAGGATGAGGAAAAGGCAACCGGAACCAAGAAGGATCCGGTCGCAGAGGCGCGCATGAGTGCCAGCGCGGAATCCAGGCGGTCCGAGGGCAAGATTGCCGAGGCGCTGTTCAGCATCAACAACGTCGACCCCAACGAATTGAAGATGCAATTGACCGAGCGGCTGGCCGCAAAGCTCGGCATCGATCTCGAAAAAGAGCGATCGAACTACTCGCTCGGCAAGGCCATCGAGGAGGCTGCCAAGAGCCTCGACAGCACACAGATCTCGGAGCTCGAGAAAGACCTCGGGTTGAAGGCTGCCGGCGTGTCGCTTGCCACGGTCATTGCAGCGATCAAGAACCCCTATGGCGATGACAACACCCGACTGATGGACGGCCTGAACAAGGTCGCCAATGGCGGCCAGGGCGGTTTCGACATGGCCCGCGTCATCCAGCGTCTCGAAGACGTGGCGGACCCGAAGACGCTGGAAGAGCTGAAGCTCGGTCCGCAGGGCTATGATCCCACTCGCGTGGAAGACGCCGGGACGCGTGCGGAGCGTCGGGACGACATCCAGGCGCTGGAGGCGTCCGGAAAGCTTGAAGACGTCCAGGAGATGCAGGACGCGGTCAGGGAGAACAACGACAAGGTGGCGCAAGGCGCGATCCCCGAGGGAACGTCAGCCTCCGACACTGCCGGGGCTGACATGATCCTGCTTCTCGGCGCGACCGTCGAGCAGGCCAGGGACACGGAAGCCGTCACTGGGGATCCAGAAACCGTCGCGCCGGACGATGCTCCGGTATCCGGTGATGTTGCGCCCGTCGATGGAGCCGAAATCACCGAGATGAACGCCGAGGCCATGGAAGAGCTGGCGGCCGAGGCGCTGACGGAGGCCCAGATCCCGATCCTTCCCATCTCCGTCGACGACATCGGGCTCTACGAGCTGCTCAAGCAGAAGCTTGCGGCCTGAGGCCGAGGTTGATTGCGCTCCCGCTTCCCCTGAGCCGCGAATATTGACGGTATCGCGGCGAAACACACCGAATGCTTAGCGATTTGTTAACCTGTCTAGTGCAATCCTCATCAATTCAATCGGTATTTGTGACGCCATGAGGCGTCGCGGTCACAGCGCGATCCGCTGCGAAACATCAACACCGCTGTAGCCGAACTGTCTTGCCAACGCGAAGACATGGAGCAGGTCATGCTGCCGCCCCTTGGCGCTGCCTTGAGCGCCTCCGTCGACTACCAGACAGCCAACCGCCAGGCGCTTCCCGTTCCCATGGCCGCGGGCGCCAGCACCGCCACATCAACTTCTCCGCTGCCGACAAACCTCCTCAGCGGCGGGAGGATCGACATCCTCTCGCTGTCGGGTCAACTTCACCTCGCGCAAGGTCTTTCCATCTTCGCCGAAGCTGTCGGCGGCTATCTGAAGATCAGCCGGCGGGAAGGCGAGAGCCTTGTCGATTATGCCCATCGGCTTGGCGAAGCCTTGAAGTCGCTGACCGCTTCGCAGCGGGCGGTGCTGGAGCAGAGCATTTCCCAGCTCGTTCGTGGCGTGACGCTGCGGATGCTGACGGAAATTCTCAGCAACCCCCTGGGACCGGAGGCAGCCCGTCTCAATGCCTTTCTCGAGACGGCGCAACTGACGGGCCGTGACCCGGCGGCGCGCGCTGTCGTCAGTTCCTATCGCCAGAATGGCGCCGCCGATCTGGTGACGGCACCCTCCTCGGCCTCACCACCGGGCGCGCCGGGCACCACGGAGGTGGCACAACGCACTGTGCCGGAGAGGACAGGCCGCAACCTTGTGCCCGCCGCCGCTGGCGCCGGCCCGGATTCCGGCGGCAGCCGGCCAATTGCCTTGCAGGTGCAGGCGACTGCCGTCACGACGCTTGCCAGCCCTGCAAACGAAGCCACAACAGCTCCTGCTCCGGGGCAGGCGTCGCAAGCGGATGGCCCCGAACAAAGGCCAGATGGCGCAAAACCTACCGGACAGCCGGGCAGTCTGTCGCTGCTTGAAACCACGGCAGACGATGGCGCGGGGACGCTCTCGAAAGCGGCAGACGCCGAGGTGCGCGGTTCCACGAGGCCTGACGCAGGCCTGGCCGCCAGCGCGCGATCCGAAGCGGCCAGCGCGCGTGGCACGGCAATGGCCGGCTCCGGGGGCACTGCCGTCATTTACGATGCCCCTGCCCTTGCCCGCATGGCACAGCAGAGACTTCCAAACGAGGCTCGCAGCGGGCTCGTGCAGGAGGTTCTCTACCAGACTGCCCGTGGCGCAGATCCGACGGCGACAGAAGGCAACATGCCAGCCGAAGGCAGCCCGGCCGCTCGCGCCTCGGCTTCGCTCGCCCTCCTGGAGGCGCCAGAGGACGCTATACCCATTAACTTGCGCGCCGATGGGATGCGAACAGCCACCACAGTGGAGGGGCTTGCTATGGCACCGGCAGCGGCAGCGGCAGCGAGCATTGCCGATGATCTCCTTCCGCTTCCCCAGACCGTTGCCGAAGGCACCAGCCAGAAGTCTGCCGCGGCGCCCCTCGCCTACGAGGCGGCCGCCTTCGTTGCGGCGGCACCCATGGTGGCCCGCGAGGGGCTCATCCAGGCCTTCGTCGCCTATCCGCAGGTGCAGCCGGCGCCGAAGGAAGAGGAGCGCGACGTGGAACGGGTTTCGGCCATCGACGAAGATGGCGGGAACCGGCCTTCGCACCAGGATGCCCAAGGGGATAATGAGGGGGATGGTCAGGAGGACGATCAGGGCGCGGAGGACGGCGATCCTTCCGATGGTGGCGAAGGCGATGGAGCGGGCGGGGGCGCTGACGGCCGCGTCGACCGGGCCGAAGATCTCTACTGGCGCATGGCCGACCTGGCTTAATTGAAAATTGTGCACGAAAAAGGCCGCCGGATTATCCATCCGGCGGCCTTCGATTGTCAGCAACAGCGATTAGTCGGTGTTGCGGTTCTTCAGGGCCGCACCGAGGATGTCGCCGAGCGAAGCGCCGCTATCGGACGAACCGAACTGAGCGACGGCTTCCTTCTCTTCCGCGATCTCGAGAGCCTTGATCGACAGCATGACCTTGCGATCCTTCTTGGAGAAGTTCGTGACGCGGGCGTCAAAAACCTGACCAACCGAGAAACGCTCCGGACGCTGATCGTCGCGATCACGGGCCAGGTCGTTGCGGCGGATGAAGGAGGTGATGTCGTCGTGGGCGACGAGCTTCACTTCCAGGCCACCGTCGTTGACGGCCGTGACTTCGCAGGAGACGACAGCGTTCTTGCGCAGTTCGCCCGAAGCTGCAGCGTCGCCGAGAGCGTCCTTGCCGAGCTGCTTGATGCCGAGCGAGATGCGTTCCTTTTCGACGTCCACATCGAGAACAACGGCCTTGACCATGTCGCCCTTGTTGTATTCCTCGATGACCTGTTCGCCTGGACGGTTCCAGTCGAGGTCGGAGAGGTGGACCATGCCGTCGACGTCGCCTTCGAGGCCGATGAACAGGCCGAACTCGGTCTTGTTCTTGACTTCGCCTTCGACTTCAGTGCCGGCCGGATGGCTGAAGGCAAATGCCTGCCACGGGTTCTCGAGGGTCTGCTTGAGACCGAGCGAGATACGGCGCTTGGACGGATCGACTTCGAGAACGACAACGTCGACGTCCTGCGTGGTCGAAAGGATCTTGCCGGGATGAACGTTCTTCTTCGTCCAGGACATTTCCGAGATGTGGATCAGGCCTTCGATGCCCGGCTCCAGCTCGACGAATGCACCGTAGTCGGTGATGTTCGTGACGGTACCGGAGATCTTCTTGCCAACCGGGTACTTGGCAGCGATGCCATCCCACGGATCCGACTCGAGCTGCTTCATGCCGAGCGAGATGCGGTGGGTTTCCTGGTTGATACGGATGATCTGAACCTTGACCGACTGGCCGATGGACAGGATTTCCGAAGGATGGTTGACGCGGCGCCATGCCATGTCGGTGACGTGCAGCAGGCCGTCGATGCCGCCGAGGTCAACGAACGCACCGTAATCGGTGATGTTCTTGACGACGCCGTCAACAACCTGGCCTTCTTCGAGGTTCTGAACGATTTCAGAACGCTGCTCGGCGCGGGACTCTTCGAGAACCGTACGACGCGATACAACGATGTTGCCGCGACGCTTGTCCATCTTGAGGATTTCGAAGGGCTGCGGGTTGTGCATCAGCGGGGTCACGTCGCGGATCGGACGGATGTCCACCTGCGAACGCGGAAGGAAGGCAACGGCGCCGTCGAGGTCAACCGTGAAGCCGCCCTTGACCTGGTTGAAGATGACGCCTTCAACGCGCTCGCCAGCTTCGAACTTGGCTTCGAGCTTGATCCAGCTTTCTTCGCGACGAGCCTTCTCGCGCGACAGAACAGCTTCGCCGAGAGCGTTTTCGATGCGCTCTACGTAAACTTCGACTTCGTCGCCGACCTTCAGCGTGCCGTCCTTGGCGCGTGCACCGAATTCCTTAAGCGCGATACGGCCTTCGACCTTGAGGCCGACGTCAACGATGGCGACGTCCTTCTCGATGGCCGTGATGATGCCCTTGGCAACATAGCCTTCTGCCAGATCGGTCTTGGCAAAGGATTCTTCGAGGAGGGCTGCGAAGTCCTCACGCGACGGGGTAGAAACAGACATGAAATCTCCTGGTCGCATCCATCTGGATGCGTGAGCGCCGGGGGCTAGTGTTGATCTTGGCCAACAACCGATCCGCTCTTTTAGAAGAGCAATTCCGGCGCGGGGACTGGATGTCGGCCCTCAGGCTTCGGCTTGTCCGAAACCTGGTCACTTCATTTCGTCAGGGCAGCGTCGACGAGAGCCTTCGCCGCCAAGAATGCGGCCTCTATACTCATTTCGGAAGTATCTAGCAAGTGCGCGTCTTCAGCTGGTTTCAATGGGCTGTCGGCCCGTCCCATGTCCCGCTCGTCGCGTTTCTTCACGTCGGCGAAGATCCTGTCGAAATCGGCGCTGCCGCCCTTCGACAGGATCTCGTCATGGCGGCGTCTGGCGCGAACCTCGGGCGACGCCGTCACGTAGAGTTTGACCGGAGCGTCCGGGCAGACGACGGTGCCGATATCGCGACCGTCGAGCACAGTGCCGGGCGCGCGCTTCGAGAAGGCGCGCTGTGCCTCGACGAGGGCGCGACGCACGGCTGGCATGACCGCGATCTTCGAGGCCGCTTCGCCGATTTCATGCGCAGACAGCACGTCGCGGTCGAGGCCTGCAAGCTCCACGGCGAGCGCCATGCGCTCTGCCACCGTTTCATCGTCGAGGGGCAGTCCGGCGTCGAGCAGGGCCTTGGCCGTTGCGCGATAGGTGAGCCCCGTGTCGAGATGATGGAATCCGTAGGTCTCCGCGATCCGGCGCGACAGCGTCCCCTTGCCGGCGGCGGCCGGTCCGTCGATGGCGATGATCATCCGGTCCTCATTGTCTCTGTCTTTGATACCATCGCTGATACAAATCTTGGCAGCCCTTGCCAAGCGAAGCATGCGAACCCCCGGTTGCCAAAATACCTTCGCAGATTGCCTTTGACAGGAAGAGCATCAGCGATTAAGGGGACCGACTACAGTTTGGCCGGCCTCGCGCCGGGCGCTTGGCGCATGCCCTTAATCTTCACGACTTCATGAGGCTTTGACAGTGGCGAAGGCAGAACTTGGAACGAAACGGACTTGCCCCGACACCGGCAAGAAATTCTACGACCTGAACAAGGACCCGATCGTGTCGCCGTACACGAACAAGTCCTGGCCGCTTTCCTATTTCGAGGAAACCTCGGTCGCAGCCATCATGGAGAAGGCTGAAGAAGAGGAAGTCGCCGAAGTCGACACCGAAAATACGGATGTCGAGCTCGTATCCCTTGAGGACGCCGACGAGGCATCGGGCGACGACATCCCTGATATCGGCGACGATGACGTCGAGATCGACGGCGATGACGACGACACCTTCCTCGAAGCCGACGAAGACGATGACGACGATGACATGACCGGCCTGATCGGCGTCACCGGCGACGACGACGAAGTCTGATATTTCAAGGATTTCGAGCCCGGGCTTAAAAAAATGCCCGGGCTTTCATTTTTCGGCTTGCCATCTCCGACTACCGGAAGTATCAAGCCGCCACCCCGACGGAAGCGGTGCTTTCAAACGGGTTCCCGGAACCGGAATAAACCCGGTACCCTGATGGGGCTATAGCTCAGCTGGGAGAGCGCTTGCATGGCATGCAAGAGGTCAGCGGTTCGATCCCGCTTAGCTCCACCAAAATTCCATTGAGAATATGATGATTGTTCCACGCCAACTATTCAAGTCTGGCGTCTGCAGCGCGTACCGTGTGTCGCTGGCCGCGCTGCCTCAGCCCTCACCGCCGAAACAATTCCACCTGCTCGCCGGTCTCCGAGAGATCGATCTGGAACCAGTCGATGATCTTGCGGATGTCGAGCTTCACCTCGCCGTCGCGCAGCTTCAGGTGCAGCTTGTCGTCGCTGACATGCACGGGCGTACCGATATAGAGGCGGTCATTGCCGGAGTCGTCCACGGTGTCGATGGCAAATCGCATGGTTTCCTCCCGGAAAATTTAGAATCGAAATGGGTGACAGTGGGACGAGGGTTTAGTAACGCCTGCTTGAGCGAAGCTGGCCTCCCTGAGGCCTGATGGCTTCAGGCGTAGGCGGAAAGTCGGATCGGGAGAGTGCAGATTGTTTGTGGTTTCAAAACTGTTTTGGAATGCGATCCAGCCGCTCTCTCTCGTGTTTCTGCTTGGGCTGCTTGCTCTGGCCTTGATCTGGTTCCGCTGGCTCCGGTTGGCCGTAGCCGCCCTGTCGCTCTCGCTTCTGATTCTGTTCCTCACCCTCTACACGACCCTTGGCTCCGTCCTGCTGCAAAGCCTCGAGGCTCGATTTCCGCGGCCGGGGGCGGATCCCTCAAATGTTTCCTGCATGATCGTGCTGGGTGGTGCCTTCGAGACCGAAGTCACGACAGCCCGTGGCGGTATGGATCTCAATCAGGCGGCCGACCGCTTCGTCGAAGCGCTGCGCCTGGCAATGCGACATCCCGAGGCAAGAATTCTCGTGTCGGGAGGCGACGGATCCCTGAGCGGTGTTTACGAGGGCGATGCTGCGGCGTCGATCCGTTTCTTCGAGGCTTTCGGGATATCAAGCGACCGGCTCATCGCTGAAACGACATCCAGAAACACCGATGAAAACGCCCAGAACAGTCGCGAACTTCTGTCCGGCCGCGATCTGGGTCAATGCCTGCTGATTACGTCTGCCTTCCACATGCCGCGCTCAGTCGGGCTGTTTCGAAAGGCAGGTATGGATGTGGCGCCCTGGCCGGTCGATTATCGCACCGCCGGCACTCTGTCCTTCGCGCTCGACTTCACGCAGCCGACCCTCAACGCGCAGCAGATGTCGACAGCCCTCCGCGAGTGGGTGGGGCTCGCCGCTTATCGAATTCTCGGCAGGATCGACGATGTCTTTCCCGCGCCGTAAACGTCACTTTTTCGAGATCGTAAAGAATGTCGTGCCACGCACGCGAACCGTCATGGCGCAGGGCTCCTGGCCCTCTTTCCGCTCGCAATAGCGGGGATGCATATTCAGGACAAAGACCATGTTGCCGAAGCGCTGGATGAAGTCATAGGAATACATCTGTGCCGTGGCGATCATGAAGTAGCCGCCTTCCTTCACCTGTAGATAGAAGTTGAAGGGACATCCTTCGGCCGAGCAATCGGGACCCCGAACGCCGTCGCAGACGATTTCGCTGCTGTTGGTGACGACGTCCTGGAGCCCGTCATTGTTGATGTCGATCCGGTCGAGGAAACGACCGCCATACTGCACGACGTCGCAACGCTTGGCGTAGTGGTTCTTCTCGTAGATCTCGGGATCGGTCAGCAATTCCTGCTGGGCCACGGCTGGCACGGCAAAA
>JBKBXP010000005.1:23241-38897 GCA_046314035.1 Pseudorhizobium sp. | reverse complement strand
ATGGCAACCTTCAAGGCAGCCTGAGCAGCACCCGCACTTGAACAAACAGGCCAGCCCAAAAACGCTGGCCTGTTTCCATAAGGGGCTTGCAAAACGACGTCGATGCTCGTATTGGACCCGAAAAGGCGCCCACATCGGCGCTTGTGCGGTTGTAGCTCCGTTGGTTAGAGCGCAGGTTTGTGGATCCTGAGGTCGGTGGTTCGATTCCACCCAACCGTACCATTCTCCCTTTGTGCATGCCGGTGTCATAGGTAACAGTTTGTACCTATGACATGGGTGACAAACCGAGGGCGCCATGCGGTTTCTCGCGATCGAATCCCACGACATCGACGCGCGCCTTTCGAAGAAGGAACGTGCCGTCGGACAACGGGGCCGCTACCTTCTTCAACGCCAGATGCATTTCCCCATAACCCTAGTCTCTCCGCCGGCGCCGGCAAGCGATGCGCACATGCCTGCCCGATTTTAAGGCAATTGCGGCGGCATTTGCATCACTACTTGTCATCGCCGCATAAAAGCCTACTTGTGTGCAGTGCAGCAGCTGGAACCGACCGCCGCTTCTGCCGTCCCTGACATATCGCTCTGGCGAAACCCTTTTGAAGGAGTTGCCCTCATGTCGATTTCCATGAACAACTTTGATGCTGCCACGGACACGAAGGTCTCGGGCGAGCAGGTTGCTGCCGCTGTTGCAGAGGCCCGTCTTGCCGTGGGATATTCGCTGGAGCAGCTCGCTGTTACCACCGGCTTGACGATCGACCAGCTGACGGCTGTCGAAAATGGCGAAGGTGCCGACGCATCGCTGCTGCACCGCATTGCCACCGCTCTTGGCCTGCCGGCAGCCACCTTCGTCGCCGTCTGATCCGGCAGGCGCTAGTTGAAGATGCTCCGCTCCGCCTGAACCATCTCGTTGAGAAAATCCAGCACCACCCGCAGCCGCACAAGATCGCGGCTGCTTTCGTGATAGGTCGTCCAGTAGGCGCGGCGGATGGTGACCGCCGGAAGCACGCGGACTAGCTCCGGATACTGGCGACCGATGTAATCGTGAAGGATGCCGATACCGGCGCCTGATCGGACTGCCTCCGTCTGGCCGATCGCACTCGAGATCTCGAAACCGGCGTCCCAGTCGCGCATCACTTCACCGGTGAAGTTGAGCGACGGTGAAAAGATCAGGTCCTCCACATAACCGATCCGCAGGTGGCTCTTCAGACTGTCGATGCTGGTCGGCTCACCGTATTCCGCCAGGTAAAGCCGCGAGGCGTAGAGGCCCAGCGTGTAATCGGTGAGCTTGGACGAGATCAGCCGCCCCTGTGCCGGCCGCTCGACGGTGATGGCGATATCCGCCTCCCGTTGCGACAACGAGAAGGAGCGGGGCACCGGCACGAGCTGAACCTTCAGTTGCGGGTGCCTTTGCGTCAGGCCCTTCAGGCGCGAAGCCAGAAACGAGACGCCGAAACCGTCTGGCGCGCCGATGCGCACGGTGCCGGCAATGGCCGTGTCGATCCGCCCCATGGCAGCCTGTGCGGCCAGCATCTCCGCTTCCATCCGCTCTGCCGCCTGGAAGAAGGCTGACCCTTCGGGCGTCAGCTCGCAGCCATTGGTCCGGCGGATCAGCAGCCGGCTTCCCAGCGCTTCCTCGAGATGGGTGACGCGCCGCCCTAGGGTGGCGTGATTGATCCCAAGGCTGCGCGATGCTGCCAGAAGCTGCCCAGCCCTGGCGACTGCCAGGAACATCCGCACATCATCCCAGTCCACATGGATCTCCTGATGCTGTTTTTTGCACAACAGATGCGTAAACTATCGCGTTGCATTGTGCAATTTTGAGTGCCAGTCTCTGCCGTTAACGAGCGGAGGAGCATTCCATGTACGAGATCGGTCACTTCATCGACGGCAAGCGCGTCACCGGCGCCAGCGGTCGCACGGCCAATATCTTCAATCCGGCGACCGGAGAGGTGCAGGGCACCGTCTCGCTGGCCAGCGAGGCGGAACTCGCCGCAGCCGTCGAGTCCGCCCGTTCGGCTCAGCCGGCCTGGGCCGCGACCAACCCGCAGCGCCGCGCCCGCGTCTTCATGAAGTTCGTGCAACTGCTGAACGACAACATGAATGAGTTGGCGGAGATCCTGTCGCGCGAGCACGGCAAGACGATCGAGGATTCCAAGGGCGACATCATCCGCGGCCTCGAGGTCTGCGAATTCGTCATCGGCATTCCGCATCTGTCCAAGAGCGAATTCACCGAAGGTGCCGGCCCCGGCATCGACATGTATTCGATCCGCCAGCCGGTCGGCATCGGCGCCGGCATCACGCCCTTCAACTTCCCGGGCATGATCCCGATGTGGATGTTTGCACCGGCGATCGCCTGCGGTAATGCCTTCATCCTGAAGCCCTCCGAACGCGATCCGTCGCTGCCCATCCGCCTCGCGGAGCTGATGATCGAGGCCGGCCTGCCGGCGGGCGTCCTCAACGTCGTCAATGGCGACAAGACGGCGGTCGACGCCATCCTCCACCACCCGGAGATCGGTGCCGTCTCCTTCGTCGGCTCCACGCCGATCGCCCGCTATGTCTATGCAACGGCGACTGCCGGCGGCAAGCGCGCCCAGTGCTTCGGCGGCGCCAAGAACCACATGATCATCATGCCGGACGCCGATCTGGATCAGGCGGCCAATGCGCTGATCGGCGCTGGCTACGGCTCTGCCGGCGAGCGCTGCATGGCGATCTCCGTGGCGGTGCCGGTCGGCGAGGAAACGGCCAACCGGCTGATCGAGAAGCTGACGCCGATGGTGGAAAGCCTGCGCATCGGCCCCTACACCGACGACAAGGCCGATTTTGGTCCACTCGTCACGAGGGAGGCGCACGCGCGCGTCACCGGTCTGATCGATCGGGGCGTCGAGGAAGGCGCCAAGCTCGTCGTCGATGGCCGCAATTTCAGGCTGCAAGGCTATGAGGAAGGCTACTTTGTCGGCGGTTGCCTGTTCGACGAAGTCACGCCGGAGATGGACATCTACAAGACCGAGATCTTCGGACCTGTTCTCTCCGTCGTGCGGGCCGCCAACTACGAGGAAGCCCTCTCGCTGCCGATGAAGCACGAGTACGGCAACGGAGTTTCCATCTACACCCGCGATGGCGATGCCGCACGCGATTTTGCCAGCCGCATCAACATCGGCATGGTCGGGGTCAACGTTCCGATCCCGGTGCCGCTCGCCTACCATTCCTTCGGCGGCTGGAAGGCCTCGTCCTTCGGCGACCTCAATCAGCACGGCACGGATTCGATCCGGTTCTGGACGCGGATGAAGACGATCACCAGCCGTTGGCCATCCGGCATCAAGGATGGGGCGGAGTTCTCGATTCCAACCATGAAGTAGCGGTATGGTGCGGCCCGTCGCACGACGGGCCGGCTTATCCGCTATTGAACTTGATTAGCCGGAGACTAGTTTCCCTCCATCAGGAAGGGGGGAGCGATGGTGTATGAATGGGACGGGAAACGCGCCAGGCGCAACTACTGGACAAGGATTGCAGTGACCGGCGTGGGGATCCTGGTGGTTGTCGGAGCAACGGCCTGGATCGCCGACGCGTTCGGTCTGGGATTCTGACCGCGACGGTCCAGTCTCAGGCAATGCCCTGAAACAGCGAGGCCGGCAAATGCCGGCCCCGTGTTGCTCGTCGTGACGTCTTCAGCTCAGCCCTGTGGGCCTTCGTTGACGCCGACCTTGTCGACCAGTTCCGATGCGGCCTTGCGGTGCGCTGCGATGTCGGCCAGCGGCAGCGTGTCCGGCTTGATGGTACCGAAAGCCTTGACGATGTCGGAGGGTTCAGCACCCGGCATCACAGGATATTCGTACACCTGCTCCGCATAGATCTTCTGGGCATCACCGGACGCCAGGAATTCCATCAGTTTCACCGCATTGTCCTTGTTCCGCGCATTCTTGGCCATGGCCATGGCCGAGATGTTGACATGCGTGCCGCGGTCTTCGGTATTGGGGAAGAGCACCTTGATGGCGGCCGCCCAATCCTTCTGCTCCGGCTCCTTCTCGTTCGTCTGCATCAGACCGACGTAGTAGGTGTTGCCGAGGGCAATATCGCATTCGCCGGCCAGAATGGCCTTGGCCTGATCGCGATCGCCGCCGTTCGGCTTGCGCGCCAGGTTGTCCCTCAGGCCGGTCAGCCATGTTTCGGTATACTCGGCGCCATGCTCGGCGATCATCGAGGCAATCAGGCCGATGTTGTAGGAATGCTGCGCGTCACGAATGCAGATCCGGCCCTTCCACTTGGGATCGGCCAGTTCCTCGTAGGTGATCTGGTCCTGGTCGACCCGATCCTTGGAGGCATAGACGACGCGGCCGCGGGTCGTCAGCGCGAACCACTCGCCCGCCGGATCGCGAAACTGCGCTGGAATGTCCTGGTTGATCGTCTCGTTGTCGGTAACCGGCTGCGTCACGCCGCCTTCGGTGGCTTCCATGACGCGGGCAATATCGACCGTCAGAATGACGTCGGCGGGCGAATTGGCGCCCTCCGCCTGGATGCGCTCCACAAGTCCCTTGTCGAGGAACAGGACATTGGTGGTGACACCGGTTTCCTTCGTGAACTCGTCCAGCAGCGGCTTGATCAGATCGGGCTGGCGGTAGGAGTAGATGTTCACCTCACCGTCGGCCAAGGCCGGCTGGATCGAAAAAAGCGATACGCCGGCCAAAGCGCCGGCTGCGAAAATTCCTCTGAAACCCGTCATCTATGTCCTCCATCCGTGGAATAATTACTTGATAGGAAAAGTCATGATTTTCGGGATGCGTCAATAGGGAGCCGTTTAGCCCGCCCGTAAACTTGATCACAAACTTCTTATTTTTGAATTGTTCGAAACTAGGCGAGCCACTATATGTGGGATCGATAAGACTCGGAGAACCGGCATGCGACTGACCAAACAGACCAACTACGCGGTGCGCATCCTTATGTACTGTGCTGCCAACGATGGCCATCTCAGCCGCATCCCCGAGATTGCCCGTGCCTATGGCGTGTCCGAGCTGTTCCTCTTCAAGATTCTGCAGCCGCTCAACAAGGCCGGCCTCGTGGAGACGGTGCGCGGCCGCAACGGCGGCGTGCGCCTCGGACGGGCAGCCGATCGCATTACGCTGTTCGATGTGGTCAAGGTGACGGAAGACAATTTCGCCATGGCGGAGTGCTTTGAGGAAGGCGTCGCCGAATGTCCTCTCGTCGATAGCTGCGGCCTCAATTCTGCGCTGCGCAAGGCGCTCAACGCCTTCTTCGACGTGCTGGCCGATTACACCATCGACGACCTCGTCAAGGCACGGCCGCAGATCAACTTCCTGCTGGGTCTCGATGAGGTTCGCCGCCCACTGAAGCTTGCTGCTGTGCCTGCGCCCGCCGCCTAACCGCCGTTCCCTGCGCGGCCGCACTTGCCGGCCGCGAGGTTGACCTTCCGCTGACATGCAATAGAAAGAAACAGGCTCCGGGTCCGGCAGCCTGTTTTTCCCTGCCTTGGCGACAGCATGTCCTTTCCGGAAATCCGCGTCTTCGCACTGACCGCCCTGATTGCTGCAGCAGGCGCGGCCCTGGCTCACCTGCTCGCTTTCCCAGCCCCCTATCTCGTCGGACCTGCCGTTGCCGTAACGGTTGGCGGGCTTGCGGGACTGGATCTCCGCATCCCGGTGTTGGCGCGCAATGCAAGCTTCGTCATCGTCGGCCTGTCCATGGGAACGGGGCTGACCCCGGAGATCTTCGTTGCCGCCAGGACGTGGCCGCTGAGCTTTCTGATGGTGCCTGTCGCTATCATCATCCTCCTCTATGTCGCCACATGGATCCTGGAGCGCTTCTTCGGCTATGACCGCACGACCGCTCTGCTTGCGGCTTCGCCGGGGCATCTGAGTTTCGTGATCAGCCTTGCCGCCGACACCAGGAGCGACCTGCTGGCCGTGGGCGTCATCCAGAGCGTTCGCGTGCTGGCGCTGACCCTGACGGTACCGCTGATCGTCGACGTGCTGGGGCTGGTGAGGCCTGAGGAAATAGTGGCCAATCCCTCGATGGGACTTGTCCCGCTGGCGGCGTCCTTCGCCTTTGCCGTCGTTCTGGGCCTGGTCCTCCAGCGCTGGAAGACACCGGCAGCGCTTCTGCTGGGTGGTATGATCGCGTCCGGCGCCACGCATATAACCGACTTCGTGGTGGGCGATCTCCCCGCCTGGATCATGATCCCGACCTATGCCCTGCTTGGTGCCATGATCGGGTCACGGTTTTCCGGTGCCTCGCTGAAGGCCATGCGCACCGCCTTTGTTGCCGGCGCCGTGGTCACCATTGTCGTCGTCGCACTGGCGGCGGCCATTGCCGCTCTGGTATCCTGGCTGACGTCCGTGCCCGTGGATGCGGCGCTGATCGCCTTCGCGCCCGGAGGTCTCGAAACCATGGCCGCCATGGCGGTCATGCTCAACGCGCAGCCCACCTACGTCGGAGCCCACCACATCCTGCGGCTTCTCATTCTGTCGGCCCTCATGCCCTATGTCCTGCGCCGGGATCTGCGGGCAAAGCCGTAAGTGTCGATAAGATGCCCTCGCATCTTGTGGAGGAGGCTGCAGATCGGGTAGCAGGCAGCATCTCTGAGATTAGGATCTGTCTATGTCCCTGCAAAATCCATCTGCCATCATCGTCATGGGCGTCAGCGGAGCCGGCAAATCGTCGATTGGCGAACGTCTGGCTGATCGGCTCAATTGCCGGTTCGTCGAGGGCGACCGACTGCACCCGGCCTCCAACGTCGAGAAGATGGCAAAGGGCATGCCGCTGACCGACGAGGACCGCTGGCCGTGGCTCGATCTGGTGGGACAGGAGCTGGCAGCGTCGGTTGCCAAGGGAAACAGCCTCGTCTTGTCATGCTCCGCCTTGAAGAGGACCTATCGCGAGCGTCTGAGGCAGGCGGCGGGCGGTCAACTGCGCTTCGTCTTCCTGAAGGGCACGCCGCAACTGCTCGAGGTTCGGATGGGGGAACGCACCGGCCATTTCATGCCGCTGTCTCTTCTCCACACGCAGCTTGCGACGCTCGAAACGCCTGAAGGCGAAGAAGGTGTCGTGACGGTCGACATCGATGCGACGCTCGAGGAAATCGTCGATGCAGCTCACGCGGGGCTCAAGAAACTGGGCTTGTAAAGCCTAGTTTAACGGTCTCAGTGAAATAGTACCTCATAACATACGAAAATGTTGATGAAACATTTTTTAAGATGATCTGGGTCAAGCCTATTTCCGTACTCGCATATACGCCGATGCTTAAAGCATTGCGGGGAGGCAGGTGGCAACGACCGCTTGGGCGTGTATGTGAGGGAAGTACCAAGAATGCCTGAAACGACCGAATCCGCCACATGGGCCCAGCTGCGCCGTGTCCCCAAGCAGGAACGCAGCCGAGACCGTATCGACGAGATCTTGAAGGTCTCGATGGACCTCATAGGCAAAAAGGGCATCGACGCCGTCACGATGAAGGAAATTGCTTTCCTCTCGGGCGGCCCCATTGCTTCCGTTTACCAGTATTTCCCGAACAAGACAGCCATTGTCGCGATGCTCTACGAGCGGTACGCGGACGAGGTGAAGGACATGATCGAGGCTGGGGTGGCGCAGTTGCAGTCCAGTCAGGATGCGTTCACAGCCATCGAAGCGCTCGTCGATGGCTACTATGAAAAGGTCAAGAGCAACCCGGCCATCCAGGACCTGCTGAATGCTGCACAGGCCTGCAAGCAACTGGCGATGATCGATCTCGCGCAATCACGGGTTCACAGCGAGATTTTTGCCGCTGCGACCCACCGGTTTGTGTCGGAAGAGATGCGGCAGGAATACGACCGGATGGTGGTGTTGATGTTCCATCTTGCCGCCGGTGCCATTCGGCTTGCCTTGCTCGTCGAAGAGGAAAAAGGCGAATGGGTCATCCGCGATTTCAAGGCGGCAGCCACGGTCCAGTTTCGGCGCTACATCGTTTTGGCAGACTAGGAGGCGGTTGCCTCCTCTACAAGCCGAGCCTGTCCCGCATGCCGTACCACCAGGCACCAAGCGCCGTCAGCGGCACGCGCAGCGCTCTTCCGCCCGGGAAGGGGAGGTTGGGCAAGGAGGCCCAGACATCGAAGCGCTCCGCGTGGCCGGCCACCGCCTCGCCGAGGATCTTGCCGAGCAGATGCGTCGTGGTGACGCCATGGCCGCTGTCGCCATGGGAGAAGAAGACCGTGTCGGAAATCTTGCCCACATGTGGGATGCGAGTGAGCGTCAGCGCGAAATTGCCGCTCCAGGCATAATCAATCCGGACATCCTTGAGCTGCGGGAAGGTCTTCAGCATGTTGGGCCGGATCACGCTCGTCAGGTCCTTCGGGTCATGTCCGCCATAGCCGATGCCGCCGCCATAGAGCAGCCGGTTGTCGGCGGTGCGGCGGTAGTAGTCGAGGATGTAGTTGGCGTCCTCGATGCAGTAGTTGGCGGGCAGCAGGCTTTCGGCCAGCGCCGGATCCAGCGGCTCCGTGGCCATCACCTGGCTGGAAACCGGCATCATCCGCCCATGGATTTCCGGCAGCAGCGGCGAGAGATAGGCGTTTCCGCAGACCAGCACGTAGTTTGCCCGCACGCTCCCTTCGGCTGTCCGCACCTGCGGCCGGTTCCCCGTATCGATCGCCGTCACCCGCGACTGTTCGAAGATGCGCCCTCCCAGGCTCTCCACGGCAGCGGCTTCGCCCAGCACGAGGTTCAGGGGATGGATATGCCCGCCGAGGCGGTCGATCATGCCGCCGGCATAGCGGTCGGTCTTCACATATCGGGACACCTCGTCCTTGCCGACCATCTCGAGCCCGGAGTGTCCGTATTTCTCCCAGTTCGCCTTGTGGGCTGCCATCTCGCGGACCTGCTTCTCCGTGAAGGCGGCAAAGAAGCCACCCGGGACGAGACCGCAGTCGATATCGTACTTCGCCACCCGGTCGCGGATGATCTCGCCGCCCTCGAGCGACATGGCTCCGAGCTTCACCGCCTTGTCGGGACCGTAGCGCCCGGCGATCGTCTGCAGGTCGCGGCTGTAGCCGTTGACGATCTGACCGCCGTTGCGACCGGAGGCGCCGAAGCCGATCCGTTCGGCCTCCAGCACGACGACGGAGTACCCCCGCTCGCAGAGCTCCAGCGCCGCCGAGATCCCGCTGAAGCCGGCGCCGATGACGCAGACATCCGCCTCCGTCTCGCCCTGCAGCTTCGGTCTGACCCGCTGGTCGTTGGCGGAAGCCGCATACCATGAATTGGCGTGGCGGGGATTGTCGCTGGTCTTGTAGGTCATGTCACACCGTCCGGATGTAGGCGTCGTACTCCACGTCGGTGACGCGAAGTGAGAATTCCTGGATCTCCTGCTGCTTGCAGGCGGTATAGAGCGCGCGGTATTTCGGACCAAGCGTAGCATAGGCGAAGGTCGACTTCCCGAACTCATGCACGGCAGAGGCCCAGTTCGTCGGCAGCGGTTCGTGGCTCACCGCATGGGCATCGCCGGTGATCGCGCCACCGGGATTGCGCTTTTCGCGAATGCCGGCCAGCGCAGCGCTGAGGATCATCGCCAACACCAGATAGGGGTTGGTATCGGCTCCCGCGACACGATGCTCGATGCGTGTCGCCGGCTTGCTGGCCGTGATGACACGGACGGCGGCAGATCTGTTGTCGAAGCCCCAGGAGGCGAAGGTCGGCGCATGTTCGCTCGGTCGTAGTCGCCGATAGGAATTTGCGTGCGGGGCAAATACCGCCATGCTCTCCCCCATGTTCTCCAGAAGGCCGCCGACCGAGTGGAACAGCATCTCCGAAGGTCCGTCATCGCCGGCGTAGACGTTGACGCCGCTGTCGTTGAGCACGGAGAAATGCACATGCATGCCGCTGCCTGCCTGCATGCCGTAGGGCTTGGCCATGAAGGTCGCATCGAGATCATTGGCGCGGGCGACGCCCTTGACGACCCGCTTCAAAAGCACGGCAAAATCCGCGGCCTTCAGCGCATCCGGCACATGATTCAGGTTGATCTCGTACTGGCCCGGGCCGTTTTCGCGCAGCGTCGTGTCGGCGGGAATGCCCTGCGCCCGCGCCGCCGAGGCAATGCCGTGGAAGACGTCCTCGAAGTCCTGCAGCTCCGAAATCGAAAGAACCTGTGTCTGCCCCGTGTGCCAGCGCCCGTCGCGCGAGTTCGGCGGGCGGACAGGGTCGAGGGCTGAGCGCACCGGATCGATCAGATAGAACTCGAGCTCGGTGGCCACCACCGGCGTAAGACCGAGCCGCGTAAAGCCCTTGAGGACATTGGCCAGCACCTGGCGTGGGTCACCATAGAAGCCGCTGCCGTCCGGATCGCGCATGGCAAGCAGGACCTGTGCAGTGGGGCGGTTCAGCCATGTGACGCGCGACAGCGTGCCCGGCACCGGAAAGCAGAGCCCGTCCGGATCGCCGGTGCCTTCCGCCAGCCCGGCGGCGTTCACATCGCGCCCCCAGACGTCGAGCGCATAGACCGAGCGCGGCATCGCCATGCCGTTGGCCAGAACGTCGAGCGCCCGTTCGCGCGGGATCCATTTGCCCCGCGGCACGCCGTTGACGTCGATGACGAAGGCCTCGAGGACCTCGACGTCGGGATTGCTGTCGAAGAAAATCTGAGCGGAGCTGATATCGTCCATGAAACACCAGGTAATCGTTATGCCGTCGGCGCCACAGGCGCTCAAGCCTCTTGGGCTATTCTAGCGGTGAACGGTCGTGGCGTTGTAGATGAGATATCGAACCAGAAGCACGAGCGGCCCGTGCCGGGCCGGCCGTGTGTCCTGTGAGGCGGACTCTATCCGCATTTCCCATGCGGGACCAGTCAAGCGCCGAACCTCTCCGGCCGATAGGCGGAGATGTCGATGAACGGCGTTTCCCCGGTGATGGCCTCGGCGATGGCGCGGCCGGTGGCCGGCCCGAGCGTCAGACCATGGTGGGCGTGCCCAAAGGCGAACCACAAGCCGCTGTGACGCGGCGCCTTGCCGATCACCGGCATCATGTCCGGCGTGCAGGGACGGGCGCCCATCCAGGGCTCAGCGTCGAGCCGCTCCCCGAGCGGGAAGATGCTGCGCGCTACGGCCTCGGCCCGGTCCAGTTGAACGGGGGTCTTCGGCGCGTCGCGCAGCGCAAATTCCGCGCCGGTCGTCAGCCGGATACCCTGGTTCATCGGCGCCAGGAAATAGCCGCGCTCCGCATCCATCGTCCAGCCGTTGAGCTTGGCGTTCCCTTCGGTGCCGTAGTGCATGTGGTAGCCACGCTTGACGCCGACGAGGAAGCGGTAGCCGAGCGGCTTCGTTACCACATCCGACCAGGGACCGAGCGCCACCACCACATCCTTGGCTTCGACGACGCCGTCACCGGCCACCATCCGCCAGCCGGTGGCGGTCTGCGACAGGCTCTTGGCGTCGCCGTTCAGGAACCGGCCGCCGAGCTTCTCGAACAGGCGCAGATAGGCCATCGTCAGCGCATGCGGATCGCGCACCGACCACGGATCCACCCACTTCAGGCCGCCGACAAAATCACTGCTGAGGGCAGGCTCCTGGGCTGCGATGTCGGCTGGCGTCAGTTCCTCGAAGGCGACGCCGTATTCGCGGTTCAACCGGCCGGCTTCGCGCAGCTCACCGTCGCGCTTGGCGGAGGTGCGGAACACCTCCGTCCAGCCCTGCTTGACGATCAGGTCCTCGGCACCGGCCTCCTCGATCAGCTCGTTGTGGGTCTCGATCGAATGCTCGATCAGCGGCGCATAGGCGCGCGCGATCAACTGATGCCGGCTGAGGTTGGAATTCCACCAGTATTTGGCAAGGAAGGACGACACCAGCGGGATCGCCCGCCAGTGATAATGCGCATCGATGCGATTGTTGAGCGCGTAGCGGAGGATCTGGCCGAACTGCTGGGGGAAGCCGTAGGGCACGACGCCTTCGCGCTGGATGAGGCCGGCGTTGCCATAGGACGTCTCCTCGCCCGCACCGCGCCGGTCGACCAGCACCACCGACTTGCCTCGCCGTGCGAGGTGCAAAGCCGTGGAGACACCGACAATGCCGGCACCGAGAACGATCGCATCCGCTGTCATATCTGCTTGTTTCCAGTCCTGTTATGCATGAGTCGAACATGCCGAGGACGATGCTGCGGTGCAAATGAAAAATGGTCACAGTCGCAGTTTGTCGCCCGCGTCGGACGCTCTGCCGGGTTGTTCGCGGCGCAACACACGGTA
Organism: Pseudorhizobium sp.; assembly: GCA_046314035.1. GTDB lineage: Bacteria > Pseudomonadota > Alphaproteobacteria > Rhizobiales > Rhizobiaceae > Neorhizobium. The sequence continues at coordinate 26,692 of JBKBXP010000005.1, read as the reverse complement.
TAGCTTCGGCACAACACAGAGGACCGCGAAGCGGATGATAGGATGAAGTTCGGAACAAGTGGCCTGAGAGGACTGTCGGCGGATCTGAAGGGAGCTGCATCCATGCGGTATGCGGCCGCCTTCGGCCAGTACCTCCTGGAGAGCGGGAAGGCCCGGCCGGGAGCGGCAATCCTTCTGGGGCGGGACTTTCGCGAGTCGAGCCCCGAGATCTCCGGGAACTGCGCCGCGGCACTCTCCAGGCATGGGTTCGAGGTGATCGACTGCGGCACGGTGCCGACGCCGGCACTGGCGCTGTATGGGCTGGAGAAAGGCGCTGCCGCGCTGATGGTCACCGGCTCGCACATCCCCGCAGACCGCAATGGCATCAAGTTCTACCGGCCGGACGGCGAGATCGACAAGCAGGACGAGGAGGCGATCAGCAGCCTGGCATCCGCAATCGACGAGACCGGGCGGGACGAGGGGAGCGTCGACATCACGATCGACCGATCCGAGGAATGCGCTGCCCTCTTCATGGAGCGCAACCTTGCACTCCTGCCCGCGCAGGCGCTCGAAGGACTGAAGGTCGGCGTCTATCAGCACAGCACGGTGGCCCGCGATCTGCTGGTGGAGGTCCTTGCGCATTACGGTGCCGAGGTCGTCGCGCTCGGCAGGTCGGAAACCTTCATCCCGGTGGATACGGAAGCGGTCTCGACCGAGACGATCGAAAGCCTGAAAGCCTGGGCGAGAGAGCATCAGATCCATGCCATCGTCTCGGCCGACGGCGACGGAGACCGCCCGCTTGTATCCGACGAGACGGGAATGCCTATCCGCGGCGACCTGCTGGGTGTCGTTGCCGCACGCTTTCTGGACGCGGCCGTGACGGTGACGCCGGTGACGTCGAATTCGGGAATCGAGGCAGCCGGCAGCTACGAGGTCATCCGCACCCGGGTCGGCTCGCCCTATGTCATCGCCGCCATGGACGAGGCTGTTGCCGCCGGCAAGCAGCGCATCATGGGCTTCGAGGCGAACGGCGGCCTGCTGACCGCAACGGATTTCACCGTCAACGGCCGGGTCGTCAAGGCCCTGCCCACCCGCGATTGCTTCCTGCCCATCCTGGCCATGCTATTCCTTGCCGCCCGCGAGCAGAAGCCGCTGTCGGAACTAGCGGCTTCCTTCGGCCTTCCCTTCGCCGCCGCGGATCGGCTGGAGAACTTCCCGCTCGAAGACAGTGCGGCCCTGATGGCGCATCTGCGCAAGGGCGACGAGGAACTGCAGGCGTTCCTGGCGCCGATCGGGACAGTTGCCGGCAAGAGCGACATCGACGGATTGCGGGTCACGCTGGCGGACAAGCGCATCATCCATTTCAGGCCCTCCGGCAACGCGCCGGAAATGCGGTGCTACGTCGAAGCCGAAGACAGCGCGGCAGCCGAGGCACTTCTGCAGGCAGGCCTGACCCGGATCCGGGAGTGGGCAGCCGGGCTCCCCTGAGACTGCGGCCCCAAAAGGAACTTCCATGGCCTCTCCCTGTTTGCCTGCCAAACAGGAGAGCGCCATGAACACCCGTTACCTCATTATCGGTCTTGTCGTTGCCGTGATCGCGGTCGTGATCGTCATGTCTCGACCGTTCCAGTCGACGGTGGTGGAGGAAGATCCGGGTCAGCCACCGCCGCACGCCATTGATCAATGATCCGGCGCTGCCTGCGGAGGCCACGTGGCCGTCTGCGATCAATGGTCCGCAGACGGTGAAAGGCGACGCGATGCAGACGGTTCAGGAACCTTAGCAAGGGAATCACTGTTCAGACGCATAGCAGCCAACCGGAAATGACCCATGACAAAAAGCAGAGCGGCAAAAGCGCCGTCGGATTTCGATCGTTTCGCGACACTTCACGGCATCCCACCCGATTACGAGGACCAGCAGGGCAAGATCCGCCCGGTTCCCGAGACGACGCGTCGCAAGATGTTGGAAGCGCTCGGCATCTCCGCCGATCCCGCCAATCTGAAAGACGCAGACAAGAACCTTCAGCCGCCAAAACTGGAGCTGGACGGCCGCACCACCTGCTACCTGCCCGAATTTCTGGAAGGATCGCCAGTCTGGGGAATTTCGCTGCAGCTCTACGAACTGCGGTCGGAGCGCAACTGGGGGATCGGCGACTTTGCCGACCTTCGCAAGGTCTGCGCCTTCGCGGCGGCCGCCGGAGCGGATTTCATCGGCCTCAGCCCGCTTCATGCTTTGTTTCTGTCAGAGCCCGGGCGTTGCAGCCCCTATTCGCCCTCCAGCCGGGTGTATCTCAATCCTCTCTATCTCGCGATCGACGAGGTCGAAGGTTTCGATGCGTCCTGGATTGACGCAGCCGATCTCGAAAGTCTTCGGTCCGGCGACATCGTTGACTACCAGGCGGTCACCGATCTGAAGCTCGCGGTCCTCCGCAGGATCTGGACCTCGTGGCGCCAGAAGGATCTGAAGGAGGACGCGCTCGAAAGTTTCAAAGAGGAGCACGGGCAGGTCCTGCACCGGCATGCGGTGTTCGAGGCACTTTCGCTTCACATGGCGGCGCAAGGCCACGGCAGTGGCTGGCGGCAGTGGCCTTCGCAGTTCCAGCAGTGGGATGGGGATGCGGTTCGCCAGTTTGCAGAGGCGCAGTCGGACGAGGTCGAATTCCACATCTGGCTGCAGTGGCTGACTGCAGGGCAACTTGCCGAAGTCACGGCCGAGACATCGCGCCTCCGCATGCGCGTCGGTCTCTATTTCGATCTTGCCGTCGGCGAGGCGCCGGACGGTTCATCCACCTGGAGCACGCCCGACCTGGAGCTGCCCGGCATGCGCGTCGGCGCTCCACCGGATTTCTTCAGCACCAGCGGTCAGGACTGGGGCCTCGTCGCGCTCTCGCCGAAGGCATTGCAGGATCAGGGCATGGCGCCCTACCAGGAGCTCATCGACGCATCGATGCGATACGCCGGCGCGTTGCGGATCGATCATGCCATGGGCATCTGGCAGCTCTTCCTGCTGCCGGAAGGCGAGACACCGGCGGTGGGCGGCTATCTGCGTTATCCATTCCAGGACATGGTATCCGCCCTTGCCCGTGTCAGCCACGAACGCCAGAGCGTCGTCATCGGCGAAGATCTTGGCAACGTGCCGCACGGGTTCCGGGAGGTCATGGAAGAGGCAAACATCCTCGGCTACCGGGTGCTCTACTTCGAGGAAGCAAATCCTGACGGCTACGACATCAGCGGCATGACGCGCATGTCGCTGGCCTGCCTCGGAACCCACGACATGCCGCCGCTCATCGGCTGGTGGCGCGGAGCGGACATCGAACTGGCGCTGAAGCTCGGTCTGATGGAGCCTGAGGCTGCCGAGCAGGCGAGGTCAGACCGCGCGGCACAACGGACAAGTTTTCTGGATGGGCTGAGACTATCGGGTCTGCTTGCGCCTCAGAATGTCATGGCGGAGATCGCCGATAGCGCGGGCGGAATC
>JBKBXP010000005.1:0-23144 GCA_046314035.1 Pseudorhizobium sp. | reverse complement strand
TCACGGAAGAGGCCTTCGTGGCCATGCATGGGCTTCTTGCGCGCGCACCCAGCCGGATGGTGGCCCTGCGGCTTGCCGACCTCGTCGGCGAGGACCAGCCCACCAATGTTCCCGGCACCTCCGATGCCTACCCGAACTGGCAGCGCAAGCTACGTCTCCCGATCGAGGACATCGCAGAAAGCTCTCTGTTCAAGCAGATCGTCACCCTTGCCGCCGCCGAGCGACCTCGCAAGATCTGACTTCCAGGCCAACGCGCTGCAGCCTCCCGGGCGGCGGCGGAGGCTCAGCTGCTGCCGTCGCTGTCGGCCTTCGCATCCTTCAGGCCGGGCGCCGGCTGGTCTGGGAGCCCGATCGGCTGATGGGTGAAACCTTCGACGCCGGATATTGCCTGGAGATCGCGCTGGATCACAACTGGACTGACGGCAAAGGCTGAGACGAGTTTCGCAACTGACAGCAGTGCATCGGTATGGATGCGCTCGTAGCCATGCGAGGCATCGACGCCGAACGTTACGAGAGACGTGCGCACATCATGGCCGGCTTCGATGGCCGATGCGGAATCCGAGCGATAGTATCGGAATACGTCCTTCTGGTAGGGAATCTCTTCCGCCTTGCACAGTTCGACAAGCTTCTTGGTCAGGTGGTAGTCGAACGGCCCCGACTGATCGGCCATTCCGATGGTAACGCCGAATTCGGACGAATTCTGCCCGGGTGCCGTCGTCCCGTTGTCGATCGTGAGCATGGAGGCGACATCCGCCGTCAGAATGGACGAGGCGCCGACGCCCACCTCTTCGGCGATCGTGAACAGCCAATGCGTGTCGACCGGTGTCGCCGCGCCTGTACGCTCCAGCGCCTCGATGGCGGCCAGCGCGATGGCGACACCGGCCTTGTCATCGAGGTGGCGCGAGTTGATGAAGCCGTTGTCGAGGAATTCCGGCGTCGGGTCGATCGCCACAGTGTCGCCGACATCGATGCCGAGGGCGCGGGTTTCTGCAAGCGAATGGGTCAGGGCATCGATGCGGAGCTCCACGTAGCGCCAGCCGACCGGCAGCGTGTCCACCTCGTCGTTGAAGGTATGGCCCGACGCCTTCAGCGGCAGGATGGTGCCGCGGAAGCTGCCGTTGCTGCTGAAGATGGTGACCCGCGCACCTTCTGCGAAGCGCGCCGACCAGTGGCCGATCGGAACGAGTTCGAGGCGGCCGTTGTCCTTGATGAACTTTACCTGGGCGCCCAGCGTGTCGAGATGCGTCACCATCGCACGGGCACCGCGCCGGCGGCTTCCCTGGCGGATGGCGCGAATGGCGCCCCGTCGCGTCAGCTCGGGACGCAGGCCCAGCCGCTCCAGTTCCCGTGAACAATAGTGGACGACCTCGTCCGTGTAACCCGTCGGGCTGGGGATCGCCAGAAGCGCCTTCAACTGCGCCAGGAGATAGCTCTCGTCTATGTGGATGGTCATGGTTGCCTACATTTTTCCCAATGCGAAACTCGCCGCCCGATGCCCCGAAAGCGGAAACAGCAGGTCGAGAAAGCGTTCCGCCGTGGGCTGCGGCTCGTGATTTGCCAACCCAGGGCGTTCGTTGGCTTCAATGAAGACATAGTCCGGATCGGTCGGTGCGCGCACCATGAAGTCGATCCCGACGACCGGGATGTTGATGGCGCGTGCGGCGATGACCGCAGCCTCGACCAGTCGCGGATGAACGATCTCCGTGACATCGTGGATGGAACCGCCCGTATGGAGATTGGCCGCCTTTCGCACCACGACTTCCTGTCCCTTGTCGAGCACGCTGTCCAGGGTGAGCTCGCTCAGCTTAAGGCAGCGCTCGGTCTCGCTGTCGATTGGGATCCGGCTCTCGCCGCCGGTAGCGGCGGACCGGCGCCGCGACTGCGCTTCGATCAGTCGACGGATGGTCTGCTGGCCATCGCCGATCACGCTGGGCGGACGGCGGACAGCGGCGGCGACGAGCTTGAAGTCGATCACGACCAGCCGCAGGTCTTCGCCTTCGAAGCAGGATTCGACGAGAACACGATCGCAGACCTCCCGGGCCTCGGCGATCGCATGCTGGACCGCCTCCAGAGCGTCGAGGCCGACGGCAACGGCGCGGCCCTGTTCTCCGCGTGCGGGCTTCACCACCACGCGGCCGTGCTGCTCCAGAAATTCGGCGAGCTGCGCATCGTCGTCGGTTGCAGTGATCTGCTGCGGTACGGAGAGACCGGCGCGCTCGACCACACGCCGAGTCACCGCCTTGTCGTCGCAGATCGACATGGCAACGCCCGATGTCAGCTCCGACAGGCTTTCGCGGCAATGCACCGACCGTCCGCCTTGCGACAGTCGAAAGAAGCCGCCTTCGGCATCGGTGATCTCCACATGCACTCCGCGCCGGCGCGCTTCGTCGACGATCAGCCGGGCGTAGGGATTGAGAACATCGTAGGCCTCGAGCGGGCGCGCGTAGAGCCTTTCGTTGATCGAATTCTTCCGCTTGACGGCGAAGGCCGGGATGCGCCGGAACTGCAGCTTTTCGTAAAGGCCGATCGCCTGTTCGTTGTCGTGCAGGACGGAGAGATCCATGCAGGCAGCGCCACGGGCCTTGAAATGCTCCGCCAGTCGCCGCACCAGCGCCTCACCAATCCCGGCATGGCGCGCCTGCGGATCGACGGCGAGGCACCAGAGCGAGGAGCCGCGCTCGGGGTCATTGAAGGCGCGGCGGTGGTCGATGCCGGTCACCGTCCCGATGATCTCGCCGGTGCTCTCGTCCTCGGCGACCAGATAGGTGATCGAACGGTTGTCCCGATTGGACCAGAAGAAGTCGGGCCGCACGGGGACCATGCCGCGCGACGTGTAGATGCGGTTGACGGCTTCGGCGTCCGCTTCCGACGACAGGCGCCGAACGAAGAAGCCGCGCGGTTGCTTGCGGCTGCTGCGGTAGGTTGCCAGATCCAGGCGGAACGTATGGGACGGATCGAGAAACAGCTCCTGCGGCGCGGCCGCGAGGAGCACGTGGGGATCGCCGACATAGACGGCGATGTCCCGGTGGTCCGGAGCCTCCTCGCGCAGTGCCGAAACCAGCTGCGACGGCGTCTTGAAAGTCTGCGCGAACAGAAGGCGTCCCCAGCCGCAGTCCACCTGCGATGCTTCCACCGCGACATCCATATTGGGCGCATTCGAGTGTTGCCCATGGCTGGAGTAGTCGACCCGCTGCTTGAGGCGATGGGCGACCGATTTTGCGGAACGAAACCGCCCGGCTTTGTCGTCTGTCATCGTCTTCCCCATCCTGCTTACACCCCGTGGGTCTGCAGCCACATCTCGAGAAGGCCGACCTGCCACAGCTCGGAGCCCTGCAGCGGCGTGATATGGTCGGTCGGGCTGTCGAAGAGCTGCTGCAGGTAGTCGTCGCGGAAGATGCCCCGTTCCTTGGCCGCCTTCGACGTCAGCGCATCCCGCACCATGTCGAGATAGGGGCCATCCACGTACTTCAGCTGCGGGACCGGGAAGTAGCCCTTCTTCCGATCGATGACTTCGTGGGGAACGACGAGGCGTGCAGCATCCTTCAGCACGCCCTTGCCACCCTCGCGCAGTTTCTCTTCCGGTGGGATCTTGGCCGCAAGTTCGACCAGTTCATGATCGAGGAACGGCACGCGAGCCTCCAGCCCCCAGGCCATCGTCATGTTGTCGACGCGTTTGACCGGATCGTCCACCAGCATCACCTGGCTGTCGAGGCGCAGTGCCGCGTCCACCGGTGTGTCGGCATGGGGGCCGCGCAGGTGGTTGGCGACATAGTTGAAGCTGACGTCCTCGTTCGTCATCCACTCCGGGTTCAGGTGGCGGCCAAGCTTCTCGTGCGAGCGGTCGAAGAAGACCTTGGCGTAGTCGGTCGCCACGTCGGTCGAATTGGCCAGCGGCGGATACCAGTGATAGCCGGCGAAGACTTCATCGGCGCCTTGGCCGGACTGCACGACTCGGATGTGTTTCGACACCTCCTGCGACAGAAGATAGAAGCCGGCATTGTCGTAGGAAACCATCGGTTCCGACATCGCTTCGAAGACTCCCGGGAGGGCACCCATCAGCCGTTCGGAGGGCACGAAGATCTGGTGGTGATCCGTCCCGAAGTGTTTGGCCACCAAGTCGGAATAGACGAACTCGTCGCCCTTTTCGCCATTGGCCGCCTCGAAGCCGACCGAGAATGTCATCAGGTCCTTCTGGCCCATCTCTGCCAGCAGGCCGACGATAAGGCTGGAATCGACACCGCCGGAGAGCAGTACGCCGACCGGCACATCGGCGACCATGCGCCGCTTCACGGCCGTCCGCAGGGCGTCGAGCACAAGGTCGCGCCAGTCCTGCGAGGAGAGCTTGGCCATCGACGGGTCGCGCTCGTAGGGCGGGCTCCAGTAGAGGGTGTCCTCTTCGCGCCCGTCGCGCTCGATGACGCGGATGGTCGCTGGCGGCAGCTTCTGGATGCCGTTGACCATCGTATGCGGCGGCGGCACGACGGCGTGGAACGTCATGTAGTGATGCAGCGCCGTCTTGTTGATCGAGGTGTCGATGTCGCCGCTCTTCAGGAGGGCAGGCAGGAAGGAGGCAAATCGCATCGACTTGCCGTTGCGGGCAAAGTAGAGCGGCTTGATGCCGAACCGGTCGCGCGCCATCACCACCCGGCCGCTGTCGCGCTCATGGATGACGAAGGCGAACATGCCGTGGAAGCGCTTGACGCACTCGGTCCCCCAGGCGTGCCAGGCCTTGAGAATGACCTCCGTGTCGCCATGCGAGAAGAAGCGGTAGCCCTTCGCCTCGAGGTCCTTGCGCAATTCCGGATAGTTGTAGATGCAGCCGTTGAACGCGATGGTCAGTCCGAGCTCGGCATCCACCATAGGCTGCCGCGCCTTTTCCGAAAGGTCGATGATGGAGAGCCGTCGATGCCCGAGCGCCGCATTGCCGTGAATCACCAGCCCGGAGCCGTCCGGCCCGCGGGGCGCGATCGCGTCCATCATCCTCGCCTGTACGAGAGGGGAAGGCTGGGCGCCGTCGAAGCGTATCTCACCACAAATTCCACACACGGTTCCGCTTAATCCTCTTGCTATTGACCATCGACATAACAGTTATAGATCTAATAATTAGAGTTCGAATGAAGCAGGTCAAGCCTATGGGTATCGATGGGAACGGCAATGGCGTGGAAAAGTTTCAGATGCCGCACGCCAGGACGATTGAAAAAGCCGTGCGCCGCATCGTCCGCGCCCATGACCTGCAGTCGCGGGCGCTGGCAAAGCGTTCGGGTCTGACCGCTGCCCAGCTGGTGCTGATGAAGGGGATCGCGGAACTGGGGGAGGTGACGTCGGGCGCGCTTTCCGTCTACGCCGACATCAGCGCGGCCACGGTCGTCACGATCCTCGACAATCTTGAAGAACGTGGCCTGATCCAGCGCTATCGGTCGGGCAGCGACCGCCGGATCGTCCACACCCGGTTGACGGAGACGGGCGCCGCCCTGATGGCGCAGGCACCCGAACCCATGGGCGACCTCTTCCTCGACCGTTTCGCCAAGCTGCCGCCGCACGAGCGCCAGGCGCTGGCGGATGCCGTATCGAGGCTGGGCGAATTGATGTCGACCGCCGGCGAAGCGGTACCGCCGCTCCCGGTGGCCGACAGCTGAGCGGATTCGGGGTCACCCATATCCGTTTCGCGCGAGCCCGTTACTCGGCGGCAACGCTTTCGTGGAGCGGGATGAGCGGGGAGGGTCGCAGGCGCCCGACCGGATGGATCTCCAGCCCGTGCCGGAGCCCGATGGCCGGGTCGTAGATGTTGCGTCCGTCGAAGATCACCGGTTCGCGCAGCATCGCCCTGATGGCGCTAAAGTCAGGCGCCTGAAACTGCTTCCATTCGGTCACGACCAAAAGCCCGTCGGCGCCGGCAAGCGTCGCCTCCTTGCCCTCACAGAGCTGCAGGTCCGGCCGCTCGCCGTAGATCCGGCGGCATTCCTCCATGGCAGCCGGATCGTAGGCCTGCACCCGGGCACCCGCCTGCCACAGAGCCTCCATCAGAACCCGTGACGGCGCATCGCGCATGTCGTCCGTCTTGGGCTTGAACGCGAGTCCCCACATGGCAAATGTCCGGCCGCGCAGGTCGCCGCCGAAATAGCTGAGGATCTTCGTGAACAGGAAGCTCTTCTGCATCTCGTTTCGGGCTTCCACGGCTTTCAGCAGCAGCGGGTCGAAACCGTCGGCCTCGGCCGTGCGAATAGTCGCCCGCACGTCCTTCGGGAAGCAGGAGCCGCCATAGCCGATGCCGGGGTAGATGAAGTGGTAGCCGATGCGCGGGTCGGCACCGATCCCCATGCGCACCTTCTCGATGTCGGCGCCGAAGCGGTCGGCAAGATTGGCCATCTCGTTCATGAAGCTGATCTTGGTGGCCAGCATGCAGTTGGCCGCGTATTTCGTCAGCTCGGCGCTACGCACATCCATGGCGATGATTTTCTCATGGTTGCGGTTGAAGGGAGCGTAGAGCTCCCGCAACTGCTGCTCCGTCTGCAGATTGTCGGTGCCGATGATGATCCGGTCCGGCTTGGTGCAGTCGGCGACGGCGGAGCCTTCCTTCAGAAACTCGGGATTGGAGGCAACATCGAAGCCGAGGTCCGGACGTCCGCGGTCCCGCAGCTCCGCCGCCATGGCCGCGCGCACCTTGTCGGCCGTCCCGACCGGGACGGTCGACTTGACCACCACGGTCTTGGCCTCGTCCATGTGGCGAGCGATGCTGCGCGCGACAGTCAGCACATGGCGAAGGTCGGCCGATCCGTCTTCGTCGGGAGGCGTGCCGACGGCGATGAACTGCAGGGGCGAAAAAGCCACGGCGTCCTTCGGGTCGGTCGTGAACAGCAGGTGTCCGGCTTTCACATTCTCGCGAACCAGTGCTTCCAGCCCCGGCTCGTAGATCGGGATCTTCCCCGCCTTCAGATCGGCGACTTTCGTGGCGTCGATGTCGACGCACATCACCCGATAGCCGGCTTCGGCGAAAACAGCCGCCTGGACGAGACCGACATAACCAATGCCAAAGAACACAATCTGCATGCAAAATCGTCCTGGCGGAAGCAAGCCCGACGCACCGAGACAGCGGCCGGTGATTCCACCGAACCTAGCCCTTGTTCATGACAGTCATGTGCCACGCCGCTAAGGCGACCTTGCGGGAACGGCCTTGCAGCCCTATCTCCCCCCATAAGACCCGGGCCGTTGGCGTCCGCCTCAGTAAAAAATCAAGAACGAACACCTGACGCCTGCATCTGCCGGCGCAAACCAGGGAGATTTTCACATGGAAGCAGCAAAGACACTCGCCGAGATGACCGTCAGCGAGCGGCGGGAACTGATCGACTACGTCGTCACCGCGCTGGAAGGCACAGCCGACGAAGCCGAGGAGCAGGGTGACGCCCTGTCGGCCGCCAATTCCTACAATCTCGCCACGGCCATCCGGGGCAACGCGACCGAACTCGCTACACGCGACCTGAAGTCGGCCGAGCTTCTGCTACAGCAGGGCATCAATCTGGTCGCGGCAGGCCTGGCACGTCCCGACAAGAGGCGGCTTCACTAGCCGCCCGGGATCAGCGCAGAACGCCGGCGGCCCGCAGGGCTGCCTCGATGGTGTTCTGGATCTGCCCCGACAGGTCGCTGGCGGTCGTCCCTGATGTCGATCCGGTCGGCGAAACGCCAGCATCCTCGATCGGCTGCTTGCGCTCGAAGGACGCCGCGAGCCCCCAGCTTCGAGCGATATGGACTGTCGAGGAAATCCCCGCATCCAGCATGTGGGGGCCTGCCTTGCCATATCCGCTGGAGGCGTCGAGTGGGGTGCCATGGCGCATGCCACTGATCCGGTAGAACTCGATCGCGTCACGTCCCGAGGCATCCGTCCAGGTGTCGCGGGTGTGTCCGTCGACGACGTCCGTCTTGCTCGGCTTGTCCGCCACGGCATGCACGCCTCGCCACTGCTCGATGATTGCCAGAGCATTGTCTTCGCTGACGGTCCTGTCGCCGGTGCCGTGCCAGACCGATAGGGTCGGCCACGGACCCTCGTGCGGCGAAGCGGCATCCAGCAGTTCGCGAAGCGCGTCGGACGAGGGCAGGCCATGGCCCCGCATGCGGTCGAAGGCTTGCGGCACCGTCGAGGCTGCGCCGAAGGGCAAACCTGCAATCACCGCTCCACCGGCAAAGACCTCCGGATAAGTTGCAAGCAAGGCATTCGCCATGGCACCGCCGGCCGAAAGCCCCGTCACATAGATACGCTTCGTATCGATGCCGTGCTTCGAGACCATCACGTCGATCATCTGGCGGATCGACAGCAACTCGCCGCGATCGCGCGTCATGTCTTCATCCTTGAACCAGTTGAAGCAGCGGTTTGCATTGTTCTGGGGAGATTGCTCCGGATAGAGAACGGCAAAGCCGTAGTCTTCCGCCAGCTGCGACCAACCCGAACCTGCGTCGTAGGCGGCTGCCGTCTGCGTGCAGCCATGCAGCACCACGACCAGCGCGGGCCGCGTCTTGGAGCGGGCGGGCGCCTGGTACCACCCCGACAACTGTCCGGGATTGTCGCCGGTCATCGCCAGCGGTTCCAGCCGGCCTGCTGGATGGCCGGGCGCGGTTGTCATGCCTGCTGCGGCGGCGCGGGCGCGCGCAAGCCTCTCGATGGTATCGGATATGGATCGCATAATGGGGCCTCTGTTGAACAGGAAATCCAGCTGACACCCTGAAAACAGGAAGTAATGCTGCGCTGCACAATTTCAAGCATGAGGCGCTGATTGCCTGCCATGCAGTGGCGAACGCTGTTGCCCGCGCGCGCGGAACAGTTCAAATAACGAGGATAGCGGCAAGCAGGAGCGTGATCATGAACGAGATGCCTCGAAGCAAGTATGTCCTTGAACCGGCACCGGTACCGACCTTGGCGGTCGCCGGCAGCGAGGCGCTGTTCCCCATCCATCGCATCTATTGCGTTGGCCGCAACTTTGCCGATCACGCCATCGAGATGGGTCATGATCCCGACAAGGAACCGCCCTTCTTCTTCCAGAAGAACCCGGACACCATCGTGCCCATGGGGGAGGATTTCCCCTACCCGAGCGCCTCGAACGACGTTCACCACGAGATCGAACTGGTAGTGGCGCTCGGCAAGGGCGGCAAGGACATCCCGCTCGAACATGCGCTGGACTGCGTCTACGGCTATGCCGTGGGTCTCGACATGACGCGCCGGGATCTGCAGGGGGAAGCGAAGAAGGCTGGACGCCCCTGGGAAACAGGCAAGGCCTTCGAAGCCTCTGCACCCTGTGGTCCGCTGCATCCGGCTGCCGTGATCGGCCACCCGACGGAGGGAGAGGTCTGGCTCAAGATCAATGGCGAGACACGCCAGGCGGGCGATCTCAACCAGATGATCTGGAAGGTGCCGGAGATGATCTCCTACCTGTCGCGCCTGTTCGAGCTAAAGGCCGGCGACCTGATCTTTGCTGGAACACCTGCAGGCGTCGGAGCCGTCACCCGGGGCGATGAGATGGTCGGGCATATCGCCGGCGTCGACGAGATCCGCTTCCGCGTCTCCTGACCGGAGGTGGACACAAGAAATGGACCTCGGCCTTCTGCGGCTACGGTCCGTCGGCTCCCACCAGCCTGTATCCGACGCCAGGCTCGGTGCGCACGATCCGCGGTTCGGTCGGATTGCGCTCGATCTTCTGTCGAAGCTGGCCGATGAAGACCCGCAGATAATGCATGTCGTGGGCGTGGGCAGGGCCCCAGACGGAGGTGAGCAGGGTGCGATGGGTCACGACGCGGCCGCTGTGGCGCGCCAGCAGCAGCAGCAGGTCGTACTCCTTCGGCGTCAGGTGAATGGTCTCCGTCCCGCGTGAAACCAGCCTGTGAATCGGGTCGATGGTCATGCCGTCGACCTCCATCACGGACGGGATTGCGTCGCTCCTGTTGCGATGACGCAGCGCCGTGCGGATGCGGGCGGTAAGCTCGCCGATCCCGAACGGCTTCTCGATGTAGTCGTCGGCCCCGAGGTCGAGGGCTGCGATCTTCTCGCTCTCCCGGTCGCGGGCCGAAAGGATCACGATCGGGATATCCGACCAGCCGCGCAGGCTGGCGACGACGTCCTTGCCGTCCATGTCCGGGAGGCCGAGATCCAGGATGACGAGGTCCGGGGCCGATGTGGCCACCGCCTTCAACGCGTCCGCGCCGGTTGCGGCCTCGATAACGTCGAAGCCGGCTGCAGTGAGAGCCGGCTTCAGAAAGCGCTGGATCTGGGGTTCGTCGTCGACGACGAGGATGCGGCCAAGGCTCATGTCTGCGGTTCCGCAGTCTTGCCGCCACTTGCTGGAAACCGCATCACGATACGCGTTCCTCTCTTCCGGACGGCGGGGCTTTCGGCATGGATGCGCCCGCCCATGGCATCGACGAAGCCGCGGGCGATGGAGAGGCCGAGTCCGGTTCCCGGTGCCCGTCCGTCTGCCTTCCCTCTCCGATAGAACTTTTCGAACACGCGGTCGAGATCCTCCGTCGGAATGCCGCGGCCGAGATCGGTCACCGAGATCAGCACATCCCGGCCATCCCGGCGGGCATAGACGCTGACCGGCTCCTCGCCGCCATATTTGACCGCATTGTCGAGGAGGTTGAACAGGACCTGGCCAAGCAGCACGCTATCGCCCTCGATGAGCGGCAGATCCGCAGCGATGCCGGTTTCGATCGGATGCGCGGGAAAGTATTTCCGGGCCCGCTCGACGGCCGACTGTACGACGTCGGCGACGTCCAGCCATTCGCTCTCCGGCCTCAGCGTTCCGGCCTCGATGCGGGTCATGTCGAGCAGATTGGCGACGAAGCGGCTCAATCGGCTTCCCTCCTCCTCGATCGACTGGAGAAGGTCGTCGCGGCTTTCCGGGCTCATCCGGTCGCCGAGCTGGCGCAGGCTCGTGACGGCGCCCGTGATGGTGGCAAGCGGCGTTCTGAGGTCGTGCGAGATCGACGAGAGCAACGCCTCGCGGTAGCGCTCCCCTTCGAGCCGTGCCGCCTGGGCGATGCTTTCCTGGGAGAGGCGCGCCCGATCGATGGCAATAGCGGTCTGGTCGAGAATGGCAGACAGCGCCCGTTCCGCGTTAATGTCGATGCGCTCCGACGTCTGTTCGATGCCGCAGATGCCGACCACGCCGTGCGGGCTGAGGAGAGGGCGAAATTCGAAACGGCTGTTGGGCAGCGTGCCGGTTCCATGGCCGGCGGGCTCCTGCTTGTCCTGCGCCCAGCGCGCGGCGGTGATGTCGGTGACCGCAAGCTCGGTGTCCGGGGGCCAGGCAGCGGCGATGCGCAGGTCGCCCTTCTCCGGGAGCAGGAGCACGGCGTTGCGCTTCAGGCTTGTCTGCAGCTGCGAAACCGCCACCCAGATCGCGTCTTCCGCCTTACCGGTGCTGGAGAGCTTACGGGAAAAATCGTAGAGCGACTGCAGGGCCGTGGCGCGGATGCGCGCGACCTCTCCCTGCTCGCGAATGCGCGAGGCAAACCCGCCGGCGATGACGGCTACGGCCAGAAAGACGAAGAGGGCAAACACCTCGTGCGGCGCTGCCACCGTGAAGGTGTGGAGCGGGTCGATGAAGAGGAAATTATAGGCGAGCGTCGAGAGCAGAGCCGCGAGGAAGGCCGACAGATACCCTCCGGTGACCGAGGCGCCGAGAACCGCGAGCAGGAACAGAAGAGATATGTTCGGCAGCTGCACGAACTGGTCGACAAGTCTTGCCAAGGCCGCTGTTATCAGCACGAAGCCGGCGGCGATCAGGGCCGAACGCTGCAGGGAAAAGAGGTTCGTCCTGGGTAAGTGGAAGGTCTTCGGCGGCTTTTGACCCTTGTCCGGTGTCACGAGATAGACGCCGAGGCCGGCAGCCTCCCGGGACAGGGCGTCGGGCAGCGAACGGGACATGAACCGCCACCACCCGGTTTGCCGTCTCGCCCCGATCACCACCTGGGTCGCATGCTCCCGCCGCGCAAGCTTGAGGATTTCCTTGACGAAGTCGTTGCCGATGATGCGCCGGGTCTCGGCCCCCAGCTGCTCGGCAAGCCTCAGTGTCTGTTCCGTCCGCTGCAGGCTCTGTCGATCCTGCGCTTCGCGGTCGGCACGGTCGATGCTGACGACAATCCATGGGGCGTTGAGGCCGGAGGCCATTCGGCTTGCCACGCGCACGACCTTCTCCGAAAGGTCGTCGGGACCGACGCAGACGATCAACCGCTCGCTGGTCGCCCACGGTCCTTCGATCGCGTTCTGCCGCAGATAATCGACCATCTGGTCGTCGACCCGGTCTGCGGTGCGCCGCAGCGCCAGCTCCCGCAGCGCCGTCAGGTTGCCCAGTCGGAAGAAGCGGTCGGCGGCGCGCTTTGCGCTGTCGGGCAGATAGACCTTGCCCTCGCGCAGGCGCTCGATCAGTTCGGAGGGCGGCAGGTCCACCAGCACCACTTCATCCGCCTTCTTGAGGACGACATCCGGCACCCGTTCGCGCACCGTGACCCCGGTGATCTGCGCCACCAGATCGGCAAGGCTCTCCAGGTGCTGGATGTTTAGCGCCGTCCAGACGTCGATGCCGGCATCGATCAGTTCCACCACGTCCTGATGACGCTTCGGGTGCCGGCTGTCGCCGGCATTGCTGTGGGCCAACTCGTCGACGATGATGATGCGCGGGCGCCGGACTAGCGCTGCATCGAGGTCGAATTCCTCGAGCTTCTTTCCCCGGTGCAACACCTCCCGTCGCGGAAGGAGTTCGAGGCCTTCCAGGAGAGCGGCGGTTTCGCTGCGCCCATGGGTCTCCACGACGCCCACGACGATGTCGATCCCTTCGGCGCTGAGCCGGCTGGCGCGTGCCAGCATCGCATAGGTCTTGCCCACGCCCGGCGCGGCACCGACGAAGATGGTCAGCTTGCCCCGACGGTCTTTCTCCGCCAGGGCCAGCAGTGCATCCGGATCGGGCCGGCTGTCGGGGTCTCGAACGTCTGTTGGCATCCGGGTCTCATGTCTTCAATGCGTCGAGAGCCAGATTGAGCTCCAGAACATTAACGCGCGGTTCCCCGATGAAGCCAAGGGCCCTTGTTTCGATCGCCCCTTCGAGCAGATCGTTCAACGCGTCCGCCGAAAGGCCTCTGGCCTGCACGACGCGGTTAACCTGGCCACGGGCATAGGCCGGCGAGATGTGCGGGTCGAGACCCGATCCGGAGGTCGTTGCCGCATCCGCCGGGACGGGAGAGGACAGGCCGGACGCCTGCAGTTTTTCGATGTCGCCGACGACACGGTCGCGAAGCTTTGCCGAGGTGGTGCCCAGGTTGGAGCCGGACGACGCCGCCGCATTGTAGGGGTCCGGGCCTGTTGCGGAGGGGCGGGGCCAGAAGTAGCGGTCGGACGAGAAGTTCTGGCCGATCAGCGACGAGCCGACGACCGTTCCGTCCCGCTCGATCAAGCTGCCGTTGGCCTGCGCGGGGAGCAGGGCCTGAGCGATGCCGGTGACGGCCAGGGGATAGCCGAGGCCGGTCAGCGCGGCCAGGATGACGGTAAGAGTGATGGCGGGTCTTAAGTGTTTCAGCATGATTACACCAGATGAAGAGCGCTGACGGCAAGATCGATGATCTTGATGCCGGCAAAGGGCAGGGCTAGGCCACCGAGGCCGTAGACGAGAAGATTGCGGCGCAGCAGCGCGGCGGCGCCACTGGGACGGTAGGCGACCCCCTTCAGAGCCAGCGGAATGAGCGCCACGATGATGAGGGCGTTGAAGATGACGGCCGACAGGATCGCCGATTGCGGTGAAGCGAGGTCCATGACGTTCAGGGCATCGAGCGCCGGGTAGGTGGCGACGAACAGCGCCGGGATGATGGCGAAGTATTTCGCAACGTCATTGGCGATCGAGAAGGTCGTCAGCGACCCGCGCGTCATCAGGAGCTGCTTGCCGATCTCGACGATCTCGATGAGCTTCGTCGGGCTGGAATCGAGATCCACCATGTTGGCGGCCTCGCGCGCGGCCTGCGTGCCGGTCTGCATGGCGACGCCGACATCGGCCTGGGCAAGGGCTGGCGCATCATTGGTGCCGTCGCCGCACATGGCGATCAGCCGACCGCCCTGCTGTTCGCGGCGGATGTAGGCGAGCTTGTCCTCCGGCGTCGCCTGGGCGAGGAAGTCGTCGACGCCCGCTTCCGAGGCGATGGCCGCGGCCGTGACGGGATTGTCGCCGGTCACCATGACGGTGCGGATGCCCATGGCGCGCAACGCCGCAAAGCGCTCCTTGATGCCGGGCTTCACCACGTCCTTGAGGTGGATGACCCCGAGCAGCCGATTGCCGTCGGCGACCGCCAGAGGCGTGCCGCCGGTTCGGGCAACACGATCGACGGCGGCACGGAATTCGCTGGTCGACTCCGTTTCGCTGACGCCGGTGAACTTGAGGATCGCGTCCACCGCGCCCTTGCGCAGGCGACGCTCGCCAAGGTCGATACCGGACAGCCGCGTCTCCGCCGCAAAGGGGACGATCCTGTCCGCCTTCAGCGTGGACTGCGTGACGCCGTAGTCGCCGGTCGCCAGCGCGATGATGGAACGACCTTCGGGTGTTTCGTCGCCGAGGCTTGCCAGCAGCGCGGCCTCCGCGACCTCCGTCTCGGTCACGCCGGCAACGGGGATGAAGTCGCTTGCCATGCGGTTGCCGAAGGTGATGGTGCCGGTCTTGTCGAGCAGCAGTGTGTCCACGTCGCCGGCCGCTTCGACCGCCCGACCCGAGGTGGCGATTACGTTGAAGCGCACCAGCCGATCCATGCCGGCGATGCCGATGGCCGAAAGCAGCCCGCCGATCGTCGTCGGGATCAGCGTGACGAGCAGTGCGGCAAGCACGGTGACCGACAGGAAGGTGCCGGAATAGCCGGCAAGGCCCCAGATGGCGACGCAGACGAACAGGAAGATCAGCGTCAGGCCGGAGAGAAGGATCGACAGCGCGATTTCGTTCGGCGTCTTCTGGCGCTGCGCGCCTTCGATCAAGGCGATCATTCGGTCGACGAAGGAGGAGCCGGGTGCCACGGTGATCCGGACCCGGATCTCGTCGGACAGCACCTGCGTGCCGCCGGTGACGGCAGAGCGGTCGCCGCCCGATTCCCGAATGACCGGCGCCGATTCGCCGGTGATGGCGCTTTCATTGACGGAGGCGACGCCCTCGATGACCTCGCCGTCGCCGGGGATCAGTTCGCCGGCCGCGACCAGCACCACGTCTCCCAGTTTCAGGTTGGGGGCGGGGATGACTTCGATCGTGCCGTTGCTGGTGACCCTGCGGGCGGAGAGTTCAGACTTCGCCCGCTTCAGGCTATCGGCCTGCGCCCGGCCGCGGCCTTCCGCAACGGCTTCCGCGAAGGTGGCAAACAGCACCGTAAACCACAGCCAGGCGGCAATTTGGCCGGAGAAGGAAGCCTCGGCCGGATTGACGGCCAGGTCGCGGATGAAGAGCAGCGTGACGACGGCCGCCACCGCCTCGGTGACGAAGATCACCGGGTTGCGCACCAGCTGCCGCGGGTCGAGCTTGATCACCGCATCGCGCATCGCCGGCAGAAGGATCGCAGGATCGAGAAGGCTTTGCGCCTTGTGGTCCTTGGACATGAGGGTGGTTCCTTTAGAAGGTCTGGCCGGCCAGCATCGCGAAATGTTCGACGATGGGGCCAAGCGCCAGGGCGGGGAAGAATTGCAGCCCGCCGAGAATGAGGATGATGCCGACGAGCAGTCCGACAAACAGCGGCCCGTCGGTGGGGAACGTGCCCGCAGACGCCGGCACCTTGACCTTGGCGGCGAGCGATCCGGCAAGCGCCATCACCGGGATGACATAGGCGAAGCGGCCGAGCAGCATGGCGATGCCGAGGGTGGTGTTGTACCAGACGGTATTGCCGGTCAGCCCGCCGAAGGCCGAGCCGTTGTTGCCGGTCGCCGAGGAGAAGGCGTAGAGGATTTCCGAAAGCCCATGCGGTCCCGCCGTGCCGACACTGGCGACGGCAAAGGGCAGCATGGCCGACAAGGCGGTGAAGCCGAGGATGGCGAGCGGCAGGACGAGCACCGCCAGCATGGCGAACTTCATCTCGCGGCCCTCGATCTTCTTGCCGAGGAACTCCGGCGTGCGCCCGACCATCAGGCCGGCGACGAAGACGGAGAGCAGCGCGAAGACGAGCATGCCGTAGAGACCGGAGCCGACACCGCCGGGCAAGACTTCGCCGAGCTGGATCAGGAACATCGGCACCAGACCGCCGAGCCCGGTGAAGGAGCCGTGCATGCCGTTGACGCCGCCGTCGGAAAGACCGGTGGTGACGGCGGCATAAAGCGCGGTCATCGCCTGTCCGAAGCGAACCTCCTTGCCCTCCATGTTGCCGAGTGTGGGATCGACACCGATCGCCGTCAGGATCGTGTTGCCCTGGGCTTCCGCCCAATAGGTCACGGCGACACCCGCAATCAGCAGCACGGACATGGCGCAGATCAGCGCCCAGCCCTGGCGGCGGTTGCCGACCATCTGGCCGAATGCATAGACCAGCGACGCGGAGACCGACAGCATGGCGAAGATGTTGAGGTAGTTGGAGAAGGCTGTCGGATTTTCGAACGGATGAGCCGCGTTGACGTTGAAGAAGCCGCCGCCATTGGTGCCAAGCTGCTTGATCGCTTCCTGTGAGGCGACGGGCCCCAGTGAAATCACCTGGTTTGCCCCTTCAAGCGTCGTCGCGCTGACGGACGCCGAAAGCGTCTGCGGCAGGCCCATGGCCACGAAGGCAAGCGCGGTGACGAAAGCCAGAGGCAGCAGCACGAAAAGCGTGGCACGCGTCATGTCGACCCAGAAGTTTCCAAGCGCCGTGACCTTGGAGCGGGCGAACGCCCGGGTAAAAGCGACGGCAAGCGCGATGCCGGTTGCGGCCGACAGGAAGTTCTGGACCGTCAGGCCGGCCATCTGGCTGAAGTGGCTCAGCGTCGTTTCGCCGCCATAGTTCTGCCAGTTGGTGTTGGTGACGAAGGAGACGGCGGTGTTGAACGAGAGATCCGGTGCCATGCCGGCAAAGCCCTGCGGGTTGAGCGGCAGATAGGCCTGAAGCCGGAGGATCGCGTAGAGCACCAGGAAGCCCGCCAGCGAAAACATCAGCATCGAGACGGTATAGGCCCGCCAGCCCTGTTCCGTCTGCGGATCGACGCCCGACATGCGGTAGAAGCCGCGCTCGATCGGGCCGAGCACGGGCTGGAGGAATGTGGCTTCGCCGGAAAAGACGCGCGCCATGTAGAGCCCGAGCGGCTTGATGACGACGAGCACGGCGAGGAAGAGGAGGCTGATCTGCAGCCACCCGATAATGGTCATTGGGGAATTCTCCTGGAGGATCAGAAGCGCTCGGGTCGCAGAAGCGTGACCACGAGATAGACGCCGAGGGCGAGGGCGACGAGAAGGCCGAAGAGGGGCTCAAGCATGATGCCCCTCAGATCCGGTCGAGGGCGCGGGCATAGAGCGCAAGCATCAGAAGGATGCCGCAGCCAAGCGCGAGAAAGATGAAATCGGACATGCCGTTCTCCTGTTGAACACGAGGAGAATTAAGGCCTTGTCTGGTCAGGTTTCGATTGGGAAGTTCTCAACGAGACATAAGGAAAACGTAAGGGACAGCGATGATCCGCCGCTGCCGTCTCGGAAGCTGCCGCAGTCTTCCCGCATTCAGAAGGCTCAGGAAGAACGCATGTCCGAACCTAGGGGACGAAGACTGAGACCGCCTTTTCTATGATCGAGAAGTGCACGGGCGTTTCCGTTTTCAACTCGCCGTCCAGGTTCACGGCACGGGCCTTGCTGGTCCGGATGATCAGGTCCTTGGTGGAAAACGCCCGCACCTCGTTCCACCGGCCGTGTGTTCCCTTGCGAAGGCTGGGGAGCAGTGTCAGCAGCTTCCACCAGTGGTCCACCTCCAGGCTGTAGAAGTCCAGCATGCCGTCTTGTGCGGTGGCATCCGCATGGACGGACATGCCGCCGCCATAAAACCGCCCGTTGCCGACGGCCACCTGAAACGTCCGCAGTTCCTCCACATGTCCGTCGTGCTCGAGTTCCGCCGTAAACAGCCGCGACCCGGCCAGCAGCCGCGCGGCGACGATGGCATAGCCCAGCTTGCCCCAACGCTTCTTCGCCTCTTCGGTCAGCGACATGGCGAGGTCAGCGCTGAAGCCGATGCTCGCAACGTTGAAGAAGGGATGCTCGTTGGCCATGCCGAGATCGATCGAGGTCGTCTTCCCCTTGGCAATCACCGCGACGGCGGCCTCCAGCTCGACGGGCAGGCCCACCGTACGGGCAAAATCATTGGCGGTTCCGAGGGGCAGGACGCCCAGTGGCAGCTTCGTCTGCAGCAATCCGGGGGCCGCAGCATTCAGGCTGCCGTCACCGCCGCCCACGATCACGCAATCGATCTCCTGCGCGCGGTTCACGATGGTCTCCGACGATGTCTCGCGGGTGTCTGCAGGCCGCTCGATGTAGCGGATGTTGGCTTGGTCCAGGAGCGAGCGCACCTTGGGAAGACTGGCCCGCCCGCGTCTGGAATTCGGGTTGACCAGCAGTAGCGCCGTCTTGGTCGTCATCAGGAATTTCTCCGTGCGCCAAGTGGCCGAGCCCCGATCGGAGCGCAGCGGCGAGGCTTTTCGGCCCGGATGTAGAGGCGCAGGATGCGCCCTTCAATACCGGCAAGGCTGACGCTCTGGATGCAGACGCAAACGCCTGCGCTCCTGATTTCGGACTCTGCTGGAGCCAGAGGAACAGATCCTTGACTGCTGAGACTGACAAAGCCTTTCAGAGAGGCGGAGCTGCCGGGTATTCTGAACCAGGTTCAGGCCAGGCCATGAATGCGCTGACAGCGTCGGACGCCCGGTTGCCTCACGTCGGGTCGGAACCCTCCACCTTCCGCAGCCGGAAGAAATACCGTCGCGCCTCGCCCGTCACAGTCATCATCCCGACGACATCGTCGGCTCCGAGCCGCCGGAAGTGGTCGACGATCGGCTGGCGGTCGTAGACCATTGCCGACGACTGGACGCCGTCGAGTGCCTCCTGCCGCAGCGATGCGGTCCTCCCCTTCGCCCGCAGGGATTTGATAAGATGCGAGAACCCGTTGCGCGCCATCCTCGTCCGGCCGAAGGAGGCGAACCGGAGCGCCAGGCGCAGGGGAACCCTCGCCGGCTCCACCGCAATCAGTCGACCGGGCCGGGTCCGGAAGAGCAGGGCGTCGGCGCGCATGTCGGCATGGAAGCGCTTGCCGAACCAGTCCAGGTTCTCCAGCACGCCGTCCAGCGGATGGCCGGACGGCATGCCCTCGCCCTCCCACAGACCGATCATCTCTGCCGGCGGGACGGATTGCAGCGAGCGGAACCATGTCTCCGTCGGGACTGTCACGGCGTCCAATGCGGCGTCTCCTCGTTCCTCGGCGTTCACCGGGCAGCCAGTTTCATCGTCAGCGGAAGTTTCGAACGCAGGGTGACCTTCATCAGCGGCTCCGGCGGCAGGTCATGCGTGCTGGTCAGCCGCAGCTTCTGCAAAATGACGGCCAGGATGGCAACCGCCTCGGTGATGGCGAAACCGCTTCCGATGCAAACCCGGGGACCCGCGCCGAAGGGCATGTAGGCGAAGCGATGCCGTTCCTTGATCGCCTCGGGCGAGAACCGCTCCGGGTCGAACACCTCGGGCTCCGACCAGATAGAGGCATGTCGGTGAACGGCGTAGATCGGAACGAACATCACGGTTCCGGCAGGGATCAGGAAGTCGCCAAGCGTGAAATCCTGCAGCGCCGTCCGGGTGATGATCGGAGCCGGCGGATAGAGGCGCATGGCTTCGGAGAAGACCTGGCGGGTGTAGGAGAGCAGAGGAAGGTGATCCGCTGTCAGCGCCAGTCCGCCGGCGACGGCATCGATCTCTGCCACGACCTTCTGTTCGACCGTCGGGTGGCGCGACAGGAGATCGAACGTCCAGGCCAGTCCGAGTGCTGTCGTTTCATGGCCGGCGGTGATGAAGGTCATGAGGTTGTCGATGATTTCCTCGTCCGTCATCCTCCGTCCCGTTTCCGGATCCGTTGCTGCCAGCAGCATCGACACGAGGTCGCTGCGGTCACCGCCGGTCCGGCGTCGGTCGTCGATCACCCGGGCAAGGCTTGAGCGCAGAAACTTCACAGCGGCCATCGCCTTGCGCCGGCCAGGGTAGGGCATCCAGTGCGGAGCGCCCACAACGCCGAGCGCGAAGGTCCAGCCGCTCGGTTCAAGGTAGTCGGTGATGCTGCTCTCGACCCGGGCCACGTCGATCCCGTGCCCTCCCGACATCATGGTTTCCACGATGATGTCGAAGGTGGTGCGCATCATCTCGTGTCCGATGTCGATGCTCTCCGGTGCTTGTCGAAGCAAGCGGTCACGGGCATTCTCGGCGGCCACCACCATCGCCGGCTGAAGTCCCTCCAGCGATGCGGGACGGAAGGCGCTGGCAACCGACTGGCGCTGCCACTTCCAGTGTCCGCCATCGGCCGTCAGAAGGCCTTGCCCGAGGGCGGGCCCGAGCGCCCGACGCACCTGGTCGCCCTTGCCGAGCGCATCGGCATTCTTGACCAGCGCCTCGTGGACCAGAACCGGATCGGCGATGTAGACCTTCACCTCCCCGGCAGTGCGGGAGAACACGAGGGGTTCGGTGAAGACGGATGCGGGGACCGCTTCCAACGGGTTCCTGACCAGCGCAAGAAGCGCCTGCGCTGTCGAACTCCGCACCACAGGGCCCATGGGCTTCAGGTTTCTGCTGGCGTGATCCAAAATGCTCCCCCTGATCGAATGCAAAACGATGTTTGACGAGGTTCAGACCGAAAGAACCATCTGGATGCTGGACCGGTTCCCGCTCTCTTGGGTTCCAAGCGCGCGCACGATCGTAGGCTCGGTCCAGAGGCGCACCATGTTTCAGGATTGGCGAGGGCTCCGTGGCTGCAGGGCTCGACGAAGGCCCGCGCGTCAGACGCCATCGCGCACCGCTGCATCTTTTTCCGCTCTGCGCAGTTGGGCCATGAAAACGAAGGAGAAGCAGCCATGTCGGAAAAAACCGTCGATGACCCAGACAAGCCGCTTGGTGGACAAGACGGCCACCGACGCTTCAAGGAAAGCGTGAACACGAAGCAGACGCCGCAGGAGGAGCGGGACGAGAAGCGAGAGACGGGCGAACGCCGACCTGGATACGGGCAAACAAAGTAAGATCGGTGTTGCGCCATCAATCAGCTGTTCTGGCTCGCTTTCCTCCTTCCGTTTGGCAGGGGCGATGCCTAAGTAGGGCGTGAGAAGCTTCAGCTGTTTGCGAAATCCTGCTGTTGGCCCATGGGCCTTACAAGGTGCCGCGATTGGTGGAACGATCGAGGGCTGCGGGCGTCATCACGGACGTGCATCCCGCTGAGCCGACGGACCTGGCGTTGGCATGCGCTTGGGCACCTTTAGACCACTGAGCATGGGCGGAGACAGAGTATGAGCGTGGCCTTCGTGAAAGAGGAAAGTGCCGAGACGGCAGCCGAGACGCTGCTGCCGGATCGCGCCATCTCGCCTCATGTGAACCTGGTCACCCCGGCCGGCCTAAAGGCATTGGAAGATCAACTTGAGCAAGCGCGCCAGGCCTATTCGGCGGCAGGCGAGATCGAGGACGTCAATGAGCGGAGGCGACAAGCTGCCGGGCCGCTGCGTGATCTGCGCTATCTGTCACAGCGTGTCCACACGGCCGAGGTGGTTGATGCCCCGACGTCTCTGGAGGTCGTCTGCTTTGGCAGCACCGCAACGTTTCGCCGCGAGGATGGCAGGATACAGAAGTACCGGATCGTGGGAGAAGACGAGGCCGACCCGAAGGCCGGAACCATCTCTCATGTTTCGCCGGTTGCCAGAGCCCTTATGAGCAAGGCGATCGGCGATCTGGTCAATGTCGGTGATCAGGAGCTAGAGCTCATCGCGATCACCTGAAGAGCCGATACCTTCGGGGGCAACGGGCGAGCGGACCGCGCGGCTCTGATTGGCAGCTGCAAAGGGGGCTGATGCGAACGCAGCCGGCCTCAGCCCCACATCGAGACCTCCACAAGCTCCTCCCGCATGTTCCGTGCCGCGAGACACGGCCGTAACATTCGGCTGCGCTTCCGCGTAACAGTTATGTTGTTTGACAGATCGTCGCGCGGTCGCCCAATGGCACAGCATCTTCAAGGAGCCCGAATGGCATCGACCGGTCTGACATCCTCATCCGCCGAACGGCGCTGGGTGCGGCCGCGGCGGTTCGACCGCAATCTCATCGTGATCGGTGCGGGCTCGGCAGGGCTTGTGTCGGCCTATATCGCGGCGAGCGCCAAGGCGAAGGTGACGCTGGTCGAGGCCAACAGGATGGGGGGCGACTGTCTGAACTTCGGCTGCGTGCCGTCCAAGGCCCTGATCAAGAGCGCCAAGGTGGCACATCAGATGCGCCATGCCGATCGCTATGGCCTGCACTCCGTCGAGCCGGAGATCACCTTTTCCGCGGTGATGAAGCGGATACACAAGGTCATCGCCGAAATCGAACCGCACGACAGCATCGAGCGCTACACCGCGCTCGGCGTGGAGGTGCTCCAGGGCTATGCCCGGTTCATCGATCCCTGGACGGTCGCGATCGCGCTGAACGGCGGCGAGACGCTGCGGCTGACAAGTCGCGCCATCATCATCGCCACCGGCGCCCGACCCGTCATGCCCCCGATCCCCGGCATGGAAGAGGTCGATGTTCTCACCTCGGACACCCTGTGGGACCGTCTTCGCGACCGGCCCGAGGCGCCCAAACGGCTGGTGGTGCTGGGCGGCGGACCGATCGGCTGCGAGCTGGCGCAAAGCTTCGCCCGGCTCGGGTCCGAGGTCACGCAGCTCGAAATGGCACCGCGCCTGATGATGCGCGAGGACGAGGATGCCTCCTCCCTGGTCGCGGCATCGCTGACGGCCGACGGGGTGACCGTGCTGACTGGACACAAGGCCGTCGCCTGCGGAGTTGATGCAGAAGGGAAGTGGATCGACATCGAAAACGCTGGCGAAACGCGCCGGATCGCATTCGACGAGATCATTGCCGCTGTCGGCCGCGCTTCGCGCCTGAAGGGGTTCGGACTGGAGGAGATTGGCATCGAGGTCGATCGCGTCCTCGAAACCAACGCCTATC
>JBKBXP010000004.1:19837-41642 GCA_046314035.1 Pseudorhizobium sp. | reverse complement strand
CCATCTCCGACTGTCTTCGGAAACTGTCCCCTCGCATCTGCTCGGGTGTCGAGAACCGGAGGTAACTGTAGGCTTTAGATTTCGTCATATGTGGTTCCATTGGGGCCTAATACACGGAAGGTCCTTTGATCACAACATGAGCAGATTGTGCCCGCCGGCTGCGGCGACCTCCAGGGCGCGCTTGGCGCTCTCCTGCCCCTTGATGTCGATGAGGTCCGGCAGATTGGCGGGCAGCGCCCGGATGGCCGGCTGCGGCCGCGACATGACCTGCGTGCCGCGAAAATGGTTGGCGAGGCCGATCAGGCTGCGCGGCGCCAGGATATCGATGTCGGGGCCGGCCCAGGCCGCTTCCGGCCCGCTGTCGAAGGGGCAGATCAGCCCCTTCCCGAGCGCGTTGGCGCTGATGGCGGCCGGCAGGGCACCGGCAACCGGCGCCAGCGTTCCGTCGAGGTTCAACTCGCCGATGACGACATAGTCCGCCAGCGCATCGCCCGGGATGGCGCCGAGTGCCGCCATCAGGCCAAGGGCGATGGCAAGATCGAAGTGCGAGCCTTCTTTTGGAATATCCGCCGGTGCGAGATTGACCGTCACCTTCTTCGGCGGCAGCGAAAGCCCCGACGCGTGGAGTGCGGCCTGCACCCGTTCGCGGCTTTCCGCGACGGCCTTGTCGGGAAGCCCGACGATCGGCATCAGCAGCTTGCCAGGCGAGATCATCACCTGAACTTCGACCGGAACGCCTTCTATGCCCTGGAATGCAACTGTCGAGACCCGCGCCACCATGCCATTGCCCCCAAGCCGATGTCCTGGACGCGAGGTGAGACACCCTCATCGCGCCTGCAAGTACAATCTTGCACGGGAAAAGGAATAAAACAAGAACATCGAAAGAACAATTTCCCGCACTCGCTGTACTACGGTTGCAGTCGGTTGTATTGGCGGAACAAACCGGCGCTGGAGGCGGAACGATTCTAGCGGCGTTTCGCGTCGATCGCGTCCCAGAGAAGGCTGGCGACGTCCGCGCCGCCGAACTTCTTGACCTCGCGGATGCCGGTCGGCGAGGTGACGTTGATTTCCGTCATGTAGTCACCGATCACGTCGATGCCGACAAAGATGAAGCCGCGTTCCCTGAGGGCGGGTCCGATGCGGGCGCAGATCTCGCGGTCGCGGGTGGTCAGGTCCACCGCCTCGGCACGTCCGCCGACATGCATGTTGGAGCGGCTGTCGGTTTCGGCCGGCACGCGGTTGATGGCACCGACCGGCTCGCCGTCGACGAGCAGGATGCGCTTGTCGCCCTTGCGAACGGCGGGAAGATAGGCCTGCGCGATATAGGGCTCGCCGCGATAGAGCTGCCCGAACATTTCCAGGAGCGAGGTGAAATTGCGGTCGTCACGAGCGGAATGGAAGACGCCGGCGCCGCCGTTGCCGTAGAGCGGCTTCAGGATGATGTCGCCCATTTCCTCGCGGAAGCTGGCGATCTCCTTCGGATCACGGCTGATCAGGGTCGCAGGCATCAGGTCGGCGAATTCCGTGACGAAGATCTTCTCCGGCGAATTGCGGACCCAGGCCGGGTCGTTGACGACCAGCGTCTTCGGATGGATGCGCTCCAGAAGATGCGTCGAGGTAGTGTAGCCCATGTCGAAGGGCGGATCCTGGCGCAGCTGGATGACATCCATGGAGGAGAGATCGACGCGCTCCATCTCGCTCAGCGTGAAGTGCTCGCCCTTCACGTCGCGCACCTGCATCGGCTCGACAGTGGCAAAGATCCTGCCGTCGCGCATGGTCAGCCGGTCGGGGGTATAGTGGAAAAGCTCGTAGCCGCGCGCCTGCGCCTCGAGAGCCATGGCGAAGGTCGAATCCCCGGCAATGTTGATGCCGGAGACGTGGTCCATCTGGAACGCCACTTTGCGGATGTTAGCCATAGCCCTGCCCCTTCAGAATTGCCCGCCTGATGTAGGACGGCGCCGCGTCAAAGGCAACGGCCTGCAGAGCTTGCGTTCAGGCCGCCGGCTCCATGCTGGGCTGCCGCACCAGCGGCACATCGCCGGGCGCCAGGATCCGCGTGCCGGTGTCGCGCGTGAAGAAATGCAGGCGCCGTGGATCTACGGCGAGCTTCATCTCGTCCTGAATCACCACCTCCAGCGGCATGGCCGCTGTCAGGTTCTGATCTCCGACGTGGCCGTGGACGAGGCGCTGCGCGCCCGTTTCCTCGACGTAATCGAGGCGGAACTGGATGAAATCCTCGTGAGGTCCGGCGACGCGCAGATCTTCCGCGCGCACGCCCACCGTGACGGCACCGGAGGTTGGTGCGTATCCGCCGAGACCCAGAACCGACGGCCCGATCGCGATGCGATCCCCGTGCAACTCTCCCGCCATCAGGTTCATCGCCGGCGAGCCAATGAAGCTCGCCACAAACGTCGAGGCCGGCTGATGATAGACCTCGAGCGGCGCGCCGATCTGCTCGATGCGGCCGCCGTTGAGGACGACCAGCCGATCGGCCAGCGTCATGGCTTCCAGCTGGTCGTGGGTGACATAGATCGAGGTGGTGCCGAGGCGGCGCTGCAGCCGCTTGATCTCGCCACGCATCGAGACGCGCAGCTTGGCGTCCAGATTGGACAGCGGCTCGTCGAAGAGGAAGGCTGCCGGTTTGCGGACGATCGCGCGACCCATGGCGACGCGCTGGCGCTGGCCGCCGGAGAGCGCCCGCGGTTTGCGGTCGAGGTACTGGTCGATCTCCAGCATCCGCGC
Source organism: Pseudorhizobium sp. (assembly GCA_046314035.1). GTDB lineage: Bacteria > Pseudomonadota > Alphaproteobacteria > Rhizobiales > Rhizobiaceae > Neorhizobium. Next base: position 38,900 of record JBKBXP010000004.1, on the reverse strand, counting down.
CGCCTCACCCACGCGGGCGTCGATCTCGGCCCGCGGGGTGTTGCGGTTCTTCAGGCCGTACTCGAGGTTCTGGCGCACCGTCATGTGCGGATAGAGCGCATAGTTCTGGAAGACCATGGCGATGTCGCGCTCGGCCGGTTCCATGCGGGTGACGACCCGGTCGCCAATCGAAACCTCTCCCTCGGAGATCGCCTCCAGCCCGGCCACCATTCGCAACAGCGTGGACTTGCCACAACCGGAAGGTCCCACGAGCACGATGAATTCGCCATCGACGATGTCGATCGACACGGAATTCACCGCCTTGACGCCGCCGGCATAAACCTTCGAAACACCGGCTATCGCAATGCTGGCCATGTTACTTCTCCGTCTCTGTAAGGCCGCGGATGAACAGCCGCTGCATGAAAATCACAATCAGGATCGGCGGCAGCATGGCAAGCACCGAGCCGGCCATGACGAGCTGCCACTCGATGACGCCATCCTGCACCGTCACCATGCGCTTCATGCCCATCATCAGCGTGTAATAGCCGGGGTCCGTGGTGACCAGCATCGGCCAGAGGTACTGTACCCAGCCATAGATGAAGAGGATGACCGACAGCGCGCCGATATTGGTGCGCGACAGCGGCAGGAGGATATCGCGAAAGAACTTCATCGGGCCGGCCCCATCGACGCGTGCGGCCTCCAGCATCTCGTCCGGCACGGTCATGAAGAACTGGCGGAACAGGAAGGTGGCCGTGGCCGAGGCGATCAGCGGAATGGTGAGCCCCGCCCAGGAGTTCAGCATGCCGAGATCCGCGACGATCTTGTAGGTCGGCATGATGCGCACCTCGACCGGCAGCATCAGCGTCACGAAGATGATCCAGAAGGCGAACTGCCGGAAGGGAAAGCGGAAATAGACGATGGCAAAGGCCGACAGGATCGAGATGGCGATCTTGCCGACGGTGATGACCACGGCCATGATCAGGGAGTTCAGCGCCATGTGCGAATAGTTCGGCAGGCCGTTTGCGGCCGACGCATCGGTCAGGATCCGGCTGTAGTTCTCGATGAAATGAGAGCCCGGCCAGAGCGGCACCGTCTGGCTCATCAGCGTCGACACGTCATGCGTCGAGGCAATCACAGCCACGTAGACAGGCAGGGCCACGATGAGGAAGCCGACGATCAGGAAGGCGTGGGTGAGGAAGGTCAGGAACGGGCGATTTTCAACCATGATCGGTCCTCAATACTGCACGCGGCGTTCGATGAAGCGGAACTGCACGTAGGTCAGAACCATGACGATCGCCATCAGGAGCACGGACTGCGCCGACGACGAACCGATGTTGAGGCCGAGATAGCCATCCTGGTAGACCTTGTAGACGAGCGTCGTCGTCGCCTGCGCCGGGCCGCCGACGGTCGTCGTATCGATGATCGGGAAGGTGTCGAACATCGTGTAGTTCACGTTGATGATGAACAGGAAGAATGTGGTCGGCGAAATCAGCGGCAGTGAAATCGTGAAGAAGCGCTTGACCGGGCCGGATCCGTCGATGGCGGCGGCCTCCATCAGCGACTGCGGCACCGACTGCAGGCCTGCCAGGAAAAACAGGAAGTTGTAGGAAATCTGCTTCCAGGCGGCGGCGACGATGATCAGGATCATTGCCTGCGTCCCGTTCAGGTCATGATTCCAGTCGACGCCGAATTTTTCCAGGACGAAGGGCAGCAGACCGGTCGTGCTGTTGAACAGGAACCACCAGAGAATGCCTGCAACGACGGGCGCCACCGCATAGGGCCAGACGAGAAGCGTCGTGTAGACCTTGCCGGTGCGCGTCAGTCGATCGACGGCCGCGGCGAATGCGAGGCCAAGCACCATGGACAGGACCGTGACCGAAACCGCGAAAACGCCGGTCCGCGACAGGGCCGCCAGATATTCGGGATCGGTGAGCAGGCGCTGATAATGCAGGACACCGACAAATGCGGTGGAGAGACCGAACGGATCTTCGCGCTCGAAGGAGGACTTTACCGCCTGCGCCGCGGGCCAGATGAAGAAGACCAGCGTGATGAAAAGCTGGGGCGCCAGGAGCAGATAAGGCAAGAGCCGATTGTCGAAGGTGGTCTTTTTGGTTTCCATGGAGGGCCCCGCCAGAGCTTGCCGAAAAACGAACGGAGGACCGGTTGAAGCCGGCCCTCCGCAAGAGATCAGAGATGATCAGTTGGCTGCTTCGAATTCGCGCAGCAGTGCGTTGCCACGCTCGACGGCGCTGTCGAGTGCCTGCTTGGCATCCTTGTTGCCGGCCATCAGCGACTGGAATTCTTCATCCACGATCGTGCGGACCTGGGTGAAGTTGCCGAAGCGCAGACCCTTGGAGTTTTCCGAAGGCGTGCCGCGGGTGATCTGCTCGATGGCGATGTCGGAGCCCGGGTTCTCAGTGTAATAGCCCTGAGTCTGGCCCAGTTCGTAGGACGCATTGGTGATCGGCAGGTAACCGGTGGCCTGGTGCCACTCGGCCTGGACTTCCGGCTCGGACAGGTAGGAGAAGAACTTGGCAACACCGGTATAGGTGGCCTTGTCCTTGCCGTTCAGGACCCAGAGCGTCGCGCCACCGATGATGGAGTTCTTCGGCTCATCGATCTCGTCGGCATAGTAGGGAAGCGGAGCAAAGCCCGGGGTGAAGTCCTTGGCGTTGTTGATGACGCCTGCGCGGCCGGCCGACGAGTTCATCGTGATGGCGCATTCCTGGGCGTAGAACATGGTCGCTGCCTGATCGCCACCGACCGGGCCGCCGTACTTGAAGAGGCCTTCATCCTGCCACTTCTTGAGATTTGCCCAATGCTTGATCTGCAGATCGCCATTGAACTGGAACTCGGCGCCCATGCCGCCAAAGCCGTTTTCGAGCGTGCCGAAAGGCTTGTCATGCAGGGCCGAGAGGTTTTCGGTCTGAACCCAGGTGATCCAGGCCGACGTGAAGCCGCAGGTGGCAGCGCCGGAAGAAACGATCTTCTTGGAGAACTCTTCGACTTCCGCCCAGGTCTTCGGGGCAACTTCCGGGTCGAGGCCAGCCTTCTCGAAGACGTCCTTGTTGTAGTACATGATCGGCGTCGACGAGTTGAACGGCAGCGACAGGATATTGCCGCTGGTGTCGGAGTAGTAGCCGACAACCGGTGCGAGGAAAGATGCGGTGTCGAAGGCTTCGCCTTCATCGGCCATCAGCTTGTGGACCGGATAGACAGCACCCTCGGCCGCCATCATGGTGCCGGTGCCGACTTCGAAGACCTGCACGATGGCCGGCTGCTGGTTGGCGCGGAACGCAGCGATCGCAGCGGTCAGGGTTTCCGGGTAGGAGCCCTTGTAAACCGGCACGACCGTGTAATCGCTCTGGCTCTCGTTGAAATTCTTGGCGATTTCCTCGAGCTTCTGGCCGAGTTCTCCGCCCATAGCGTGCCACCAGGTCACTTCCGTCGCGGCAAGCGACGATGACGCGGAAAGCGCTACTGCAAGCGCGGCCAAAGAAAGTCTGTTGAACATGATCGTGTCCTCTCAACCCGTTAAAGTTTCGAGGATCGAGATAGGCGCAGGCTGTGACACCGGCTTAACGGTTTTGTGTCAGTTTCATTACACGTTGCACGGCTTTGCAACAACGCCAGAAAATCCGTTCAGAAGGCGTCCCTGAAGTGCCGCGGCAGGCGTCGGGGCAGGACGGCGATCACGTCGTAACGCTGGGACAGACGGGCGGCATCGGGGCGCCGCGACAGCCAGATGTCGCTGGCGGCGCGGATGCGCTTCTGGGCGGTGGCGTTGACGGCGTCGACGGCCTCCCGTTCTCCGATACGCGCCTTGACCTCGACGAAGACGGCAAGGTCGCCCTTGCGCGCGATCAGGTCGATCTCGCCGGCTTTGGTCTTGTAGCGGAGGGCGAGGATCCGGTAGCCCTTTAACAGCAGAAAGGCTGCCGCCAGATATTCGGCGACATGGCCGCGCCGTTCGGCGCTGCGGCGGCTGCGGTCAGTGACCACCCGCCTCCCCTTTCAGCGCCAGGAGCCGCTGGTAGAGGTCCTTCTTGGACAGGCCTGTCAGGCGAGCGCCCTCGGCCGCGGCCTGGGAGGTCGGCATGGTACTTGCCAGTTCCTTCAAGAGGATATCCACTTCGACGGCGCCCGGCACGTCGTCGAGATCGGGCGGTGCAATCAAAAGCACGATCTCGCCCTTCACCGGCCGATCGTCGTAATGGGCAGCCAGTTCTCCGAGCGTCCCGCGCCGGAACTCCTCAAAGGTCTTGGTCAGTTCGCGGCAGACGACGGCCCTACGGGTCGGCCCGAGCACGTCTGCGGCCGTCGCGAGGCTTGCCCCGATGCGGTGGGGCGATTCGAAGATGATCAGCGTCGCCGGGATCTTGGAGAGATCCGCCAGCCGGTCACGCTTGCCCTTGTCCTTGACGGGCAGGAAGCCGGCAAAGAGGAAGGCATCCGACGGCATGCCCGATCCGACAAGCGCGGCCAGCGGTGCCGAGGCGCCGGGAATGGGGATGACGCGGTGCCCCGCCTCGATCGCCATCTGTCCCAGGCGGTAGCCGGGATCGGAGACGAGCGGCGTTCCTGCGTCCGAGACCAGCGCCACCGATCGGCCGCCCTCCAGCGCCGCCAGGAGCTTGGGGCCCGCTTCGTCCGCATTGTGTTCATGGTAGGAATAGGGGCGATTGACGATGCCGTAGCGGTCGAGCAGCACGCGGGTCACGCGGGTATCCTCGCATGCCAGCACATCGGCGCCCGCCAGGGTTTCGAGTGCGCGCAGGGTGATGTCGCCGAGGTTGCCGATCGGCGTCGCGACCAGATAGAGCCCGGGCTCCAGCGGACGCGCGGGAATGGCCATATTGGCGATGCGGTAACTGCGCGCCGAGGGGTTTTGGTCTTCGCTCAAGGTCATGCTCGGTGGAATTGAGGTGTCATGACCCCTTATGGGCAAGCGGCGGCCCATGGGCAAGGGAAGCCGCCCGGTGTTTTTCCCTGTGGATCGCTGTGGACCCTTGGATTTTGCGGCACGAGACGATCGCATGGCTCTTGCTTTATGGGCAAATCTTCTGCCATTTTGCGCGTCCACATCTCCCGGCCCTTCCGGCCGGCAATTATGCGGGCGCCACCTTCCCAAGTGCGCCTCGGTCGAAAGCGGTTAGCGTCATGCGTATTACTCTTGAGCGGTCCAACCTCCTGAAGTCGCTGAACCACGTCCACCGCGTGGTGGAGCGGCGCAACACCATTCCGATCCTGTCGAACGTCCTGATGCGCGCTTCGGGCGCCGACCTGGAACTGAAGGCGACGGATCTGGATCTCGAAATCACCGAGGCGGTCGCCGCCATGGTCGAGCAGCCGGGCGCCACGACGGTGCCTGCCCACCTGCTCTATGAAATCGTGCGCAAGCTTCCCGACGGCTCGGAGGTCCTGCTCGCCACCAATCCCGACGGCGGCTCCATGACCGTGCAGTCGGGACGTTCGAAGTTCACCCTGCAGTGCCTGCCGGAAACGGATTTCCCGGATCTCACCGCCGGCAGCTTCACGCATACCTTCAAGTTGAAGGCGACCGATCTGAAGATGCTGATCGACCGCACGCAATTTGCGATCTCCACCGAAGAGACCCGCTACTACCTGAACGGCATCTTCTTCCACACGATCGAAGTGGGCAGCGACCTGAAGCTGCGGGCTGTTGCCACCGACGGCCACCGCCTGGCGCGCGCCGATCTCGACGCGCCGTCCGGCTCCGAGGGCATGCCCGGCATCATCATCCCGCGCAAGACGGTCGGCGAACTGCAGAAGCTCGTCGACAATCCCGAGACGGTCGTGACCATAGAGGTATCGGACGCCAAGATCCGCCTGACGATCGGCTCCGTCGTGATGACGTCGAAGCTGATCGACGGTACCTTCCCTGACTATCAGCGAGTCATCCCGACCAGCAACGACAAGGAGATGCGCGTCGATTGCCAGAGCTTCACGCGCGCCGTCGACCGCGTCTCGACCATCTCCTCGGAGCGCGGGCGCGCCGTCAAGCTGGCGCTGTCGGACGGCCAGTTGACGCTGACGGTGAACAACCCGGATTCCGGCAGCGCCACGGAAGAGGTCGCGGTCGGCTATGACAATGAGCCGATGGAGATCGGCTTCAACGCCAAATACCTGCTGGACATTACCGCGCAGCTGTCCGGCGACGACGCCATCTTCATGCTGGCGGACGCCGGCTCGCCTACGCTGGTGCGCGATATGGCGGGCGATGACGCCTTGTACGTGCTGATGCCGATGCGGGTGTAGGACAACGAAAAGCGGCTGGTTTCCTTGCCGCTTTTTTCTTGCGGTTTTCTCGATGCGACATTCCGCCTTGTTTTTGCGTCATTGACTGCCCATAACCTTGATAAGACCGTTGGGAGAGAACGATGCAGATGCGCCTGAAAGAACGGCTCGGCCGGAAGTTCGATGAGGAGATCCGTTTCTTCAAAGGCTGGATCGATGGTCCCAAGAGCGTCGGCGCAATCCTCCCGACTTCCTCGGTCACCGCACGGCGCATGGCGAGCGTCATCAACCCGTCTTCCGGCCTTCCTGTGCTGGAGCTTGGACCCGGTACCGGCATCATCACCAAGGCCATCCTGGCGCGTGGCATCGCGCCGGAGAACCTCGCCTCCATCGAATTCTCCACCGACTTCTACCAGCACTTGAAACGAACCCTGCCGGGCGTGAACTTCATCAACGGCGATGCCTTCGACCTCAACTCGACGCTCGGCGACTGGCGGGACCGCAAGTTCGACGCCGTGATCTCCGCCATCCCCTTGCTGAGCTTCCCGATGGAAAAGCGCATCGCCCTGCTGGAAGACCTGCTCGACCGCATGCCGCCTGGCCGTCCGGTGGTGCAGATCACCTATGGCGCCGTGTCGCCGATCGATGCACGCCCCGACCGCTTCAAGATCAAGCATCTCGATTTCGTGGTGCGCAACATCCCGCCGGCGCAGCTCTGGACCTATAGCCGTGGCTAGGCCTCCTGCGCCGCTTCCCCATCCTTCGTCCGCTCCCTAGATGACGCAGGCAGCAGCTGATGACCTCTACGCCTTCTCTCTTGCAGACCGTGTCGTGGCATGCGACTGGACGAGAATGGAAGAGTGGAAGGGATTTTGGACATGGACGCACGTGATCGCCTGATCGTTGGCCTCGACATTGCGTCCGTGAGCGAGGCGCGGACGATCGTATCCACACTCGGCGACGACGTCTCCTTCTACAAGATCGGCTACCAGCTCGTTTTTGCCGGAGGCCTGGACTTCGCCCGCGAACTGATCGGCGAGGGCAAGAAGGTCTTCCTCGACATGAAGCTCCTCGACATCGACAATACGGTCGCCAAGGGCGTCGAGAACATCGCCAAGATGGGTGTCTCGATGCTGACGCTGCATGCCTATCCGAAGGCGATGCGGGCGGCAGTCGAGGCGACCCAGGGATCGGACCTCACTCTGCTCGGTGTGACCGTGCTGACATCCATGGACGACGCGGACCTGCGCGAGGCCGGCTATGACTGCGATCCGCGGAGCCTTGTGCTGCGCCGCGCTGCGCAGGCAAGGGACGCGGGCATGGGCGGCATCGTCTGCTCGGCCGAGGAGGCGGCGGCTGTCCGGCCAATCGTCGGACCGGAAATGAACATCGTCACACCCGGCATCCGCCCTACCGGATCGGACGCCGGCGACCAGAAGCGGGTGATGACCCCGGCCGACGCCTTGCGGGCGGGTTCCAGCCACCTCGTCGTCGGGCGACCGGTCGTCAAGGCGAAGGATCCGAAGGCGGCGGCGCAGGCGATCCTCGCCGAGATGGCCGGCGCGCTCTAACTACGTATTTTTATCAGGAGGAGAGTCACCATGCCAAAGGGTTACTGGATTGCGCGTGTCGATGTTCGCGACGCGGAACGTTACAAGGACTATGTCGCCACCGCCAAGCCTGCCTTCGAGCGTTTCGGTGCAAATTTCCTCGCCCGCGGCGGCCATTTCACCGAGCTGGAGGGACAGGCGCGGACACGCAATGTGGTGATCGAGTTCCCGTCGCTGCAGGCCGCTGTCGATTGCTACAATTCACCTGAATACCAGGCCGCCGCGAAGATCCGTCAGGAAGTCGCCGACGCCGAGATGGTGGTCGTCGAAGGTGTCTGAACAAGCGGTCGGATGCGGCATCAGCACGGCTTCCAGTTCACCTGTATTTCGTCTAAGAGACCGTAACGACACATCCATCCGAGCTCTTGGAGCAGCGCCATGACCGTAACCAACCTGCCACCCCTCGTCACCGTTTTCGGCGGATCGGGTTTCGTCGGGAGACATGTGGTGCGGACGCTGGTGAAGCGCGGTTATCGGGTGCGCGTCGCCGTGCGCCGCCCGGATCTTGCCGGCTTCCTGCTGCCTTCCGGCTATGTTGGCCAGATTGCCCTGGTCCAGGCGAACCTGCGCTACCGCAACTCCGTCGATCGCGCGGTCGAAGGCGCCTCGCATGTGGTCAACTGCGTCGGCATCCTGTTTGAAAGCGGCCGCAATTCCTTCGATTCCGTGCAGGATTTCGGCGGACGCGCCGTTGCGGAAGCGGCCCGGGCGGCGGGTGCGAAACTCGTGCATATCTCTGCCATCGGTGCCGATCTCGATTCCTCATCCAGCTATGCCCGCAGCAAGGGCCGCGCCGAAGCCGCCATCCTGTCGACCGCTCCGGATTCGGTGATCCTGCGGCCCTCTATCGTCTTTGGTCCGGAAGACAGCTTCTTCAACAAGTTCGCCGCCATGGCGAAGATGTCCCCGGTCCTGCCGCTGATCGGCGGCGGCAAGACCAAGTTCCAGCCGGTCTACGTCGAGGATGTCGCCCAGGCCGTAGCGCTTGGCGTCGACGGCACCGTTCCCGGTGGCAAGATCTACGAGCTCGGCGGCCCCGAAGTGCTGACTTTCCGCGAGTGCCTGGAACTCGTGCTTCGCACCATCCGCCGCCAGCGTCCGCTGGTGTCGCTGCCGTTCGGCCTTGCGTCCATGCTCGGCAGCGTGGCCTCGATGATCCCGCTGATCACACCGCCGATCACCAGCGATCAGGTGGCCCTCCTGAAGAACGACAATGTCGTGTCCGAGGAGGCGATCCGGGACGGGCGGACGCTCGAAGGCATGGGCATTCGTCCGACGCTGCTGTCATCGGTCGTGTCTTCCTACCTCGTGCAGTATCGTCCGCAGGGCCAGTTCACGGACACCGGCAAGGCCGCCTGAAGAGGCTTTCGCCACACCACTGTCAGCCAGACAGGCGGTAAAACCGGCAGGGATGTGGCACAAAGGCCGCATCCTGAAACTGTCGCGCGTTAACGGGCAATTTAGCAAGTTCCGCTATTGAAAACATCGCGGTTGGCCCATAAACGCCAGCAGCGCATACCGCGTCTGACGTCATTGTCTCTCTTTGAAAGGCATACCTCCATGGGCAAGCCCATCGCACTGTTTTTTGCGTGTGCGGCACTTATGATTCTGGCCGGCTCCTTCGTCGCTCCCGAGACCGGCGCCGCCGGCGACAGCGGTTGCGCTCCGGCCTATGGAATCGATCCCTGCAGCACGGCCGCCATCCCCCGCAGCATCGCCCACTAGCCACCCCACCACGTCGGACGGCCGCCTGAGCACGCTTAATTGAGGCTCAAATGTGGCTTGCGTATTGCTGTCTGTGTTTTTTTCCGGAATACTCCTCCCTGGGAGAAGGGCAAAAGCCCGCCCACTTGGGAGGAGAAATCTATGGACACGCCTAACAAGGCGCATACGCGCCGTTCGTTTCTAAAAATCAGCGCAACCGCAGGTGGAGCAGCCGCTGCCGCCGGCACGCTTGCCGCGCCAGCCGTGCTGGCGCAGGCACCTATGGTGATGAAGATGCAGACGTCGTGGCCTGCATCCGACATCTGGATGGACTTTGCCCGACAGTTCACAGAGCGGGTCGAGGCCATGTCCGGCGGGCGTCTGACGGTGGATCTTCTGCCGGCCGGCGCCGTGGTGGGAGCATTCCAGGTCCTCGACGCCGTCAGCGACGGCGTGATCGACGCCGCACATTCGGTCCCGGTCTACTGGTACGGCAAGCACAAGGGCGCGTCGCTGTTCGGGACAGGTCCCGTCTTCGGTGGCTCGGCGACAACCATGCTGTCCTGGTTCAACACCGGCGGCGGTGCCGAATTCTATCGCGAGTTGCAGCAGGACATTCTGGGCCTCGACGTGGTCGGCTTCCTCGGCTTCCCGATGTTTGCCCAGCCGTTCGGATGGTTCAAGAACGAGATCGCTTCGGTCGATGACATCAACGGCCTGAAGTATCGCACCGTCGGCCTTGCAGCCGACCTGATGCAGGCGATGGGCATGTCGGTGGCCCAGTTGCCAGGCGGGGAAATCGTGCCTGCGATGGAAAGAGGCGTGATCGACGCCTTCGAGTTCAACAATCCGTCGTCCGACTTGCGGTTCGGCGCCCAGGACGTCGCCAAGAACTACTATCTTTCCTCCTACCACCAGGCCTCGGAATCCTTCGAGTTCCTGTTCAACCGCGGATTCTACGAGGATCTTGCGCCGGACCTGCAGGCCATTGTCCGCTACGCCGTCGAGGCTGCATCCACGGCAAACACGGCATCGGCCATGGACAACTACTCCGCAGACCTGCGCAAACTCGAAACGGAGGCGGGCGTCACCGTTCATCGCACGCCGCAGGCCATCCTCGACGCCCAGATCCAGGCCTGGGATGGTTTGATCGTCGAGCTCGAGAAGGACGAGTTCATGAAGCGAGTGCTCGACAGCCAGCGCGAATGGGTGGATCGGGTTACCTACTTCGAACTGATGGCATCACCCGACTATACGCTCGCCTACAACCACTACTTCCCGGACAAACTGAAGCTGTAGGCTTCCACTTCGATTGCATGTCTTGATCTCGGCAGGGGCCCCGCCCCTGCCGCATTTCCCTCAACCGAAAGACGCACGCATCGATGGTTGCATTCATTCGCTTCGCAGACGCGCTGTCTGCCTGGTTCGGCAAGGCATTCGCCTGGCTGATCGTGCTGATGACCTTCGGCACCAGCTACGAGGTCTTCGTCCGTTATGTTCTGGGACGTCCTACGCCCTGGGCGCTCGATGTCTCCTTCATCATGTACGGCACGCTCTTCATGATGGGCGGCGCCTATACGTTGTCGCGCGGCGGGCACGTGCGCGGTGACTTCCTGTACCGCCTCTGGAAACCGCGGACCCAGGCGACGGTGGATCTCATCCTCTATCTCATCTTCTTCTTCCCGGGCGTCACGGCCCTCATCTTCGCCGGGTGGAAATATGCCTCCCGTTCCTGGGGCTATGGCGAAGTCAGCGTCAACAGTCCCGCCGGCATTCCGATCTATCAGTTCAAGATGGTGATCGTGGCCGCCGGCATTCTCCTGTTCATCCAGGGCATCGCCCAGGTCTTCCGCTGCATCCGCTGCATCCGAGACAATGAATGGATCGAGGCGGAGGAGGACGTCGAAGAGACGGAGACGCTCCTCATGAAAGACAAGCAGATTGCCCGCACGGGAGACATGGCATGACCGATCCGCAAGTCGCCCTGTTCATGCTGGGTCTCTTCATCTTCATCGTCTTCCTCGGGTTTCCCATCGCGTTCACGCTGATGGCGATGGGCATTGGCTTCGGCTACTACGCCTACTACGAACCCGGCCGCATGTGGCGGACGTTCAACCGGCTCGACGAGTCGGCTGGCTGGTGGGACAGCACGAGCCTCTGGATCCAGGGCTTCTTCAACAACCGCGTCTTCGATCTTTTCATCAACCAGACCTACACGGTGATGGCGAACGACGTTTTGACGGCGGTGCCGCTCTTCCTGTTCATGGGCTATATCGTCGAACGTGCCAATATCGTCGACCGGCTGTTCGGCACGCTGAACATCGCCTCGAAGAACCTGCCGGGCTCCATGGGCGTCGCGGCGCTGATCACCTGCGCACTGTTTGCCACGGCCACCGGCATCGTCGGCGCCGTGGTAACGCTGATGGGCCTGCTTGCCCTGCCGGCATTGCTTATGGCGCGTTTTGCCATTCTATGTGGCGGCGGCTTCTTCGGCGCGGGGGGCACGCTTGGGATCCTCATCCCCCCGTCGATCATGTTGATCGTCTATGCGGCCGCATCGGGAACATCGATCGTGCGGCTCTATTCGGCGGCACTGTTGCCGGGGTTGACGCTGGTCGGACTGTATCTGGTCTATATCGTCGGCCGCTCCATCCTGCAGCCGAGCATTGCGCCGAAGCCGACGGCCGAAGAGGTTCCCGATGTGCCGTTTCTGAAGCTCACCTGGATGATCATAACGTCGTTCCTGCCGCTTGCCATCCTGATCCTCGCCGTCCTCGGCTCCATCCTCTTCGGGCTGGCCACACCGACGGAGGCAGCCTCGATCGGCGCACTGGGCGGCATCGTTCTCGCCGTTGCCTACGGGGCGATGACCTGGGAGCGGATGCGGCAGAGCGTCTACCTGACCGTCAGGACGACCGCGATGGTCTGCTGGCTGTTCGTCGGGTCCTACACCTTCTCCTCGGTCTTCTCCTATCTCGGCGGCGAGCAGATCATCTCGGAGTTCGTGCGAAGCCTCGACCTGACTCCCTTCCAGTTCCTGCTGCTGGCGCAGTTCATCATCTTCCTTCTGGGGTGGCCGCTGGAATGGTCGGAGATCATCATCATCTTCGTACCGATCTTCCTGCCGCTCCTGGATATCTTCGGGATCGATCCTCTGTTCTTCGGCATCCTGGTGGCGCTCAACCTGCAGACGTCATTCCTGACGCCGCCGATGGCGATGTCGGCCTATTATCTCAAGGGAATAGCGCCGCCGGAGGTGCGGCTGACCCAGATCTTCAAGGGCGTGCTGCCCTTTGTGGGGATGGTCTTCATCTGCATGGCGCTGATGTACATCTTCCCGCAGATCGTCTTCTACCTGCCGGAGCTCTTCTACGGTCGCTAACGCAAAACAAGGAGGCGGCATCGCTGCCGCCTCCTTGTGAACTTGGATACAAAGCTGCCATTGCCGGCAGGAACAGGGAGAAGACAGCCTGATGTCAGACCGCATTCTCGCGCTATTCGCGTTTCTCGTCCTTTGCGGCTTCCTCGGCATCCTGCTGTGGGAGGTGCCGCGACTGGACCTGACGATCCTGGTGGCCGGCTCGCTTGCCTTGGCTGCCTTCGATCTCTTCTTCTACAAAGGTCGGGACGATCGCGGCTGAGCCTGCTCAGCCAAACAGCAGCAAACCGATGAGGCCAGCGCTGCCGACGAAAATCCGCCACCAGGCAAAGGGTGCGTAGCCGCGGCTAGAAATGAAACCGAGGAGCGAGCGCACGACGAGCAACGCCGTCAGGAAGGCGGCGATGAAGCCGACGACGATAACCGCGCCGTCGTCGAAGCTGATCAGCTCGCGGTTCTTGTAGAGATCGAGCGTGAAGGCGCCCAGCATGGTGGGCATGGCCAGAAAGAAGGAAAACTCCGCGGCCGACCGCTTGTCGGTGCCCATCAGCAGAGATCCGACGATCGTCGCTCCCGAGCGGGACGTGCCGGGCACCATGGCCAGACACTGAAACAGGCCGATCTTCAGGGCCAGCGACAGGGGATAATCCATGACATCCGTATAGCGGGGCTGGAAGGCCATGCGGTCGACGATCAGAAGAACGATGCCACCCAGGATCAGCACGACGCATATCAGCACCGGGGCCTCGAACAGGATCGTCTTGATGAACTCATGCGCAAACACACCGATGATGGCAGCCGGCAGGAAGGCAACCAGCACCGTCAGCACGAAGTGCCGGGACTTGGCGCTGCTTGGAAGGCTGGTCGCAATGTCGAACAGGCGGCGGAAATAGACAAGCAGGATGGCAAGGATGGCGCCGAGCTGGATCAGAACCGCAAATGTGTTGCCGGGGGATTCAAACCCTAGAAAGTGGCCTGCGAGTAGAAGGTGGGCCGTCGACGAGACAGGGATGAACTCCGTCAACCCCTCGATAAGTCCAAGCACGAGCGCACTGACGATCGATTGTTCCGGCATTTCCAACCCTTTTCTTGACGTTTCCGAGCCAAATCGGCAGATGGTGTGTCGCGCACACTTGCCTTGCCTTGCCTCTTATCAAAGCCATATAGCTGCGATGTTACGCGTTCGCGCTTCGACATGACCTTCAATCTTCCTATCGCGTATTTGTAAAGCTCTCGTATCAATGCCCACGCTCTACCATCATCCGATGTCGTCCAGTTCGCGGTTCATCCGCCTCATTCTGTCGGAATACGGTTTCCAGACGGATATCGTGGAGGAACAGCCCTGGGAGAAGAGGCGCGAGTTTCTGACGCTCAATCCGTCGGGGACGTTGCCGGTCTATGTCGACGACAACATGCGGGCGCTCTGCGGCCCTAATGTGTTGATGGAATTCCTGGACGAGACGCATGGTGTCCTGAAGCGCGACCGCCGGCTGCTGGCGGAAGATCCTTTCCAGCGCGCCGAGATCCGCCGGCTGACGGAGTGGTTCCTGTCAAAGATGGAGAGCGACGTCACACGACCCCTGGTTCGCGAGCGCGTCTACAAGCTGCAGATGACGGCCGCCCAGGGCGGCGGCGCTCCCGATTCCAAGGCGCTGCGCACGGCGCGCGCCAATATCCGCCAGCACATGAAGTATCTTTCGTGGCTGGCGGGCTCCAGGCAATGGCTTGCCGGCGACCGCCTGACCTATGCGGATCTTGCAGCCGCGGCCTCCGTCTCCGTCCTTGACTATCTCGGCGAAATCGATTGGGCTGAAACACCCATGGCCAAGGACTGGTATCAGCGGCTGAAGTCGCGCCCCTCGTTCCGGCCGCTCCTGACCGAGCGGGTCCGGGGGATAACCCCGGTGTCTCACTATGCGGACCTTGATTTCTGACGAGACGAAGAGCCCCTCGCAGCCGGACCGGCGGCGGCAGGAGAAGCTGACCGCCTTCATCAAGGCGGAAGCGGCGGCGCAAGGCTTCGATCTGTGCCGCATCACCCATGCCGCGAGCATTCCCGAAGCATCCTCGCGTCTCGATACCTATCTTGCCGATGGCCATCACGGCACCATGGGCTGGATGGAGGAGACGCGCGACCGCCGCGGAAGCCCGACGGCGCTCTGGCCCGAGGTCCGCTCCGTCGTGATGTTCGGCCTGAACTATGGCCCGGACGAAGACCCCCGCGCCCTGCAGGCCAAGCCCAGCCATGGCGCGATCTCCGTCTACGCCCGCAACCGCGACTATCACGACGTCATCAAGGGCCGCCTCAAGGAGATCGCTACCCGCTTTGCCGCCCGGGCGGGAGAGGACGTCAAGGTCTTCGTCGATACAGCGCCGGTGATGGAAAAGCCGCTGGCCGAGGCAGCAGGTCTCGGCTGGCAGGGCAAACACACGAACCTCCTCAGCCGCAGCCATGGTTCCTGGCTCTTCCTCGGCAGCCTGTTCACGACTGCCGATCTCATCCTCGACGCACCGGAGGTCGATCACTGCGGCTCCTGCCGGGCCTGCCTCGATGCCTGCCCGACCAATGCCTTCCCCGCACCCTACCGGCTGGATGCGCGCCGCTGCATCTCCTACCTGACGATCGAGCACAAGGGGCCGATCGATCCCGAATTCAGGCCGCTGATCGGCAACCGCATCTACGGCTGCGACGACTGTCTCGCCGCCTGTCCGTGGAACAAGTTCGCCGTGAGCGCCTCGGAGATGAAGCTGAGGGCGCGCGAAGACCTGAAGGAGCCATCGCTCGCCTATCTGCTCAGCCTCGATGATGCGGCGTTCCGGACATTCTTCAGCGGCTCGCCGGTCAAGCGCATCGGTCGCGACCGGTTCATCCGCAATGTCCTGCTGGCGGCGGGCAATTCCGCCGATCCCAAGCTCATCGCTCCATGCCTGACGCTTGCACGTGACCCGTCGCCGACGGTGCGCGGCATGGCAATCTGGGCCCTGAAGCAGTTGATGCTGGACGAAGAGTTCGCGCGTTTTGCAGGGACCCGCGGGGACGAGGACGATCCCGAGGTGTTGGACGAATGGCGGCTGGCAGGAGTGCTTTGATGCAAATGATGATCTTCGGATGCGGTTATTCGGGCAAGGCGATCGCTAGGCTCGGCCTGACGCGTGACGCCACAGTCGCCGGGACCACTCGTCAGAACATCGCCGCGCTTGCCGCAGACGGCATTCAAGGTCTCGTCTTCGACGGCAGCGGGGCATCGCCGGAGCTGTTGCTTTCGCTTTCCGAAACGACACACCTGGTGCAATCCATCCCGCCGGGTAAGGACGGCGATCCACTGCTCAGGCTTGCCAGCCAGGGAATTCGCGCGCTCTGCCCGAAACTGGAGTGGATCGGCTATCTCTCCACCGTCGGGGTTTACGGCGACTACGGCGGCGACTGGGTGGACGAGAGTGACGCGTGCCGCCCCTCACCCGGAAGATCGGAGGAGCGGGTAGCAGCCGAGACGGCGTGGCGCGCAGAGGGAGAGGCGGCGGGCGTGCCCGTAGCCATCCTGCGCCTCGCCGGCATCTATGGCCCCGGCCGCAATGTCTTGGTCAACCTCCACAAGGGCACGGCGCGGCGCATCGTCAAGAAGGACCAGGTCTTCAACCGCATCCGGGTCGAAGACATCGCGGAGGCGACGCTGTTTCTGGCGGAGGCAAGTCACGGCGGCATCTTCAACATCACCGATGACGAGCCGGCGCCACCGCAGGACGTCATTGCCGAGGCCGCACGGCTGATGGGCGTGGAGCCGCCGCCGGATGTGCCCTTCGAGACCGCCGACATGACGCCGATGGCGCGTTCCTTCTATGGCGCAAACAAGAGGATCTCCAACCGGAAGATCCGCGCGATGGGGTTCCAGTTTCGCTACCCTGAATACAGGATGTCGCTTCAGCAGCTCTGGGAGACCGGCCAGTGGGATAATTTTGACTAAGCTCAGGCGGGATGGAAAATCCATCCAACCGGCGGATCGAAGTCAAAACCTCCTGCCTCCGTGGGGCGATCGGTCCAAATTTCGCGCCGCAGTGGCCATTTTCTTGCTCTGCAACAAAATTATTTTCTTCGAAATCGTGACCCGGCGCAGTTTCGACCTGATGAGAAATTTAATTCGGATTAGCGACTGATTTTAGACGATTTTTTGCACATTCCTAACTTCGATCGCTGGGACACATAGCAGAATATATAACCCGAAATATTTCATATTGAAACATTCCGTGATCGGAACGCGCACTTTTTCGCCAATTTTCGACCCGCTTAAACCCGTCACGCACCGCAAGTACGGACGACTATTGAACGGGGACGACGGAAATGAACACCTTTCGACGCTCGGCATTCGCCGCCGCCACCATCGCAGCCTTCGCCATGATCGGCACTGCGCCGGCCAATGCCGCACCGGGCTGTGGCCATGCCTCCTGGTATGCGCTGACATCCAAAACCGCATCCGGCGAACGGATGAACCCGGCCAAGCTGACCGCGGCGCATCGCTCGCTGCCCTTCGGCACCAAGGTCATGGTCACCAACAAGCGCAACGGCAAGAGCGTGGTCGTGCGCATCAACGACCGCGGGCCGTTCATCAAGGGTCGCATCATCGACGTCTCCAAGGCCGCAGCGCAGAACATCGGCATGGTTCGCTCCGGCACGGCTCAGGTCTGCTACCAGATCATCAGCTGAGATTGATGACGCTTGCCCTTCTGCACGTTGACGGCTAGGACCCGGACGAGACGGGTTCAACCGGAACGGAGAGCGACATGCGATTGGGCGGACGGCTTGGTGGAGCCATTGATGTTCTCAGGGACATCGACGAACGAAAGCGTCCGGTTGCGGATGCCCTGAAGGACTGGGGCCTCGGCCACCGCTTTGCCGGTTCCGGCGATCGCGCCGCCATAGGCAACATCGTCTACGACGCGCTTCGCATGCGCCTCTCGCATGCGTGGCTGATGGGCGACGACGGTCCGACGGCGCTGGCCTATGCGGTCCTCCTGCGGCAGTGGGGATATTCTCCCGAAGCCCTCTCCGCCGAGTTTGCCGACGACCGCTTCGCGCCGCCGCCGCTTTCCGACGCCAATCTTTCCGCCTTCGCCTCCCGCGACCTTGCCGATGCGCCGGCGCATGTGCAGGGCGACATTCCCGACTGGATCCAGCCGTCTTTCGAAGCCGCATTCGGCGAGGACTGGCTGAGGCAAGCCAAGGCGCTCTGCGAGCGCCCGACCCTCGATCTGCGCGCCAACACGCTGAAGGCGTCGCGTGAGAAGGTCGTCAAGGCGCTCGACCGATCCGGTGCTCAGCCTGCACCGATCGCGCGCAACGGCATCAGGATTGCCGCCGGAGAAGGAGCGTCCCGGCTTCCAAACGTCACTGCCGAAATTTCGTTCCAGAAAGGCTGGTTTGAGGTTCAGGACGAGGGCTCGCAGATCGTTTCCGATCTCGTCCATCCCGGCGACCAGGACCAGGTCCTGGATTTCTGTGCGGGTGGCGGCGGCAAGACGCTCGCCCTGGCGGCCGCCATGCACAACAAGGGTCAGGTGCATGCCTATGACACCGACCGCAAGCGGCTCGCACCGATCATCGAGCGGCTGCGCCGTGCCGGCACGCGCAATGTGCAGGTCCACGACGACGTGCGGCAGTTGCAGGCGCTGAAGGAAAAGCTGGACGTGGTGCTGGTCGATGCGCCCTGCACAGGAACCGGCACGTGGCGGCGACGGCCCGACACGAAATGGCGCCTGACGCCGAAGAACCTTGAAGAGCGGGTCGCTCAGCAGCAGGAGGCGCTCGCCGAGGCAGCCACGTTCGTGAAGCCCGGCGGCAGCCTGGTCTACATCACCTGCTCCGTGCTGCCGGAGGAAAACGATCGGCAGATCGAGGCCTTCTGCCGCGACAATCCGCAGTTTTCTGCCGAGCCGGTGCTGGAGACCTGGAGCGGCCTGTTTGGCGAAACCGCGCCGCGCCCCCACAGCCGGGACGGCAGCACCGTGACGCTGACGCCGGCAACCACGGGCACGGACGGTTTCTTCTTCAGCCGACTGCGACGGCGCGCCTGATCTCTTGACGCCGGTCAAGTTCTGCGGGCCTTTGCAAACCGTTCTAAACTAGAACATTTGACACAAT
>JBKBXP010000004.1:6955-19740 GCA_046314035.1 Pseudorhizobium sp. | reverse complement strand
ATTTTTTTGTTGGGTCATTCAAAGGTCCGCGCAGCTGTGGGATGTGGCTGCCGAAGGAGGGACCATGATCCGCAAGACTCTCATGGGCGCGACTTTCGCGCTCCTGGCCGCTTCCACGGCCTACTCCATCACGCCAGCCGCTGCAGCTGAACCGGCCGCCGTCGTCGCGCATTATGCCAACCTGGCGCATGCCAAGTATGACGACTCGCTGACGACCGCCAAAGCGCTCGACGCCGCCATCGATGCGCTGATCGCAACGCCGGGCGAAGCCGCGCTGAAGGCTGCCCGCGAGGCCTGGATCGCGGCCCGCATTCCCTATCAGCAGACGGAGGTCTATCGCTTCGGCAATCCGATCGTCGACGAGTGGGAAGGCAAGGTGAATGCCTGGCCGCTCGACGAGGGCCTGATCGACTATGTCGACCCAGCCTATGGCACCGAAAGCGACAGCAACGCGCTCTATGTCGCCAATGTGATCGCCAACCCGAAGCTCAGCGTCAACGGCCAGGACGTCGACGCCACGAACATCACGCCCGACCTCCTGCGCAGCCTGCACGAGGCCGGCGAGATCGAGGCCAATGTCGCCACCGGCTATCACGCCATCGAGTTCCTGCTCTGGGGCCAGGACCTCAACGGCACGGAGGCCGGCGCCGGCGACCGGGCCTACACGGACTACGACACCACCAAATGCACCAACGGCCATTGCGAGCGCCGCGCCGCCTACCTGAAGGCCGCTTCCGAGCTGCTGGTCTCCGACCTTGAAGAGATGGTGGCCGCCTGGACTGCGGATGGCGAAGCGACCAAGGCCGTGACGGCCGATCCGCAAGCCGGCATCCGCGCCATGTTGACCGGCATGGGCTCGCTCTCCTACGGCGAACTGGCCGGCGAGCGCATGAAGCTAGGCCTCTTGCTGCACGACCCGGAAGAGGAGCACGACTGCTTCTCCGACAACACGCATGCCTCGCACCTCAACGACGCCATCGGCATCGAGTCGGCCTATACGGGCGACTACACCCGCGTCGACGGCACGACGGTGACCGGGCCTTCGATCTCGGACCTGGTGGCCGAAAAGGATGCAGCACTCGACACCGAGATCAAGGGCAAGCTCGACACCACGGTCGCGGCGATGAACGCCATGGCGGACCGTGCCAAGGGCGGCGAAGCCTACGACCAGATGATCGGCGAAGGCAATGCCGAGGGCAATGCGGTCGTCCAGGCCGCCATCGACGGACTGATCGACCAGACCCGGTCGATCGAGCGCGTCATTGCGTCGCTGGATCTCGGCACAATCGAACTTGAAGGTTCCGACAGCCTCGATAATCCTGACGCCATATTCCAATAGGACCTGAAGGGGGCCGCGGGAGACCGCGGCCCGATCATCCCATGAGAGTGCTCACCGCCAAGATATTGCTTCTGCCGATCCTGTCGGGGGCTCTCTTCATGTCTCCGCTGATCGCCCTCGGCGAAAATCCGGAGTTCCCCTCGGAGCGGACCGACCTTTCGCCCAAGGACAAGAAGCGGGTCGCCGGCGTCACCCGCCCGACGCAGGATTTCTCCAAGGCCGAAAACTTCGAGACCATGCAGGGCGGTGCCGCCACCACCAAGGCAATCGTCAACGGCGACGCCTTCTCGCATTTCTCCACCAACCTCACCTTCGCCGAGGAAGAGACCTTCAAGCTCGGCAATGCGCTGTTTCGCAAGCTCTGGGTGTCTTCGCCGTCGTCGACCCAGGCTTCCGACGGCTTGGGTCCCCTCTTCAACGCACGCGCCTGCCAGAGCTGCCACCTGAAGGACGGTCGCGGACATCCGCCGGAGGGTACCGCCGACAACACGTCGATGTTCCTGCGGCTGGGCCGCGCCGCTCGGACACCTGAGGAGCAGGAGATCCTCGCCCGCCACGAGGCGCTCAATTTTCCCGACCTCACCTACGGCAAGCAATTGCAGGAGCTTGCCGTTCCCGGCCTGCAATCGGAAGGCCGAATGGCGATCTCCTACGAAGAGATCCCGGTGACGCTGGGCGATGGCGATGTCGTGTCCCTGCGCAAGCCCATCTATTCGGTTGCCGACCTCGGCTACGGCCCTCTGGAGCCGGACGTCACGCTTTCGCCGCGTGTCGCCCCGCCGATGATCGGCATGGGCATGATCGAGGCGATCCACGAGGCGGACATTCTCGCCAAGGCCGATCCGGACGACCGGGACGGCGACGGCATTTCCGGCAGGCCCGCACTCGTGCGCGACCACCGGACCCGGCAGATCAAGCTCGGGCGTTTTGGCTACAAGGCCGAAAACGCATCCGTTCGCGATCAGTCGGCCTCCGCCTTCGTCGGCGACATCGGCATCTCCAATCCGGATGCGCCTTTCGACCATGGCGACTGCACCAGTGCGCAGGTGGATTGCTTTGCGCGCCCGACCGGCGTGCAGGAGCGCCTCGGCGCGACCGAAGCACCCGATCCGGTACTCGAACTGGTGACCTTCTATTCGCAGAATCTCGCCGTGCCTGCCCGACGGAATCCGGGCGACCCGACCGTGCTGAAGGGCAAGTCGCTCTTCTATCAGTCCGGCTGCACCTCCTGCCACACGCCAAAATTCGTGACGCGGCGGGATGCGCAGAACAAGGCGCATGCCTTCCAGCTGATCTGGCCCCATTCCGACTTCCTGCTCCACGACATGGGCGAGGGTCTGGCGGACGGGCAGCAGGTGGGCGTCGCTTCAGGCCAGGAATGGCGTACCCAGCCGCTCTGGGGGATCGGGCTCACCAAGACGGTCAACGAACACACCTTCTTCCTGCATGACGGCCGCGCCCGCAATCTCACCGAAGCCATCCTCTGGCACGGCGGCGAGGCACAGGCGGCGCGCGATGCCTTCGCCTCGCTCGGCAGGGATGACCGCACCGCCCTCATCGCCTTCCTGGAGTCGCTCTGATGCTGACCATTCTCCGTGCCGCGGGTCTCGCAGCTCTTTTCGCCGCAGCTCCGGCGTTCGCGCAGGAGGAAAGCCTGCGACCGGAGATCCCTGCGGATGCCGAGATCCGCACGGTGATCGCCAGGGCGGTGGACGGCTTCATCCGGCCGGGCTACCGCGACTTCCATGCGGCGACCGATATGCTCGCGTCGGAAATGGACGCCCTCTGCGCTGCCCCCTCGCCCGTCACCCTTGCCGAGGCGCAGGCAGCCTTTGCGGAGGCCGCCGGAAGCTGGGCGCACATCGAGATCGTCCGCACGGGTCCGGCGATCGAGGACAACCGCTTCGAGCGCGTCCTCTTCTACCCCGATCGCAAGAGCACCGGCCTGAAGCAGGTACAGGCGCTGCTCGCCAAACCGGACGACAGCACCACCGCGCCGGGTGGCCTCTCCGGCAAGAGCGTTGCCATGCAGGGATTCGGTGCGCTGGAATTCGTGCTGGCCGGGACCGGCTCGGAGCTGCTCGCCACAGAGACGGACAGCTTCCGCTGCCGCTACGGGCAGGCCGTGGCGCGCAATATCGAACAGATCGCCGGAGACATCGTGAGCCTCTGGGAGGCGCCGGATGGCGTGCAGCAGGCCTGGAAAGAGCCGGGGCCCGACAACCCGCTGTTTCGCAACGAGCAGGAGGCGATGACGGCGCTTCTGGGCATCCTGGTCCATGGGGCGGAGATGGTCCGGGACCAGCGCATCGAGACCTTCTACAAAGGAGAAGACAGCGCCACTTTTCCGAAACAGGCGATCTTCTGGCGCTCCGGCAACACCTGGACGATGGTCGAGGCAAACCTCAGGGGCCTTCGAGACCTAATCGAGGCTTCCGGCATGGTCGCGCTCTTGCCCGACGACCAGACCTCGATCATCGGTTCTACAGACTTCGTGCTGAAATCGATGTCGCGGGTGACCGGGGAGATGAACAGCGACATCGAGGTGGCCGTTTCGGATGACGCCCAGCGCCAGAAGCTCGACTTCCTGCTGGTCAACGGGCGCGACCTGATCGGCCGGCTGAACGACCAGTATGGCGGCGCGATCGGACTGACTTCCGGCTTCTCCTTCTCCGACGGAGACTGACCATGACCTGGCGAAGCGGCCTCATCGACCGGCGCGGCTTCCTGCGGGCGGCCGGCATCACCTTCGCCGCGGCGCTCTCGCCGCAGGCACTGATGGCGCTCGAACAATCCGACGCCGTCTACGCCTCCGGCTTTCGTTCGGCCGACGGCTCTTTCGGGATCGCCACCGTCTCGGAGCGCGGCGAGATCGTCGACCGGATGCCCCTGCCCGCCCGTGCCCACGGCTTGGCCTTCAGTCCCATCTCCGGCCGCGCGGTCGCCTTTGCCCGCCGGCCCGGCACCTTCGCCATAGCCTTTCATCCCAGCCGCTCCGGCGACCCGATGATGATCACCGCCCCGGAGGGCCGGCACTTCTACGGCCACGGCGCGTTTTCGCCCGACGGGCATTTCCTCTACACCAGCGAGAATGACTTCGACGGCAATCGCGGCATGATCGGCGTCTATGACGCCGGCGACAAATTCGCACGTATCGGCGAGTTCGCAGCCCAGGGCATCGGCACCCACGACATGACCGTCTCCGACGATGGCCGGACGCTGTTCGTTGCCAACGGCGGGATCGAGACGCATCCGGATTTCGGGCGCACCAAGCTGAACACCGACCGGATGGAGCCGTCTCTGGTCCTGCTCGATGCCCGCGACGGACGGCTGATCCAGAAGCACACGTTGCCGGCCGCGCTGCGCCAGCTCTCGACGCGGCATCTGGCGATCGGCGACAAGGGGAAGATCTGGTTTGCGGGCCAGTGGGAGGGCGCGCGCAACGCGCTGCCGCCTCTCGTCGGCCATGTCAGCCGTGGCGAGGAGATCACCTTCACGGCCCTGCCCGAGCGGGTGACGGACGGGCTCGCCAATTATGTCGGCGCCATTGCCGTCAACCGGCGCGACGGCATCGTCGGGCTGACCTCGCCGAAGGGCGGGCTGGCGGTCAGCCTCGATGCCCGCAGCGGCGCCGTGCTGCGCGAAGAGCGCGTTCGGGATGCAGCCGGCGTCGCCCCAGCGCCGCAGGGGATTGCGGTGTCCTCCTACGACGGCCGCTTCAACGGCACACGCAGCGATGTCGCCTGGGACCAGCACATCATTCGTCTCGACTGATCCATTGGCAGGACCGGCCGCATGCTCTATCTCATGGGCATGAAAAAGGTCCTCACCTACATCCTGTTCATCGCCATCGTCGTCGGGTTCGGAGCGCTGAGCGGCGTCAGCAACATGCCGGGCGAATGGTACCAGACGCTCGAAAAGCCATTCTTCCAGCCGCCGCCCTGGATTTTCGGCCCGGTCTGGACGACGCTCTACGTGCTGATCGGCATCGCCGGTGCCCGCACCTGGCTCGACGCCCCAGCCTCGGCCCGTATGCAGGTCTGGTTTGCGCAGATGGTCCTGAACCTGCTCTGGTCGCCCGCCTTCTTCGGCGCCGAAAGCCCGGTCCTCGGGCTCGTGGTGATCATCCCGCTGCTCGCTGCGATCCTCGTTTTCGTCCGGATGAGCTGGAACCGGGACCGCGTCAGCGGTTGGCTGTTCGTGCCCTATATCGCCTGGGTCGGCTTTGCGACGCTGCTCAACCTTTCGATCGTCGTCCTCAACTGATATCGGCCGCTGCAGCGCTTGCCGAACCGGTCCCGTCATGCCAGTTTCGCGGCCGGGAAAGGGCCGAGCATGAGCAATACCGACAACAGCGATTTCCGGACGCGGATCCGGCAGAGCTTCGAGCGCCAGGGCGCGATGGCGACCCTCGGCGCCGAACTGACACGCGTCGAGCCGGCGATGGTCGAGATCGAGCTGCCCTTCGACCAAAAACTGACGCAGCAGCATGGACTGCTGCACGCCGGCGTGATTTCCGCTTCGCTCGAGACCGCCGGCACCTACGCCGCCTATACGACGGTCGCCGGTGATGTCTCGCTGCTGACGATCGAGTTCAAGGTGAACCTGATGTCGCCCGGGCGCGGCGAACGCTTCCTGTTTCGCGGCGAAATCACCAAGCCGGGCACGACCATCATCGTCGCCGACGGCCGCGCCTATGCCATCAGCGACGGCCCCGCCAAGCTGATCGCCTCGATGACGGCTACGATGATGGTGATCCGCGGCCGGGAGGATATCGTCGGATGAACTTCGAACTGAAACAGGCCGGCGGGAAGACCGTGCTTTTCGTCATGGCCGTCGATGCCGAATATGGCGAACATCTCAAGGGCCGGATCACGCCGCTGATGACCGGCGTCGGGCCGGTGGAGGCGGCGGTGGTGCTGACCCATGCGCTGACGCGGCTTCAGGCTGCCGACGGACTTCCCGATCTCGTCGTCTCGCTCGGATCGGCCGGCTCCCGTAGGCTGGAACAGACCGGGATCTACCAGGTCTCCTCCATCGCCTACCGCGACATGGACGCCTCGCCGCTCGGGTTCGAAAAGGGCCGCACGCCGTTCCTCGACCACCCTGCGGTGATCGCGCTGCCGCATCGCGTTCCGGACATTCCTGCCGCCTCGCTGTCCACCGGCGGCAACATCGTCTCGGGCGCCGCCTACGATCTCGTCGATGCCGATATGGTCGACATGGAGACTTTTGCCATCTTGCGCAGTTGCCACCTCTTCGACCTTCCCCTCATCGGCTTGCGCGGGATCTCCGACGGCAAGGACGAGCTGAAGCATGTCGACAACTGGACGGAATATCTGCACGTCATCGACGCAAAGCTTGCCGATGCGGTCGACGCGCTTCTGGCTGCGCTGGAAAGCGGCGAATTGGCGGTCTGACGCAGTTGCACAAAGGCCAAGTTTTCACTAAAGGCTCGACATGACCCAGATAGCCCATCCCGACAGCATCCTCATCATCGATTTCGGCAGCCAGGTGACGCAGCTGATTGCGCGTCGCGTCCGCGAAGCCGGCGTCTACTGCGAGATCCATCCGTTCCAGAACGCGGCGGAGGCCTTCGAGAAGATGCAGCCGAAAGGCGTGATCTTTTCCGGCGGACCGGCTTCGGTGACGACGGAGGGAAGTCCGAGGGCGCCGCAGGCAGTCTTTGATTCCGGCGTGCCGGTGCTCGGCATCTGCTACGGCCAGCAGACGCTGGCAACCCAGCTCGGCGGCGTCGTCGAAGGCGGCCATGCCGCCGAATTCGGGCGCGCCGACGTCGAGATCAAGAAGGCGAGCCCGCTGTTTGAGGGTTTCTGGGCAGTCGGTGAACGCTATCCGGTGTGGATGAGCCACGGCGATCGCGTCACCCAGCTTCCCGAAGGTTTCGAGGTGGTCGCCACCTCGGAAAATGCGCCCTTCGCCATCGCCGTCAACGAAGGCCGTCGCTATTATACGACCATGTTCCACCCGGAAGTGATGCACACGCCCGACGGCGCCAAGCTGCTCTCCAACTTCGTGCATAAGATCGTCGGCCTGAAGTCCGACTGGACCATGGCTGCCTATCGCGCCGAGATGATCCGCAAGATCAAGGACCAGGTCGGCTCCGAGCGGGTCATCTGCGGCCTCTCCGGCGGCGTCGATTCCTCGGTCGCGGCCGTTCTCATCCATGAAGCGATCGGCGACCAGCTGACCTGCATCTATGTCGACCATGGCCTGATGCGCCAAGGCGAGACCGAACAGGTCGTCGGCATGTTCCGCGATGCCTACAATATCCCACTCGTTCACGTGGACGCGTCCGACCTTTTCCTGACCCAGCTTGCCGGCGTCAGCGACCCGGAGCTCAAGCGCAAGACCATCGGCCGGCTGTTCATCGAGGTCTTCGAAGCGGAAGCCGCCAAGATCGCGTCCGACGGCAAAGGCAGCCCGAAATTCCTGGCCCAGGGCACGCTCTATCCGGACGTCATCGAAAGCGTCTCCTTCTCCGGCGGCCCCTCGGTCACCATCAAGAGCCACCACAATGTCGGCGGCCTGCCCGAGCGCATGAACATGCAGCTCGTCGAACCCCTGCGCGAACTCTTCAAGGACGAGGTCCGCGCGCTCGGCCGCGAGCTCGGCCTGCCGGAAAGCTTCATCGGCCGCCACCCCTTCCCAGGCCCCGGCCTTGCCATCCGCTGCCCCGGCGCCGTCACCCGCGAAAAACTCGATATCCTGCGCAAGGCGGATGCGATCTATCTCGACGAGATCCGCAAGGCCGGCCTCTACGACACGATCTGGCAGGCCTTTGCCGTGCTGCTGCCGGTACAGACCGTCGGCGTCATGGGCGACTATCGCACCTATGACTTCGTCTGCGCGCTGCGCGCCGTCACTTCCGTCGACGGCATGACGGCCGACTTCTACCCCTACGACATGAACTTCCTCGGCCGCGCCGCCACCCGCATCATCAACGAGGTGCGCGGCATCAACCGGGTGGTCTACGACGTGACGTCGAAGCCGCCCGGCACGATCGAGTGGGAGTGATTCAGGTCCATCCGAACGCCGTCGATTTTACGCTGTGATACGCCCTAACACACTGTAAACATAGGGCTTGGCATCAGGATCTATCTATGTTGCCGGGAGGCACGGCAGTGTGGGTCCCCACTGCCGTGACCAATCGACCTGCCCCCCACCCGCCGTCGGCGGGAGCCGGCTCCTGAACCGCCCCAACAAAGCGGCAGCTCGCTGGTTTGACCTCGACAAGAGGCTGCAGATCCATTTTGCCAATGGCACCTAAAACACGATCGTTGCGTAGCAACCTCCGTCGCGGTTATTTCCCACTTGAAATTGCGCATTATGCCCTTCGGCAATCGCCTTGACGACCGTGAGGCCAAGCCCGGAACCGCTCGGACCGTGGCCGTTGAGGCTCTCGCTTCGCCAGAACATGTCAAAGGAGGAGTGCTGCACCTGGGAGGGCAGTCCCGGACCCTTGTCCCGGACGGAAATGAACGACCGCCCGGCCTCATCCAAACCGGTGTATACGTCGATTGGGCCAAATTCACCTGCGTATTTGCGCGCGTTCTCGAGAAGAGCGAGCAGAGCCTGGCGGAACCGGTCCGGATCGATCTTCGCCGGCGCGGATCGAAGGTGTGTTCGAAAATCGATGGCGTCGCCTGCGGAGGTCTGAAACAGGGTCACGGTGTCAGAAACATGCAGCGCCAAGTCGGTCGTGGTCGTTGCCGTGACAAAGTTGATGGTGCCCGCCAGCGAAAGTGTATTCAGTTGGTCCACGAGACGTGACATCCCCTGGGTTTGCACCAGTAGAGCTCGGAGCCGTTCCTCGCTGGCCGCAAGTACGCCGTCGGCCATGCCTTGCAGATTGCCCTGCAACACGGTCAGCGGCGTCCGCAATTCATGGGCGACCGCCCGCGTGTTGAATTTCAGGCGGGTCTCGAGAGCAAGCAGCTCGCTGGCCATGCGATTGATCGTGATTGCAAGGGTTTCCACTTCCTTGGTGGCACCGGGTTCTACAGTGACCTGGAAATTGCCTTGCCCAATCTTTTCTGCGGCGGCGGTCAAGCGGGTTAGTGGCGCCACGATCCTGTAAGCCAACACCACGCCAATTCCGCTTGTGAAAACGATCAGCACGAAGCCGACACCCAATACGCCCTCGACAGGTGATGCTTCTGTGGCTTCCTCGAGTTGCGGATAAAGTGGCGCTAGTGCCGCGAGAGCCTTCGCATCTGGGATCTCGCCATTGTTGATGCTCACCCAGGCGCTTCTCGCATCGGGAGGTAGCGCTTCCAATGCAGCCACTTCAGCATGATCGATATACCAGTCAACCAGGACGTAGAGTAGCGCGATCGTGATGAGTTGAATGACAGATACCAGCGCGGCTGTCATTGTTGAGAGAGCCGGTCTAGACACCTGTCGACCTCGCAAAACGGTACCCTACACCTCGGACTGTCACGATGTACCCCTCTTGGCCACCATCGGCCAGCTTTCGCCTCAGGTTGGCAATATGCATGTCAATCGTTCGATCCAGGGCGTCACTCTCGGGCAGACACGCGTCCAGTAGCGATGCTCTATCGAAAGTCTTGAAGGGAGATCGAACCAAGCAGACCAGAAGGCGAAATTCCGTGGCCGTCAGCGGCAGCTCGAACCGGCCTGTCTTAGTTGCTGCAATGGCGATGTGCGAATCCAGTTGGACTTCGATTTCATCGTGTCGGATGACCTCATGGCCGCCAACGCCGGTGGTTCGCTTCAATACCGCGCCTACACGGGCCACGACTTCCTGCGGGTTGAAAGGTTTAGTGACGTAGTCATCCGCGCCTAGTCTCAGGCCCAGCAACTTGTCCGTACTGTCATCCATCGCCGACAGGAATATCACCGGCACGACAGAGCTCCCCCGGATTTTCGCCAGAAGATCGAACCCATCGATATCCGGCAGGCCGACGTCGAGCAACACCAGGTCCGGCCGCAGCATCCGCAGATGTTTGAGCGCGGTCTGGCCTGTCGATGCCTTAATGGTCCTGTAGCCGGCCCTGGCAAGATATTTCTCCAAAAGAAGTGCTATTTCCCCGTCGTCCTCTACTACCAGCACGAGAGATGAAATCATGACTATACCCGCCGATTTTGACATGCTGCTCACCGGCTCTTGGTCAAAACTTGACAATCCGGCGAGAGAACGTGGTCCTCAACGAGGAACCACGTATGAACGTAACCCACCTCAACCCATCCGAAAGAGCACTTTCAGGCCCCGCGACTGACGAGACGAAAGCGCTCCTCTTACAGGCGTTTATACTCCTAGGCTTCGTTTCCATTATCTTCGCAGCAGTTCCGGAAGTGGATCTGATCGTAAGCCGGTTTTTTTGGAATCCGGTCTCGGGGTTTGAGCTGAATAACAACAGTGACCTCATCGCGTTTCGTGACGTTAACAGGTTTCTCCCTTGGGCCGTCATAGGAGTAGCCGCGGTGCTGCTTATTCCAAGTCCGTTGTTGAGAAGCTTGAAGCACCCTCCTGCACCACACAAATTGTTGTTCGTGATCACATTTTTTGCGGCGGGACCGGGGCTGGCCGTTCACCTGATCAAGATGCTCGTTGGCCGGGCACGCCCACGAGCTCTCCAGGAATTTGGCGGCAACGCGTTTTTCACGCCTCCCTGGGAGCTTAGCAACCAATGTGTCAGGAATTGTTCCTTCATCTCGGGAGAATCGGCGAGTGCCTTTGCCTTGCTCACGCTTGTCGTGTTCGTAAAGCCAAAGTATTCAGCCGTTTATCTCGTGGCGATCGGGATCCTGGCGGCAGGTTTTTCGTTCGCCAGAGTCTTACTCGGGGCGCACTTCCTGTCGGATGTCGTGATCGCGTGGAACGTGATGTTGATTTTCGCGGTCCTCCTTTGGCGAGCATTCTTGCGTAACGCACCGCAGATCGACGCTATATTCGCTGCCAGATAACTGGACGTCACGACGTGCCCAGCTTGCGCGCAGAGCGAAGCGTATCCACAGCAGCCTGCCAGGATGGAGAGCCGGATTGTCGGCGTGAAACGAAGTGATACTGTCTTCAGGATAGGCCCGACCACTTCTCATGATCCATATAGGCGAAATTTGCGTTCTTCATGAGATCAGCAACAGGGAGACTGGAGCGTCATGATGGGAAGCCCTGCTGCGCTCGCCGTAAGCGGCTTGTCTGCCCGCTACGGCGATAGGCACGTTCTGCGCGGCGTAGATCTTTCCATCGCGCCGGGAGAAATATTCGGCCTGCTCGGACCCAATGGGGCTGGAAAGACGAGTCTGGTGCGCGCAATTTGCGGGCGTTTGCGACCAACGGCCGGAAGCGTCACGATCGCAGGCCGACGCGAAGGCATGACCGCCTCACGGTCGATCGGTCTTGCGCCACAAGAGATCGCGCTCTATCCAAGCCTGACCATCCGAGAGAACCTTGAGGTCTTCGGTCGATTGTCGGGCCTCACCAGGTCAGCGACACGCCATGCTGTCGATGAAGCGTGCGAGGCCGCCGATCTTGCGGCCCGCCTGAGCGAACGCGTGGAGCTGTTGTCTGGCGGCTGGAAAAGGCGCGTCAACCTCGTTGCGGCCATCCTGCATCGCCCCTCTCTGCTTATCCTGGACGAGCCGACGGTCGGGGTCGACATCGATGCACGCAATAGCCTCCATAGCCTTATCCAGGCACTGAGTGGACGTGGCATGGGCGTCTTGTTGATCACTCACGATCTTCATCAGGCAGAACTCCTTTGCGCCAAAGTCGGGTTCCTGCTCAACGGCGTGCTTGCGCCGCAAGGACATCCCCGTGCCCTGCTTGACGCCGCGTTCGCAGGACAAGGCGAGTTCATCATCGATTTTGCGGGAACGCTTTCGGCTGGCCATGCGGCGGTATTGCAGCAGGCCGGCTTCATTGCCGCCAACAGCGGGCTGCGCTGGCATCTGGTCGGCGATCGCTCGCTCGGGGAGCTTGAGGCGGATCTGGAACGGGCCGGAATCAGACCGCGCGAAATGCGTTTCCGACAACCAGGCCTCGACAGTCTCTTCCTGCGGCTACTGCGGAGCTCGGGCGCAACTGTGGCAGAGGGTGCAGCATGATTTTTGCCATGCTTCAGGTCATGGCTCTCAGCCTTGTCCGCGACCGCGGTGCGCTGGTGCTGGCCTTCGTGCTGCCTCCGGCCGTCTTCGTGATCTTTGCCGCCATCTTTGCCGCGACCGCAAACGCCGAACTGCCGCTGAAGGTCGCCTTCGGCAAGGCCGGAACGGGCGCCATTTGGGATCGCTTCGAGACGGTCCTGCGCGAGGAACCTTCCTTGCGCCTCCTCCCGTCAACGGCCAGGCAGCAGGCGTCAGTCAGTCGCGATGTCGAGAGTGGGCTTGTGGATGTGGGCCTTTTCATCAGGGGCGATCTGAATAGCACCGAGACCGCACCGATCGTGATCCTCGTGGATCC
>JBKBXP010000004.1:0-6855 GCA_046314035.1 Pseudorhizobium sp. | reverse complement strand
AACAAACCGCTGGCCGGAGCGATCCTGTCGGGGCAGGTCCAAAGGCTCGTCGCCCGCCGGCTGCCCGACCTGGCGCTTTCTCGAACAGCCCCGGCGATTGAAACCTTGATCGGCGCCTTTACGCCAGAGCAGTCGGCGCGGCTGGCCGCAACACTGGAAGAGCTCGCAGATCCAGAACAGAGCCAGGTCGCGCGCGAGCCGACAGGCCTGGTGGACACAACCTTGGTTGGCCCGCGCCAGAGCGCCAACGCTGCGGTGACATACTATGCGGGAGCCGTGGCGATCCTCTTCTTGTTGCTTTCGGCCATGCAAAGTGCTGCCACGCTTATCGATGAGCGGAGCTCAGGCATCCTGGATCGGATCGCGGTCGTGCCAGGCGGGACAGATATGGTCGTCTACGGCAAGTTCCTGTTTCTGGTCTTTCAAGGCATCATCCAGGTGGGGCTGATCTTTGCCGCTGCAATCATCGTTTACGACGTCGATGTGATCAGCCACTTGTGGCTATGGCTGCTCATCACGATTGCCGCGGCCATGGCCGCCTCGGGACTGGCGTTGGCTGTTGCAACGGTTTGCACGACCAAGCAGCAGGCTCAAACAATCTCCACATTTGTCGTGCTTGTCTGTTCGGCCGTCGGCGGCTCGATGGTGCCGCGTTTCATGATGCCGCCATGGCTGCAGGACGTGGGAGGTTTCACCCCGAACGCATGGGTGATTGAAGCCTATCACGGGGTTTTGTGGCGGGGGGAAGCCTTGCCGGAACTGCTGCCGGAACTAGGTAGTCTGTTGGCCTTGGCGGTCATCTGCACGGCCTTTGCGGTTGTCGTATCCAGGCATAGACTGCGACTTTAAGGTAATGGGCATGGCGACTCTGACACGGGATGAACCAAGGGAAGGACGCGATACTGCGGTAAGCCTGGCGCTTGCTGCACTGGTCGTGCTTGCCTGGTTAAGCGTCCATGTTGTCAGCATCTTCTTCGTCGATTGGACGGTGGCGGGCCGTATCTGGTTGGTGCCTGTCGTCATCGCGGTGCAGTGCTGGCTCAGTGTCGGCCTGTTCATCATTGCCCACGATACCATGCACGGGTCACTGGCACCGCAATACCCGCGGCTCAATAGGGCGATCGGCCGGTTCTGCGTCTTCATCTATGCAGGCTTTTCCTATGAGAAGCTTTTCGACAACCACCACGCTCACCACCGCCACGCCGGGACTGCCGACGACCCCGATTTCGATGCCGATCATCCGGAACGCTTTTGGCCCTGGTATCTGACCTTCTTCCGGCACTATTTCGGCTGGCGCGAGTTCGGGACCCTAACCGTCGCGGTCGTCATCTATCTGGTGATCCTTCGCGAGCAATTTCCGGCAATGCTCGCCTTCTGGGCGCTGCCGGCGATCCTCTCGTCGGTCCAGCTCTTTTACTTCGGGACCTACCTCCCCCACCGCGTCGACGAGATCCCTTTCGATGATCGCCACCGGGCGCGCAGCAATGACTTCTCCCCCATCATGTCTTTGCTGACCTGCTTCCATTTCGGCTATCATCATGAGCATCATGACAGGCCGGGTGTGCCGTGGTGGAGGTTGCCCGCGCAGCGCAAGCTTACGCTGAGCGACAGAGTGAGCCGAGGTGAAGCATGGAAAGCGTGATGTATTATCTGATCCCGACGATGATCGTCATCGGCACCGTCGTCTTCATGGAGTGGTTTGCCGCCTGGTCGCACGAGCACATCATGCACGGCTGGGGATGGCGCTGGCACAAGTCGCATCACGAGCCCCATGACGAGACGCTGGAAAAGAATGACCTTTATGCCGTCATCTTTGCCATCTTCGCCGTGGGCCTGTTCTGGATCGGCTCGAACTGGTTCTGGCCCCTGTGGTGGATCGCCATCGGGATCTCCATCTACGGGGTCCTGTATTTCTTCATGCATGACGGGCTGGTCCATCAGCGCTGGCCGTTCAAGTACATTCCGCGAACCGGCTATCTGAAGCGGGTCTATCAGGCGCATCGTCTGCACCACGCCGTGGAAGGACGCGACGGCTGCGTCTCCTTCGGTTTCGTCTACGCCGAACCCGTCGATAAGCTGGTCAAGCAGCTCCAGGAAAATAAGCGAACGTACGATCCAGAGGCGCTGAAGGATGAGGATCGGCCGGCTGCCTCCGTGTAGTCAGGGGCGCTGCCACAGCCCGACCCTCGGAATATCATCCGTCATCGCGCGCGTACGCGCCACGTCGCCAAGTGCCAGTCCCAGGAGGGCGATCTTCTCACCTTTCGATGTGGAAACCCGCTCGTCCCAGGCCTCCGGCCCGCCAGCCCGCAGTTTGCTCCCGATCGCGCGGTACACACGCCGAGCCGCCGCAATCGCCCAGGCAGAGCGAGGCGGCAGGGCCGCGATGCCGGCATAGGCAGACGCATAATAGTCCTCGGCAAGGTCCAGAAGCTCAAGAGCCGCTGCATGAAGGGCCGGCCGCTGCGCCATGTCCTCCGGATCGATCGCGTCCAGCCCATGCCGTGTAAGGAGTTCTGCGGGCAGGTAGATCCGCCCTGCACGCGCGTCTTCCACCACATCCCGGGCGACGTTGGTCAGTTGAAACGCAAGGCCCAGGTCGCACGCCCGGTCCAGCGTCTTCGGATCGCGCACACCCATGATCATGGCCATCATGACGCCGACCACGCCGGCAACGTGATAGCAGTAGTCCAGGGTCTCGGCGACGGTCTCGTAACGCCGCTCCGTCACATCCATCTGGAAGCCGGCAAGCAGTTCCTCCGGGTGTCGCGCCGGAATCTGGTGCCGCTCCACCACCCTCCTGAGTGCCTCGAAGACAGGGTCGGAAACCTGCTCGCCCTGCAAGGCGCTCGCCGTCTGTCGGCGCAAGAGATCCAGACGCTGCTGCTGGCCTTTTCGGAAATCATCCTGCTGCTCGTGCCCGAGCGTCTGTCCATCCACGACATCGTCGCAATGACGGCACCAGGCGTAGAGAAGCACCGCGTCCTCGCGGGTATGCCGGTCAAACAAACGGGCCGCCGCGGCGAAGCTCTGGGATCCATTGGCTATCGCGATCTTGCTGCTAACCAGGACGGCATCGCTCATGCCCGAGCGTCCTCGATCATCAGACCTGCCGTCGCCTTCGCCGATCCGACGACACCGGGGATGCCGGCGCCCGGATGCGTTCCGGCACCTACGATATAGAGGTTGGAGATCGCGTCGTCGCGGTTGTGGGGTCTGAACCATGCACTTTGCGTGAGAACGGGTTCCACCGAGAAGGCCGAGCCCAGATGGGCGTTCAGCTCGTCGCGGAAGTCGAACGGCGTGAAGTGGCGCACGGTCACCAAGTCTTCAAGAAGACCGGGGATGTAGTGGTCGTTCAGGTATTTCAGGATCCGGTCGCGGTATTTTGGGCCCTCGACGTTCCAGTCGATATCGGCGGTGCCGAGATGCGGCACAGGGGACAAGACGTAATAGGCGCTGGACCCAGGAGGTGCCAGGCTATCGTCCGTCACCGACGGCGCGTGCAGATAGAGCGAGAAGTCCTCCGCCAGACCGTCGGCGCCGAAGATCTCGGTGATCAGTTCGCGGTAGCGCGCCCCGAACAGAACCATGTGGTGCTTGAGCTCCGGATGGGTGGTCTTGAGCCCGAAATAGATGACAAAGAGCGACATGGAGAAGCTCTTCTTCGCCAGCGCACGGGCGTTGGATCGACCGCGAGATGTCTCCCGCAGCATGTGCTTGTAGGTGTGAACGACATCGGCATTCGAAGCGATCTGATCAAACGCGTGCCGGCTGCCGTCTTTCAGGACGACGCCGGTGACGCGGTCGTCATTTGCCTCCATGCGGTCGATCTCGGCGTTGAGACGGACCGTCCCTCCAAGATCCTCGAACAGCTTCACCATGCCGGCAATGAGGGCACCCGTACCGCCCTTGGCGAACCATACTCCGCCCTTGCGCTCCAAAGCGTGGATCAGCCCGTAGATCGACGACGTTCGAAACGGGTTGCCGCCGACCAGCAGCGAATGAAAGCTGAAGGCCTGACGCAGTTGATCATCCTTGATGAACTGGCTGACCTTGGAATAGACGCTGCGGTGACTTTCAAGCCGCATCAACTGCGGCGCCACCTTGATCATCGACCAGAAGTTCAGGAACGGCACGGTCCCGAGCTTCTCGTAGCCCTCACGATAGAGATCCTCGGAATAGCTGAGGAACCGGCGGTAGCCTTCAACATCATCCGGCGACTTTTCGCCGATCTGCCGGTCGATCTCTGCCTGATCGTTGGCGTAATCGAAGCGATACCCATCTTCCCAGCACAGCTGATAGAAGGGGGTCACCGGCAGGAGCGTGACGTAATCGGCAAGGCGCCGTCCAGACAGCGCCCAGAGCTGCTCGAGACAATCCGGATCGGTGATGACGGTCGGACCTGCATCGAAGGTGAAGCCGTCATCGGCATAGACATAGGCGCGACCACCGGGCTTGTCGCGCTTCTCGAAGATGGTGGTCTGGATGCCGGCGCTCTGGAGGCGGATTGCCAGTGCAAGTCCGCCGAAGCCGGCACCGATCACTGCCGCGGTCGTGGGATGATCCGTCATGAGGGTTTGTCTCTCAATAGTGGCGCTTCCCGCAGGCAGGCCAGTGCACGATGAATGGGTACGGGAGGCTTTCCGACCAGGATGCGAAGAATATCCGGGGCACTGGTGCGCCCCGCATAGAAGCGCTCGATCAGTGGCGTCGGAAGCTTGTAGAAGCGCTCGAGCACCAGATGGCGGCGATCCGGCTCTGCTGCCCTGAAGAGCATCCGGTTCAGCAGCCGGTAGAACTTCTGACCGCGATGTTGTGCAGCAGCGTATCGGCGAATGGCTTTGGCCAGATCAGGACTGTTGCTCGGCCATCGCGCGGCGATGAGATTGGCAAGGCGGACCGCGTCTGGAAGGCTGTAACCCGTCGTCGGATGGAAGAGCCCGGCGCGCATCCCGGCGTGCGGGATATCGGAGGGCAGTTCTGACCAGAACTGCTCGAAATCATGTGCCAGTGAGATCGGCAGCACACCGTGCTCCCTGCGCACGATGCGTTCGACCGACCAAGCGCGCGCGGACGCGTAAGCAAGCACGTCCTGCTCTAACGCCACATCATCCAATCCAGCGTTGTCTGAATACCGGGTATCCTCGATCAGCATCCGTGTTGGCGAAAGCGGCAGAAGATACACAAAGCGGTAGCCATCATGCTGATCGACCGTCGCGTCCATGATCACGGGACACGTCAAGCCGTGAGGCTGACCAAGTTCCACCTCAAGCCCGACAAACTTCTGGTAGCCGAGGACCATGGCCTGGGTCGGCCGATAGCCGCGGCAGTCGATGACGCAGGAGGCCGGCAGCACCGTCCCATCAGCCAATGTCACATGATCTGGAGCGAGCGATGCAACCGGCGTGTTGGAGCGGATCTCCACCGTGCCGAGCCGTTCGATCGCCGTTGCTACGGAGGCGGAGGTGAGCGAGGCATAACCGGAGGCAAGCTCGCGCTCGAGATTACGGAAGCGAACCGACTGCCTGTCCCACTGGTGGGCGATCAGTGGCCTGAGCCAAGCCAGGTCCGCTCCTTCGACATCCGCATGGTGAAACGACCAGGTGTGTTCGCCGAAAGGCTCTGCTGTCGCTTCCAGGATCAGGATCTTGACCGGCAACGGTAGCCGGGACAGGCGCT
This sequence comes from Pseudorhizobium sp., assembly GCA_046314035.1. GTDB lineage: Bacteria > Pseudomonadota > Alphaproteobacteria > Rhizobiales > Rhizobiaceae > Neorhizobium. The sequence continues at coordinate 1,173 of JBKBXP010000004.1, read as the reverse complement.
GGGCAATGATCGCGCTGGCAAGGCCGGCTCCAACCAGCACCAAAGGAGGTTTTGCGTCAGGCAAGAGCGCACCTCCTCTCTCCACTTACGACGAGGCCGACCACAAGCCGGTGCTCCCGGACCAGGGAAAGCACGGTTGGGGTTGCTACAGCGACTGTCGGTGCGAGTGAATAGGTCATCCCCCGGACGGAACGGCCTCCAGTCTTGCCACGCGCAGATCTGCGAGGTTCGATGACCCGGTGCAGAAGCACGCCACGCGCAGTTGTGCCGACATGATCTCGAAGTGCTCCGCCACCTCTTCCGGAGAAGACGTCGCGGACTTCAAAACCGAGGCAGCCTGTCCAACGAGATCGGCTCCCAACCGAATGGCTTTCGCCGCATCGACGCCCGTTCGGATGCCGCCCGAGCCGATGATAAAGGCGTCAGGGCAGGCTTTGCGCAGCGCCGCGATCGCAGCGGCTGTGGGCTGGCCCCAGTCCGCGAATGCGGAAGCCACAGCGGCCTCGGCCGGCGTTCTGGCGCGCAGCGCCTCCACTGCTGCCCAGCTGGTGCCACCTGCTCCGGCAACGTCGATGATCTTGACGCCGAGGGCCGCAAGCGCCTCGGCTGTGGCCGGAGATATCCCGCTCCCCACCTCCTTCACGACCACCGGAACGTGAAGCGTATCGCACAACGCGCCGATCTTCATCGTGAGACCGCTCCAGTTGCGGTCCCCTTCCGGCTGAACCGCTTCCTGCAGGGGGTTGAGGTGAATGATCAATGCGTCTGCATCTATCATCTCGACCGCCCTGCGCGCCTGCTCTATGCCGTATCCCGTGTTCAACTGTGCGGCCCCGATATTGGCGAGGATCGGCACCGACGGAGCAAGGCGCCGAAGCTCCAGGTTCATTCCCCAATCACTCTCCGTATCGATCGCAACCCGTTGAGATCCCACAGCAAAGGGAATGCCCATGGCCTCGCACGCGATAGCGATATTGTGATTGATGTCCTGAGCTCTTTCCGCTCCGCCTGTCATCGAACTCACGAGGAATGGCGCAGTGATCCGCTTTCCGAGGAATTGCGTAGACAAATCAATTGTCGCCATATCGATTTCCGGGAGCGCCACATGCTCGAACCGTATCGCTTCAAATCCTGTTCGAAGGTGCCCGGAAACGGAACCACTGCCCAGAACGA
>JBKBXP010000003.1:0-44002 GCA_046314035.1 Pseudorhizobium sp. | reverse complement strand
CGGGATACGGGCGTGCGGCGCTGCCATTACGATGTCCTGTTCAAAACGTCGGGCGCGGCAGCGGGATCGGAACGTTGGCGATCTGGTTTTGCCCGGTCTTGCTCGCCGCGACCTCCGAACCGGGGATCAACCCGGCGAAGCTGTAGCGCGGCGGCCGGGTCATCTCCTGGATGTAGGGCGAACGGACAACCATGCGCCCCGCGTCATCCCTGCCCTCGCTGCGGATCTTGGCAGCCTTCGGGTTGCAGATTTCCGCGCTGATGTCGTTGAGGGTCTGGGTATCGCCATAAGGGGCAAGCGAGGAAAGCGGCACGCCCTGCCCTGACTGCGAGGTCAGCCCCTGCTGGAGGAGGTTGGCCGAATCGTCGGCGCGCCCGGCCAGGCTGTCGGAGCCGAGGACGATGGAGATCACCGTGCGTCCGTTGCGCGTCGCCGAAGAGATCTGGTTGAAGCCGGACGCACAGATGAACCCGGTCTTCATGCCGTCGGCGCCATTGAAGCGACCGACCAGCATGTTGAAGTTCGGATAGTTCTTCGAGCCGGTGCTGACACCTTCCAGCGAGAAATAGCCGGCATATTCCGGAAACTCGCGCTTCAGCTGCAAGGCAAGGATCGCAAGATCTCGCGCCGTGGTGTACTGGCCCTGGCCGGGAAGGCCGTGAGGATTGATGAACCTCGTCGAGTTCATGCCGAGCCGCTGCGCTTCCGCATTCATCATCGCCACGAACTGGTCGAGCGATCCGCCCACGGTTTCCGCCACGGCCACGGCCACATCGTTGGCCGACTTGACGAGCAGAAGCTTCATGGCACTGTCGAGCGTCAGCTTCGAACCCGGCTTGAAGTACATCTTGCTGGCAGGCTGGTCGGCAGCCTTCTTGCTCATGGTGACGGGGCTGTCGAGGGACAGCTGTCCGGACTTCAATGCCGTGAAGGTGACATAGGCGGTCATCAGCTTGGTAAGCGACGCCGGGTACCACTTCCTGAAGGCATCCTCATGGGCAATGACCCGCGCCGTGCGCACATCCACGACCATCTGCGGATTGGCAAATGCGCTTCCAGTGGAAACCAGAACGGCAGCAGCGGCCACGGCAGTGACGAGCCGGGAAGCACGCGGCATGGTGTAGCGACGCTTGGGCAAAACGATAACCTCGTTGACGGGTAAACGAGAGCGGCAATAGTGTGCCTATGTGGCCAACCAATGGCAAAGAACGTTGATTGCGTCAATCGTGAGGAGCACTATCCTCCCGGGAGGCGATTCACGATCTCGTAAAACAAGAACAGGGAACCGAATGCCGATCATCAACCGAGCCGCCGAGCTCCAGGCGGAAGTGACCGAATGGCGCCGTCATCTTCATCAACATCCCGAAATTCTCTACGATGTGCAGGACACGGCAGCCTTCGTGGCAGCCCGCCTGCATGACTTCGGGGTGGATGAGATTGTGACCGGCATCGGCCGCACCGGCGTGGTCGGCCTCATCCGCGGCCGCGGCCCCGGCAGCCGCACGATCGGCCTGCGCGCCGACATGGACGCCCTGCCGCTCGAGGAAGTGACGGGCAAGCCCTGGTCTTCCATGACGCCCGGCAAAATGCACGCCTGCGGCCATGACGGGCATACCTCGATGCTTCTCGGCGCCGCAAGGCATCTGGCCGAAACCCGCAATTTCAACGGCACGGTGGCCGTTATCTTCCAGCCGGCCGAAGAAGGCGGCGCCGGGGCGCTCGCCATGATCCAGGACGGGCTGATGGAGCGCTTCGGCATCGACGAGGTCTACGGCATGCACAACATGCCGGGCATTCCGGTCGGCGAATTTGCCATCCGGCGCGGCGGCATCATGGCGGCGCCCGACAAGTTCATGATCACCATCAAGGGACGCGGCGGCCATGCGGCCCAGCCGCACCGCACGGTGGACCCGATCCTGATCGGCGCGCAGCTCGTCGGCACCCTCCAGACGATTGCTGCCCGCAATGCCGACCCGCTGAGCTCGGTGGTCGTCTCGGTCACCCGTTTTGAAGCGGGCACCACCCACAACATCATCCCCGACAGCGCCATGCTCGTCGGCACCGTCCGCAGCCTCAGCGAGGACGTGCGCGATCTCGCCGAGACCCGCATCCGCCAGATTGTCGAAGGCACAATGCTCGCCCATGGCGCGACCGCAGAGATCGACTACGAGCGCAACTGCCCGGTCACCACCAACCACGACCACGAAACGCAACATGCCATCCGCGCGGCCTCGGATATCGTGGGATCGAACAAGCTGGACGTGGAGGTCGAACCGTCGATGGCCGGCGAAGACTTTGCCTACATGCTCAAAAGCCGCCCCGGCGCCTTCATCTTCATCGGCAATGGCGACAGCGCGCCACTCCACAACCCGGCCTATGATTTCGCCGACGACGCGATTGCCTACGGCATCTCCTACTGGGTGCGCCTTGCCGAACAGCGCCTGAGCGACTGAAGGCGGCCCTCAAAGGACGCGTGGCGGGCACCTGAACCCGCCACGCGCCTTGCGAAAAGGCTTGGCTTCGGCAATCACCTTTTGTATGGATGCTGACCAGTGGTCCCGTAGCTCAGCAGGATAGAGCACCAGATTCCTAATCTGGGGGTCACGCGTTCGAATCGCGTCGGGGTCACCATTCCAGCCTGCCTTGCCTAGGCCCGACAGCAGGCATGTGGTCAGCCAGGCTCGACCCTAGGCTTAGCTCTCCTCAGAAGAGATTGCGGCCGCCGCACCGTCACCGCGCCATTGCAAAGGTGCGGCAGAAAAGTCCCCATCAAACGTCAGCTTGCCCCGGTTACGGCGCTCTAGAGATGCTCTCTGAGGAAGCTGCGCATGATTGCGGCGATCTCGCTTGCGTGCGTTTCCAACGCGAAATGGCCCGCGTCGAGCAGATGAACATGGCCTGCCGGCAGGTCGCGTTTATAGGCTTCAGCGCCGGCTGGCAGTAAAGCCGGGTCATGACGGCCCCAAACGGCGAGGAAGGGCGGCTGATACTTCCGGAAATAGGCCTGGAAGACCGGATATTTTTCCACATTTGTCCGGTAATCATAGATCAGATCGAGTTGAATCTCCTCCGCGCCGGGCCGGGCCATCAAGGTGATGTCGAGCATGTATCCATCGGGTGAAAGCCGCGTGGCATCTGCCCCGGTACGATCTTGCCAGTTCTCGATCGTTTCCGCTGACAGGGAGGCTCGGCAGGCCTCCCGATTCTGTGCGCTCGGATCACGCCAATAGGCCTGCCAGGGGCCCCACTCATCGCTGAAGCCTTCGACATAGGCATTGCCGTTCTGACTGATGAGCGCCGTTACCCGCTGAGGATGTCTTGCTGCCAGACGCAAGCCGACCGGAGCGCCATAATCGAAGATGTAAAGCGCGTAGCGCTTGAGCCCCAGCACCTCGGTGAAGTCCTCGACCACCTGCGAGAGGTTGTCGAATGTGTATTCGAACTCTGTCCCTTCCGGCGTCTTTGTGTAGCCGAAGCCGGGAAGATCTGGTGCTATGATGCGATACCGGTCTTCAAGCAGCGGTATGAGATCGCGGAACATATGGCTCGACGTTGGAAAGCCGTGCAGCAACAGCAAAACCGGTCCGTCCTTGGGGCCGGCATCCCGATAGAACACCTCCACATTACCAACCGTCTGCATTCTATAGTGCACTGTCATGTCAATCTCCGCTCCATTACGTGACGCGCAGGCTGCAGCGCCAAATCCACCATACAAATAAACTACCGAACGGTAGTTTGTAAATATGACCTGAGTCGGTTATGCGAAGGGACGGTCGTGATGCGGTCGGATTCGCCATCCAGAGGGTGCAAACAGATGAAAGCAACAAAGGACGAAATTGTCTCGGCTGCGCGGGAGCTCTTTCGGGACAAGGGATATGCTGGCGCCTCCATGCAAGATCTGGCGGACAAGGTAGGCTTGAAAAAAGCCTCGCTTTACATGCGGTTTCCCAACAAGGAGGCCCTGGTGCCCGAAGTGCTTGACCTGACTTTGCGGGAGACGGTGCGGGATGAAGAGCCAGATGACAGGCCATGGCTTGAGACTTACGCCGAGACGATCCGAGAGATCGCGCGCAATCTTGCCGACCGGAAGCGTTGTGTGGGGCTGCATCTTGCTTACGGAGTGGGTGACGAAACACCGATCGCCAAAGATGCGGTTCGAGGCTTCTTTCTTTCCCTGAAGGAGCATCTTGCCGCAATTCTCTCAAAAGGCCTGCCGAGCGGAACAGCCGCGAAACTCGCAACCGATGCTCTGGTGAGGATTGAGGGCGCGACCTTGATGACGGCAGTTTTCGATGAGAGCGAGGCGATGGATCGGGCGATCAAAGAGATCATCCGGGATGCAAAAAAGGCGTCGGAGCAGCGGCTGCTTTAGTTCTTGCCGGAACGGTCGAACGGTCGTCGCAAGACCAAGACACTCGCGGACAAGGAAGAGCTTGCCGTGGGTCAAGAGCATCGCGGTCGTTAAGGATCACCGCAGCGTCATGTCCCGCTCACCAGCCTCTTCCGGAAACGCACAGGATGCCGCCACTCGAGATGTGAGAAAAATTTCGAGGGAGCGGGAATAGGGAGGCGGTGTCATCCGTATACTCTTCATGAACCCGAAGAAGAGCGCTCTGGACGTCATCGGCCACCTGGCATCGCTGCGCCGCTACGCACGGTCGCTGGTGCGGAGCCCTTCGGATGCCGAGGATCTCGTGCACGACGCGCTGGTGAAGGCCTTCGAGCACCGGCAGACCTTCCGATCCGGTAACAACTTGCGCAACTGGCTTCTGTCGATCGTCCACAACACCCATGTCGACAGGCATCGCGCCGCCAAGGCCATGTCGCGGCGCGACGATGCCCTTCTGCTGGAGGCGGACCTGTCCTATCCGGCCAGCCAGGAGCATGCGGTCAGGCTGCGGCAGGTGCGCGAAGCCTTCATGGAGCTGCCGCAGGAGCAGCGGGAGGCCCTGCACCTCGTGTCCCTCGAGGACCTCTCCTATCAGGAGGCAGCCGACGCGCTAGGAATTCCCGTGGGAACGCTGATGTCGCGGGTCTCGCGCGCCCGCGAGCGGCTGCGCGTTCTGGAGGAAGAAACCGGCCCCGCACGGCGCTTCAAGATCATAGGAGGTGGCAATGAGTAATCACCCATCCGTTTCCGACGCAGACCTGCAGTTCTACATCGACAACCAGCTGGATGCAGCCGGCCGGCTGCGCGTGGAGACCTATCTCGCCCATCATCCTGCAGCCGCTGCCCAGGTCATGGCGGATCTGGGAATCCGCACGACCCTGAGGCTGGCCATGGCGAGCGACGGCGCACCGGCACGCCAGGACACGCGAGAGGCCGCACGGCGCCTGTCGTCCAGCCTGGCGGGAAGGCAGATGTGGTCGCGTCTCCACCGGGTGGCCGCAGTGGGCGTTCTGCTGTCGCTCGGCTGGTTTGCCAGCACCTATCAAAGCCCGCTTGCACCGCGGGAGGTGAGTGCTTCGGTCCCGCCGCCCGTCTTCGTCGAGGAAGCGGTGCGCGCGCATCAGACATCCCTGGTGCGTGCAGCCATGCCCTCCCAGCCGGAAGTCCGGGTGTTCGACCGCGAAGACATTCGCGCCTCGACCGCCATCGTGATGCCGCGCTTGCCGGAAGGCTGGGAGACCGCCGACGTCCAGGTGTTTCCCTCCGACTTCGGACCCAGCGTCGAGATGAGGCTGCAGACGGACAAGGGAATTGCCCTGTCGCTGTTTGCCGTTCGTCCGGGCCGCTTTGCCGTGGAACAGGTCCAGGAGCTGGTTGTCGACGATGCCGCCGTTGCCTGGTGGCAGATCGGCGACGTCGCCTACGCGCTGGTGTCGGACGAGCAGGGCACCGAACTCGGCGCCCAGGCCGAGCGTCTCAAGAATTCCCTTTACTGATCCCCCACCCGACTCCCAAGGAGATATCCGTGTATCCAAACCAGAACCGCTTCGGCGGATCGACCGTGGCCAATCCGGCTCTTTTCGACGAAGGCCTGCGCCAGCACATGCTGCGCGTCTTCAACTACATGGGCCTCGGCCTCCTGGTAACCGGCATCGTCGCCTTCGTTGTCGGCACCACGCCGGCCCTCTATGTGCCGATCTTTTCCTCGCCGCTCAAATGGGTGGTGATGCTGGCGCCGCTCGCCTTCGTCTTCTTCTTCTCGTTCCGCATCCAGACGATGTCGGCCTCCACGGCGCAGATGACCTTCTGGGCGTTCTGCGCGGTCATGGGCCTGTCCCTGGCGTCCGTCTTCCTCGTCTTCACCGGCGCAAGCATTGCCCGCACCTTCTTCATCGCCGCCACCATGTTCGGTGCGACGAGCCTCTACGGCTACGTAACGAAGCGCGATCTTTCCAAGTTCGGGTCACTGCTGATCATGGGCCTGATCGGCGTGATCATCGCTTCGATCGTCAACATCTTCCTCGCCTCCAGCGCGCTGCAGTTCGCTGTTTCGGTGATCGGCATCGTCGTCTTCGTCGGCCTGACCGCCTGGGACACACAGAACATCAAGGAACAGTATGCCGAGAACTACGACCAGGAATCGCAGCAGAAGATGGCCGTCTTCGGCGCCCTCTCGCTCTACCTCAACTTCGTCAACATCTTCCAGCTGCTGCTGAACTTCACCGGCCAGCGTGAAGAATAAGTGTATCTGCACAGGAGCATAATCTGATGGATCGCAACGACCAGACCGCAATCGAGGGCCTGTTTTCCAAGCTGGAACAGGTGGAACGGCAGGCACCACAGCGCGACGCGGAGTCCGAACGCTTCATCCAGCAGCGCATCAGCCAGCAGCCCGGTGCCCCCTACTTCATGGCGCAGACCATCGTCGTCCAGGAACAGGCGCTGGAAGCAGCCCAGCAGCGCATCGCCGAGCTGGAGGGACGGGGCGAGGCACAGTCGCAGCGCGGGGGGATGTTCTCCTCGATGTTCGGGAGCAGCAGCGCACCGCAGCGGGCCGCGCCACAGCCGGCAGGGCGCGCTTCCCCCTGGGGCCAGAGCCGTGACACGCAGCCGACGGGCAACCGCGGCGGCGGCGGCTTTCTGGCCGGTGCTGCACAGACGGCCATGGGCGTTGCCGGCGGCGTCCTGCTGGGGAACGCCCTGATGGGCATGTTCGGTGGCGACGAGGCCCAGGCCGCTGAAGCTGACCCGGAGATGGAAGCCCCTGCCGACGACATGGACATGGGCGGAGACGACTTCGATTTCTGATTGCTCTGAGGGGCGGCCTTCGGGCCGCTCCTTCTTTTCGGCCGGTGCACGGACGATCTAACGCGATAATCCGGGTTTCAGATGAAGACGGCGAGCATCAGCCACCCGGTGGCGAGTGTGCGCACGAAGAACCGTGACAGCGCTTCCAACGCGCCTGCGCCCTTCCACACGCAGTGCCAGATGAACACGGTGTAAGGGAGCGGGATCAGAATCACGAGAAGGACGGACCATATCGGCCAGTCCATTGCCGCAAGGGTTATGGCGGTTGCGAAGAAGCTGAGGTTGATGGCGGCGCCGACCGCAATCATGTCACGCCAGAACAGGGTCTTCAACGGAATGCGGTTGGACAGGCGGTCTGAGATAAGCTGCATGTGACCCCGGGAAGCACGCCGTCCTGCCGTTGCGATGAAGACGATCCTGTCCGCTGGTTATCCACCTATTCAGGCAATGCAATGGCCTGTCGGCATCTTCCCAGCCTGTCAGCCCGAAGCTTTCCCCATGTTGAGTGCGGCACCCAGGCTTTCGTTGCTCTCAGTTTCCTGCACCACGACCCCGTGCCAGCCGAGGCCGTCGTAGTCTTCATAGCCGAGGGTCCTGGCGAAGGCGACAACGGCGCCGGTGCGGTCGTAATAGCTGCCTTTGTCCTGGCTGTTCTTCTTCTGCAAGGCGAAATGGGTGAACATCCGCGACGGGTTGGTGGAGGCGATGACCCGGCTGTTGCCGTCGAGAAGCATGATCGTCGTCTTTTGCGCGACCGCAGGCGGCAGGTTTGCCTCCTTCTCGACGATCGCCTGGCCCTGCGAATGCCAGTCGAAATAGACCCCGAGCGTGCCGAGAAGGGCGCCGTCCCGTTTGCCACCCGCGCGCACACCGGTGGCATAGACCAGTCCATTGCGGCCCTCGTGGAGCGGGCTCGGCTTGACGTCGTCGACGATGTAGTCGTCGCCCGAGCGACACCGGCGGGCCGCCGAAAACCAGGGCTCGGACGCAAGCGACGCGCCGATGATCTTCTTCTGGAATGTGGGATTGGCGGAAGCGACGATGCGACCCTCGAGATCGGTCAGCACCAGATCGAGATAGACGGTGTAAAATCGGTTTATGACACCGAGGCGTTCGGATGCGAAGGCGGCGGCCGCGGCATCCTCTGCGCCAAGCGCCTGCCAGAGCGCCGGATCGGTCGCCCACCAGCGCACGTCGGCGGTTCGTTCGAAGAGGTTGCGGACGATCAGCTGCACCAGCGTCTGGGCAAGATCCGTCAGGCGCACACCTTCCATTTCCTCGACCAGCGAATCCGCCATGCTCCGTCCAAGGCGGATGCGACCCAACACCTTGCTCTCGAACTTCTCGGCGATCTCGGTTGCGGTCTGCGCCAGGCGCTGCACCTCATTGGCGACGACGGCAAAACCCTTGCCGGTCTCGCCCGCACGCGCTGCCTCGATCAGGGCATTGATTGCGAGAAGCCTGATCTGCTTGACGACATTGGCATTGTCGCTGCTGAACCGCTCGAGCTCGTCACCAATCCCCTCGGTGACAATACGCATTGTTCGCGGCGTCGCTGCAATCGGAGCATGATCTGCCTTAGGGGCCAACATGTAAGACGCCTCGATTACTACAGTGAATTTCCGTAAATTAATATGCAAACGTGATTTATACTTGGCCAACATGGTTAAGATTTGGTTGGCGAACAGCAGCAGCTATTGTCACTAGCCTGGATAAGTGACCGCCACACCTCAGCGGGGGCGTACGTGTTCCATGCGGAAGCCGAGGCCGATCAGCCGGCCGGCAAGATGTGCAAGCACCGGCCAGCGGGCGATGCCACGGATGAAGGCCGGCGGCCCTTTCCGCGGCTTGTCGTCGCCCTCGTCCTTTCGCCGCCGGCTGCGCATCATCAGCTGCAGCTTCTGGGTGGCCTTGGTGGGAAACAGGCGCCGCTTTTCGACAGCCGCAAGATCGGCGTCCGTCAGCCGGCCTTCCCGCAGCGGGCGTGCGAGGATATTCGCCGTCGCCACCGCATCCTGGATGGCGAGATTGACGCCGACGCCGCCGATCGGCGACATCGCATGCGCGGCGTCGCCGATGCACAAAAGCCCGGGCCGCCACCAGCGCTTCATCCTGTCGATGCGCACTGTCAGCAAGCTGACGTCGTCGAAGCTCGCGATCTCGTCGATCCGCTCGGGAGCTAGCGGAGAGATCTCCCGCACCTTGTCCCGCAAAGCCGCAATGCCCTCGGTCTGCATCTCCGCATAGGTGCCCCTGCGCACCACATAGCCGCACTGCCAGTAGTCGCCGCGGTTGATCAGCACCAGTCCCTGACGGGGACCGGCATGGCCCATCACCTCGTCCGGATCCCCCGGCTGCCGGCTGAGCTTCATCCACAGCACTTCGCTCGGAACGCCGAAACTCTCTACCTCGAGGCCTGCCTTCTCCCGCACCACCGAATTGCGACCGTCGGCGCCGACCACGAGCGGCGAATGGATCGTGACGATCCCTTTCGGCGTCTCCACCCGCAGGCCCTTCACGCGTCCATCCGTCTCGACCAGCTCGAGCACCTTCGCCTGCATCAGCAACCGGAATCCCGGATACTGTCCGGCCTTCGCCGACAGGAAGGTCAGGAAATCCCATTGCGGCATGAAGGCGATGAAACGGTTGCGGACCGGCAGGCGCGAAAAATCGGCGATGGTGACGTTTCGTCCGCCCATTTCGGCCGAGAGCTTCGGGGCCTTCGTATGCGGCAGGGCGAGAAATTCGTCCGCGAGGCCAAGCTCGTGCATCACCTCGAGCGTTGAGGGATGGATGGTGTCGCCGCGGAAGTCCCGCAGGAAGTCCGGATGCTTCTCCACCACCACGACATCAACACCGGCGCGTGCGAGAAGAAACCCGAGCATCAGCCCGGCCGGGCCGGCGCCGGCGATCACGCAGCCGGTCTGCAGTTCGTCTTGATGATCCATGCGCCAGCATCGCGCGAACCAGGATGCCGATCAAGATACACTTGGTCGCAGCCGGCATCTATCCGCGCCAACCCTTGTGAGCGGTGGCTTTCGCCTGTAGACGATGGGCACAATTTTCATGGATTGAACGCATGGCAGGCGGCCCCGGCACGCATCGACGCATCTCCATTCTCGGCTCGACCGGCTCGATCGGGGTCAACACTCTGGATGTCCTCTCCCAACTCGGCGGCAGGGACGCCTTCGAGCTTGTGGCGATTACCGGCAACAGCAATGTCGAGCTTCTGGCCCGCCAGGCGCAGGAATTTGGCGCGCGCATGGCGGTTACCGCCGATGACGCGAATTATGCCGCCCTGAAGGATGCGCTGGCCGGCACCGGCATTACCGCCGCTGCCGGTCGCGAGGCGCTGATGGAGGCGGCCTCGGCGGACGCCGACTGGGTGATGGCTGCCATCGTCGGTACGGCCGGACTGGCACCGACCCTTGCCGCAGCCCGGCGTGGTGCCGACATCGCGCTTGCCAACAAGGAATGCCTTGTCTCCGCCGGCGATCTCTTCGTCACGGCTGTCGCCGACGGCGGCGGACGGCTCATCCCGGTCGACAGCGAACATAGCGCCATCTTCCAGTCGCTGGAGGACGACCAGCATCACGCCGTCGAGCGGATCGTTCTGACGGCCTCTGGGGGTCCTTTCCGAACGTGGTCGCGCGAGCAGATGGCCGACGTCACGGTGGAGATCGCCAAGGCGCATCCCAACTGGTCGATGGGCCTGAAGATCTCCATCGGCAGCGCTTCGATGTTCAACAAGGCGCTGGAGATGATCGAGGCGAAGCACCTCTTCGACCTGCGTCCGGACCAGATCGAGGTGATCGTCCACCCGCAGTCGATCATCCACTCCATGGTCGGCTATACCGATGGCTCCGTGATTGCCCAGTTGGGCGCCCCCGACATGCGCACCGCCATCGGCTATGCGCTGGCCTATCCGCAACGGCCGAAGCTCAACGTCGAGCGGCTGGATTTCGCCAAGCTGGCACGACTGGATTTCGAGGCGCCGGATGCGGTGCGCTTCCCGGCGCTGCGGCTGGCGCGAACGGCGCTGGAGCGGGGCGGCGTCCAGGGTGCGGTAATGAATGCCGCCGAGGAAGTGGCCTTCCAGGCCTTCTGCGACGGCCGCATCGGCTTCCTCACCATGGCAGACATTGCCGAAGGCGTCATGGAAGCGATGACCGATCATCCGGCCGCCACGACGATCGATGCGGTCTTTGCCGCCGATGAGGAGGCAAGGCGCAGGGCCGCAGAGCTGATCTCAAAAACGGAAATGGCCGCCTAAGCGACCATTTTAATGCGACAGTGCGTGAGACGGATCAGGCCACCGCGCGGGCCAGCGCACAGCGGGCCCAGAGCTGGTGCAGCGAACCGACCAGATGCTCCAGATCGCCATCCGAATGCAGCGGGGTCGGGGTGATGCGCAGACGCTCCGTCTTGCGCGGCACCGTCGGGTAGTTGATCGGCTGCACGTAGATGTCGAAGGAATCCAGCATGATGTCCGAGATCCACTTGCACTTGGCCGCGTCACCCACCATCACCGGAACGATGTGGCTCGGGTTGTGCATATGCGGAATGCCGCGAGCATCGAGCAGTGCCCGCAGCTTCTTGACGCGATCCTGATGACGAACCCGCTCGAAGGGGCTGGCCTTCAGGTGCCGGATCGAGGCGATCGCCCCGGCAGCCAGCGCCGGCGGCAGCGCCGTTGTGAAGATGAAGCCGGAGGAGAACGAGCGAATGAAATCGCAAAGCGCCGTGGACGCCGTAATATAGCCACCCATCACGCCGAAGGCCTTGCCGAGTGTGCCCTCGATGATGGTCAGCCGGTCCATCAGGCCCTCGCGCTCGGCGATACCGCCGCCACGCGGGCCATACATGCCCACCGCATGCACTTCGTCGAGGTATGTCATGGCGCCGTAGCGGTCGGCGAGATCACAGATCTCCTTGATCGGCGCGATGTCGCCATCCATGGAATAGACCGATTCGAAGGCGATCAGCTTCGGCGCATTGGGATCGGCTGCCGCCAGCTTCGCTTCCAGATCATTGAGGTCGTTATGCTTCCAGATCACCCGCTGACACTTGCCGTGGCGGATACCCTCGATCATCGAGGCATGGTTCAGGGCGTCGGAAAAGATGATCAGGCCGGGGATCTTCTGGCCGAGCGTGCCGAGCGTCGCCCAGTTGGAGACATAGCCGGAGGTGAAGACGAGCGAGGCTTCCTTGCCGTGAAGATCGGCCAGTTCCTGCTCGAGACGAACATGATAATGGGTCGTGCCAGAGATATTCCGGGTGCCTCCCGCACCCGCGCCACAGTGGTCGATCGCCTCTTTCATGGCTTCGATCACGGCTGGATGCTGGCCCATGCCGAGGTAGTCGTTGGAACACCAGACGGTAACGTCCTTGGGACCTTCAGGCGTGTGACGCGTGGCGCGCGGAAAATTTCCGCGGTGCCGCTCGAGATCGGCGAACACGCGATAACGGCCTTCCTGGTGAAGGCTGTCCAGCTCGCTCTTGAAAAATGCCTCGAAATCCATTTCACACTCCAGAACCTGTTTTGGTTTTGGTTTCTCGCTCGCATTTCGTCAACCCCGCAGATTGGAATAAATCCAGACTGCGGCAATTGGACATTTTCGCAAGGAATCCCGAAAATGGACTTAAACGACCGGTGCCCATGGAAACTTGATTCACATCAAGTCGGCGATAACCTTGGCAAAGCCTTTTCTGACGAGCCTGTTCAGCCAGCCGCCATCACCGCCCGCTTTGCCATCACCTTGACGAGATTGGCGCGGTAGACGGGGCTGGCATGCATGTCCGAGAGCAGGTCGGCGGGCGAGACCTCGGCATCGGCCACGGCATCCGCAGACCAGCTCGACGCCAGGGCTGCCTCCATGCCGCCGTGACGGAAGACGCCATCGGCGCCCGCCCCGGTGACCGTCACGCGAACGCCATCCTCACGCTTCGCCACGAAAACGCCGGTCAGCGCATAGCGGGAGGCAGGATTAGCAAATTTCGCATAGCCCGCCTTTTCAGGCGCCTCGAAGGAGATCGCGGTGACCATCTCGCCCTCTTCCAGCGCGGTCTCGAACATGCCGGTGAAGAAGTCGTCGGCGGTCAGCCAGCGGCGGTCGGTGATGATGGTCGCGGCAAGACCCAGCATGGCTGCCGGATAATCGGCGGCCGGATCGTTGTTGGCGATCGACCCGCCGATCGTGCCCATGTGGCGGACGTGCGGATCGCCGATCATTCCGGCGAGCTCGCAGATGGCGGGACAGATGGAGCGCAGCGCCGAGGAGCCGGCCACATCCGCATGCGGTGTTCCGGCGCCGATCCGGACATTGCGGCCATCGACAGAGACGCCCTTCAGATCCGGGATGTGCCTGAGGTCGATGAGATCGCTCGGCGCCGCCAGGCGCTGTTTCATCGTGGCGATCAGGGTCATGCCGCCCGACAGATAGCGGGCCTCCTCGTGTTCGCCCCGCAGTCTGACGGCATCTTCCACGGAAGAGGCACGATGATAGCTGGTTGCATACATGTCGGTTCCTCCTCAGTGGGTTGCCTGCATGGCGAGCCACACCTTCATCGGCGTGGCGGGCATGGTGAGATCATTGCTGCCGATCGCGTCCGTGATGGCATTGATCAGTGCCGGCGGCGATCCGATCGCTCCGGCCTCGCCGCAGCCCTTGATGCCGAGCGGATTGCTGGGGCACGGCGTGTTCTGGTGCGAAAGATCGAAGGACGGCAGGTCGTCGGCACGCGGCATGGCGTAGTCCATGTAGCTGGCCGTCAGCAACTGGCCGGATTCCGGGTCATAGCGCACCTCCTCGAGCAGCGCCTGCCCGATGCCCTGCGCCAGGCCGCCATGGACCTGGCCTTCGACGATCATCGGATTGATGATATTGCCGAAGTCGTCGGCCGCGACAAACTGCACGATCTGCGTCTTGCCCGTCTCCGGGTCCACCTCCACCTCGGCGATGTAGCAGCCGGCCGGGAAGGTGAAGTTTGCCGGGTCGTAGAAGGCGGTTTCCTTCAGCCCCGGCTCCATGCCGGACGGCAGATTATGGGCCGTATAGGCCGACAGCGCCACCTGGAACCACGGCACCGTCTTGTCGGTGCCGGCAACCTTGAGCTCGCCGTTCTCGATGATGATGTCGTTCTCGTCCGCCTCCATCATGTGGGCGGCGATCTTCTTTGCCTTCGCCTCGACCTTGTCGAGCGCCTTGACGACGGCCGACATGCCGACGGCCCCCGAGCGGGAACCATAGGTGCCCATGCCCATCTGCACCTTGTCGGTATCGCCATGCACGATGTTGACGCTGTCGATGGAGACCCCAAGCCTTTCGGCGACCAGCTGCGCAAAGGTGGTCTCATGGCCCTGGCCGTGGCTGTGGGACCCGGTCAGTACCTCGATGGTGCCCACGGCGTTCACCCGAACCTCCGCCGATTCCCAGAGGCCGACCCCTGCCCCGAGCGACCCGACGGCGGCCGAAGGCGCAATGCCGCAGGCCTCGATATAGCAGCTCATGCCGATGCCACGCTTCTTGCCGCGCTCAGCTGCCTCCGCCTTCCTAGCCGGGAAGCCGTCCCAGTCGGCCGCCTGCATGGCGGCGGTGAGCGACGCTTCATAGTCGCCGGCGTCATAGTTCATGATCACCGGCGTCTGGTAGGGGAAGCTGCGGATGAAGTTCTTGCGGCGCAGCTCCGCCGGCGAGAGGCCAAGCTCGCGGGCGGCCGTCTCCATCGTCCGTTCAAGAAGATAGGTGGCTTCCGGGCGCCCGGCGCCGCGGTAGGCATCGACAGGCACGGTATTGGTGTAGACGGTGCGGACATTGGCGTGGATGGCGGGGATGGCGTACTGACCCGACAAAAGCGTCGCATAGAGATAGGTCGGCACCGCCGAGGAGAAGAGCGACATGTAGGCGCCGAGGTTGGCGATGGTGTCCACCTTCAGCCCGACGATCCGGTGTTCGGCGTCAAAACCCATCTTGACCGTCGAGACATGGTCACGGCCATGGGCATCGGTAAGAAAGGCTTCCGTCCGGTCCGAGGTCCATTTGACCGGCACGCCGGTCTTCTTCGACGCCCAGAGACAGACGATCTCTTCCGGATAGATATAGATCTTCGAACCGAAACCCCCGCCGACGTCCGGCGCGATGACGCGCAGCTTGTTTTCCGGCGCCACATTGTAGAAGGCGCTCATCACCAGCCGCGCCACATGCGGGTTCTGGCTCGTCGTGTAGCAGGTGTAGTGCTCCTCGGCGCTGTCGTAGATGCCGAGCGTCGAGCGCGGCTCCATCGGGTTCGGCGACAGCCGGTTGTTGTGGATCTTGATCTCCGTCACATGCGTCGCCGAGGCGATCGCCCGGTCGGTGGCATCCGGATCGCCGATCTGCCAGTCGAAGATCAGATTGCCCGGCGCTTCCGGATGGATCTGCGGCGCCTCGGCCTGCAGGGCGGACACGGCCTCGGTGACGGCGGGAAGTTCCTCGTAGTCGACCGCCACCGCTTCGGCGGCATCGCGGGCTTCGGCGTAGGTGTCGGCCACGACGATGGCGACGGCATCGCCGACATAGCGAACGGTCTCGAATGCCAGCGGCCGCCAGGCCCCCATCTTCATCGGCGAGCCGTCCTTGGAATGGATCATCCAGCCGCAGATCAGATTGCCGATGCCATCGGCCTGGAGCTGCCGGCCCTCGAGGATGTCGATCACGCCGGGCATCTCCCGCGCCGCAGTCGCATCGACGCCGCGGATCCTCGCATGCGCATAGGGGCTTCGCACGAAACAGGCGTGCTTCATGCCCGGCACCGACATGTCGTCGGTATAGCGCCCTTTGCCGGTCAGAAAGCGCTTGTCTTCCTTGCGCGTCACCCGCGCACCGATACCTTCAATTCCCATTATCGTCTCCTCCAGAGAATAGGGATTAGGCAATGGGCACCAGGCAGTAGCGGGTCTGTGCAACGGCGGCGTGCCGTAGACAACACCCATCGGCTACTGCCTAACGCCTTATTCCGCCGCCTGACGCGCGCCGTGCATCTCTTCATTTGCGGCAAGCACGGCCTTCACGATGTTATGGTAGCCGGTGCAGCGACAGATATTGCCCTCAAGCTCGTGGCGAACCGTGGCCTCGTCGAGCTGTCCTGCATGGCGATGGATCATGTCGACCGCTGTCATCACCATTCCCGGCGTACAGAAACCGCACTGCAGTCCATGATGCTCCTTGAAGGCCGCCTGGACCGGATGGAGATCTCCCTGCGCTGCAAGTCCCTCGATGGTCGTGACGTCGGAACCGGCCGCCTGGACGGCAAGGATGGAACAGCTCTTCACCGAGCGGCCGTCCATATGCACCACGCAGGTTCCGCATTGGGTGGTATCGCACCCCACATGTGTCCCCGTCAGTCCCAGCTTGTCGCGGATGAAATGAACGAGCAGCATGCGGTCATCGCAGTCATCGCTCACCCTGCGGCCATTCACCGTCAGCGTCACTTTCGCCATGATGTTCCTCCCAGCGCCTCCTCCAGACGCAGGAACATCATTTGCTTTTTTTCCCAACCGATCAACCTCTAGTTTGGAGGGCGCAGAGGCTTTTTGAGCGCTTCCTATCAGGAGGATCCCCCGGTCCGGCGGGCATCCGATCGGGTGGCAATTCCTCTCCAATCCTCTCGGCTGCATCTGGACTTCCCCTGCAGCCGATCTATTGTTTTGCGTGATGCGCTGTCCGGAAGCCATGGGCGAAGGCGTTGCCGCCAGCCATTGAAAGTCTTCGCAACCATGGAGGAAAAAATGAAGAAAGCCATTATCCTGATGATCGTCGGCCTGTCGGCTGCAAGCTGCACCCAGACCGAACAGGGCGCAGCCATCGGCGCCGGCACCGGTGCCGTGATCGGCGGCATCGCCACCGGCAACGTGCGCGGTGCCGCCGTCGGCGCAGCGATCGGCGGTGTCTCCGGTGCCGTGATCGGATCCGTCGCGCAGCAGCCCGGCCAGTGCTACTACCGCGACAGATATGGTCGTCGCTACATCGACGATTGCCCACGCAGATACTGATACAGTATCTGACCTTTGCGACTGTTGCCCCGGAGCACGCTCCGGGGCTTTTCTCGTTTAAAAGAACAATGGAATATGAAAAAAGGTATTCGTTTCCGCCGTTTGCAGCTACATAAGCAGACTGGGCCGCGACGAGCTGGGTAAACAGGCGAAAACCGACTTTGAACAGGCATGCGACAAAAGGTGAGGCAGCAACTGCCGGTAAGCTGAGGCGTACGGCAGCGCTTGCAGCCTCCGCGGCGGCAATCGCCTTTTGCACCGTGTCCGACGCCCACGCTTTCAAGCTGTTCGGCATCACGCTCTTCGGCAGCGAGGACGAGAGCGTCGAGGTGATCAACCCCGTCGACTACGAGGCAACGATCGAAACAGGCACGGCCGACGCGGATCTTGCCGAGCGGCTGGAGAACGCAGCCTCCCTGGTCAATGACGACGACGATCCGGTTTCCGGTGACCTGGGTCTGGTCATCAAAGCGCGCGAAGATCGCGATCGTCTTGTCGCAGTTCTTTACGAGGGCGCCCGTTACGGCGGCATTGTGCGCATCACCATCCAGGGCCAAAACCTCGACGATCTGCCGCCCAATCCGACATTCGATCACTCGCAGCCCGTACCGGTGACCGTCGCGATCGATCCCGGCCCGGCCTTCACGCTCGGATCCGTCAGCTTCGAAGGCGACGCCGCAGGCCGCGATCCCGAAGAATATGACCTGGTCCGCGGCGAAGAGGTCGGCTCGCGTGCCATCCTGCGGGCAGGCGAGCAGCTTCTCGTCGACATCAAGGAAGAAGGTCGGCCCTTGGCCGAGCTGACGGAGCGCCAGGTCACCGCTGACCATCCGAGCCGAACAGTGCACGTCGTGATGGGCGCGACCGGCGGGCCTGTCGCCAATCTCGGCACCGTGGCGGTGAAGGGTTCACGGACGGTCGATGCCGGTTTCATACAGCGCTATTCGCGACTGGACCGGGGCGAACGATATTCGCCTGAGCAGTTGCGAAAGGCGTCCGAACGCCTGCGCGAACTGGCTGTCTTTTCCAGCGTCAACATCCTTGAACCGGACAGCCTCACGCCGGAAGGCACGCTGCCGCTCACCATCGAAGTTTCGGAAGGAAAGCACCGTTACTTCGGTTTCGGCGCCGATTACTCCTCTCTCGATGGCGCAGGCGTTCAGGCGTACTGGGGGCACAGAAACCTCTTCGGTCAGGCTGAATCGCTGCGCATCGAGGGACAGGTCTCGGGGATCGAGGCAACGACCGACGTCGCGACCTTCAACTATTCGGCCGGCATCACCTTCATCAAGCCTGGCGCCTTCATCCCGGAAGGCACATTCGAAGCAAAGCTCCAGGCGTTCAGCGAGACGCCGGACGTCTATGAAGCTCAGAGTATCGTCGGCTCGGTCGCCTATTCCTACGAGTTGAACGAGACCGACGTGGTCAAGGTCGGGACCGAAATCGCCTATATCCGCGCCGACGACGCATTCGGCGAAAACGAATACCTGACCTTCGGCCTTCCGATCTCCTTCGAGCGGGACGCCCGGGACAACAAGCTCGATCCAACCGAGGGGTACCGCGCCACGTTGGGCGCCAACCCCACCTATGAGGCGTTGAACGGCAGCATCTTCTCCTCTTTCGAGGGATCGGTGACCGGCTACCTCGGCTTCGGGGAAGAGGACCGCTTTGTCCTGGCCGGGCGACTGGCGGCAGGAACCTTGATCGGCGCGGACGAGTTGTCGGACATACCTGTGACACGCCGCTTCTTTGCAGGTGGTGGCGGCTCTGTCAGAGGCTACGGATACCAGGAAATCTCGCCTTACAACGATGCGGACGAGGCGCTGGGCGGACGATCCTATACATTGGCCTCCTTCGAAGTCAGAACCAGGATCACGGAAAACATCGGGCTCGTGCCGTTCATCGACGTCGGTACGGTTTCCACCGAAATCACGCCTGATTTCTCTGATATACGTGCTGGTGCAGGCATCGGATTGAGGTATGCGACACCCTTCGGCCCGCTGCGCCTTGACGTTGCAGTGCCCCTTCAAAAGTATGAAGGTGGCAGCGAGTACGGCATTTATGCCGGCATAGGACAAGCATTTTAACTGGCCGAGATCGCCGGCTGAAACCAATGAAATCGGGCATGACGCTGATGGTTCGCTTGCTGAAATGGATTGTCTTGCTGGCAGCCGCCGTGGTGGCCATTGTGCTGGTGATGGGGCTCGGGATCTTCCTGTTCGTTGGTCTGACGCCGGTCGGTGGGCGAATTGCCGCCGAGCGCGTCGCCGATATCATCTCCACGCCGGAGCGCACCGTCAACATTTCGCGGCCTGAAGGCCTCTTGAGCGGCGAACTGCGCCTCGAGGACATTACCCTATCCGATAGCCAAGGGCCCTATGCCCAGCTCACCGGCATTGAGGTCGACTGGTCACCCACGGCCCTGCTGAGCGGTGTATTTCGCGCAGAGCATGTGTCCGTAAGCCAGATCGAAGTCCTGCGGGCGCCCGAGCCCTCGGAAATCACCGAACCGGTGACCGACCAGTCCGGTTCTGGCTTTTCCCTGCCGATCGGCGTGCGGGTCGCCCAGATCGACATGCCCGACATCGATCTGGGTCCAGCCTTGGGAGCCGAAGGCTCTTCGCTCTCGCTCCAGGGTTCGATCGATGCGACCGGCCCCGACATTAAGGTCGTGCTGGACGCCCGCCGGAAGGATGAGCCGGACGCCCGAGCGCTTGTGGATCTTATGTATGCCCCGGAGGAAAACCGGCTGTCGGTGGATGCCTCCCTGTCGGAACCCCAGGGCGGACTTCTCGCGCAGCTGCTGCGGCTGCCGGGCGATCCGGCCATCGACATTGCACTCCAGGGCACCGGCCCCCTGTCCGACTGGAGCGGTGACCTCACCGGCAGCGTTGCCGGGAATGATGTCATTGATGTCAATGCCAGACACATGATGCTGCCGGACGGCAGCCGCAGCATTGCCGTCACCGGCGGTGGCCAGCTCGCCACGCTGCTGCCACCGGAATTCCGTCCCCTGTTCGAGGGCACCACCGAGATCAATGTTGCCGCCAACATGAACCCGAGCGGTCGCATCGGCATCGACAGCGGCCAGATCAACTCCGACGCGTTGAACCTCGTGGCCTCCGGGGTCTGGGACCCGAGCGGCGACAACAGCCTGACCGCCAGCCTGACCGGCACCGACGGACCGGTCAGCATTTCCTGGCCGATTGCCGGGGAACCGAGCCAGTTCACGGTCGATACGATCAACTTCACTCTGAACGGCGCAGCCACCTCCGCGCGCTTCAATGCCACCGCATCCCTACCGTCCGCCAACCTGCCGCAGGGCCAGTTCCGCCAGATCCGGCTGCAGGCGGAAAGCGAGGACCTGAACATTGCCGAAAACACCGGCAGCATCCGCACGCGCCTGCGCATCGGCGAAGCCGCTTTCGTCAACGAGGACATCGACCGCGTCGTGCAGGGTCCCTTGACGCTGGATGCTCCGCTGCGCCTCGACTTGCCGGCGATTGGCCTCGATGCCGCCACCTTCGATAGCCCCAACCTGAGCGGCACCGTCAGCGGTGCGTTCAACACACAGACGCAGGATGTGAGCGGCAACTTCCGTGTCACTGCCGCACCGGCTGTCCTTCCGCCCTCTCTTGCCGGCAGGTTCGAGGACAAGATCAATGCGGAAGGCTACATCGCGCGAACGAGCGACGGGGGCATCAGCCTGGAAAATCTCGTACTGGCCTCCAGCGCAGTCGAAGCCCACGGCAGCGTCGCGCTTCTGAACGAGCGGTTGACCGCCAACCTCGCTGGACGCGTACCGGAGATTGGTCGCTGGATTGAAGATGCCGACGGCGCTGCGGGCTTTACCCTGACGGCGGAAGGTCCGATCACGGCCCTCTCCGTTAACGCGGTCGTCAATTCTGCCGAGGCGCGCCTTGCCGGACGGTTGCTGGAAGACCTGCGGCTGACCGTCGCAGGAACCGCCAACGCGCAGGCTCCGACCGGCACGATCGCTGCGGTCGGGACCATCGACGGACAGCCCCTGCGCATCAATGCTGGCCTCCTCTCCACCGAGGGCAGGATCGAAGCGCCTGAGATTACCGCCGAGGTGGGACCCAACCGCCTGAACGGTGCCCTTGTCTTTTCACCGGAATTTCTGCCTGAAGGCACCGTCAACTTCACGTTTCCGGACATCTCGCTGCTTGCCGCACTTGCAGCGCAAGAGGCGGCTGGCGATCTGACGGGGACCGTGACCTTCACGCGGGAAGAGGGTCGTACGGCAGCCCGTGTGGTGGCCTCCGGCAGCAGCATCAGCCGGGATCCCGTCAGTATCGCGGAGCCGGCCGTGGATCTGACTATCCCTGACATTACGCAGCTTGCCGCAGACGGAACGGTGCGCGCCGCGCGCATCGGCACGCAGGCAGCCGCAGTCACGGGATTGAACCTCCAGTTCGACCACCAGGACGGTGCGACACGCCTGGATCTCGACGCGCAGTATGATGACGGGCCGCTGACGGCGGATGCCACCATTCGCACCGGCGAACAGCTCACCATTGCCCTCGACAGTTTTGCAGCAACACCGCGGAGCGTCCCCATCACCCTGGTCTCGCCCACCACGGTGGTTGTCGAAAACGGCAATGCTGTACTCTCCGGCCTGACGCTTGCAACTGGAAGCGGCCAGGTCAGCGTGACCGGCACGGCCGGCACCGATCTTGATCTGCAGGCGAACATCAATCAATTGCCCGCCAGCTTGATCAACAGCTTCGTCCCTGCCTTGAACGCCGCAGGTTCCATATCCGGGACGATCAGCGCCCAGGGTTCCCTCACCGCTCCGGCGATCCAGTATGATCTGGAATGGTCGGAGGTCCAACTTCAGCAGACGCGGGATGCAGGCCTTGCGCCGTTGAACCTACAGGCGGCGGGCCGATTCTCCGATGACACGCTGGTCCTTGAGGAAACGCAACTCGCAGGTGGCGATGGTCTTGCCCTCACCGCCGCAGGCCGGGTGGTCCTGAACGAAGGCGCCGCTCCGACGCTCGACCTCGATGCGGATATCCAGTCCCTGCCGGCAAGCCTCGCCAACGCCTTTCTGCCGACCCTTGGCGCCCGCGGAACGATATCGGGAAACGTGGCGGCCTCCGGGACACCCGCGACACCGGCGGTCCGCTATGATCTGACGTGGTCGGATGCCGCGGTTGCCCAGACCACGTCCGCCGGTCTCTCCTCCCTCCAGGTGCGGGCCACCGGCGAATACGCCGGCGATCGCGTCACCCTCGACACGACACTGTCCGGTGAGAGCAATCTCGCCCTCTCCGGGGGAGGATCGGTTTCGCTCACGGGCAATCGTGCACTGGATCTCAGCTTCCAGGGTCAGATCCCCTTCCAGGTGCTGGCCGGTCAACTGGCAAGCCAGGGCTTCATTCTGGAAGGCACGGGGAACGTCGATCTCGCCATCGGAGGCACGACTGCTGCGCCGTCGATCACCGGATCCGCATCCTCCTCGGCTGCCAGGCTGATCGATGTCCGCCGCAACCTGGCAATCGAGAACCTTGCCGCCAACGTCAACTTCAGCGGTGATCAGGCGACCATCACCAACCTGTCCGGCGACCTTGCCACCGGCGGCAGCATCGCCGTCACAGGCACGGTCGGCATCGCCGGCGGCTCGGGATTTCCGGCCGATCTCACCGTCACGCTGAACGATGCAACCTACGTTGACGGCTCCATCGTGACGGCGACAGCCGATGGCACGCTCACCGTGACCGGGCCTCTGACCGGGGGCCCAACGCTCGGCGGCACCGTGAACCTCAGCGAAGCGGCGATCACCGTTCCCGCAAGGCTGCCAAGCTCGCTTGCGGAGGTGGAAGTCCGCCACCGCAGACCTCCGCCTGCAGTCGTCGAGCAGGTGAGCAGGCTGCAGCCCGAAAGGGCGCAAGGCACTTCCGCCGCACTCAACCTCGATCTGCAGATCAATGCGCCCAACAGCATCTTCGTGCGAGGCCGCGGGATCGATGCGGAACTCGGCGGGGCGCTCACCATCACGGGATCGACCGCAGCACCCCAGGTCTCCGGTGCTTTTGACCTGCGCCGCGGCCGGATCATCATCCTGACCAAGCGCCTCGATTTCACATCGGGCCGCATCACCTTCGGCGGCGGTCTGATTCCGGTACTGGACATGGAGGCCACGACATCCTCCGGCCAGACGACGATCACGGTGAATGTCGCCGGGCTGGCGAACGATCCCGATATCACCTTCTCCTCTGCCCCGGCACTGCCTCAGGACGAGGTTCTGGCGCAGCTGATCTTCGGACAATCGATGTCACGCCTTTCGCCACTGCAGATTGCGCAGCTGGCCGATGCGGTGAGCCAGCTGGCAGGCGGGGGCGGAACCTCGCTGTTGCAGACGCTGCGCAACAATCTCGGCGTCGACGACCTCGACATCAACACCGATTCAACCGGCCAGACGAGTGTCTCCGTAGGGCGTTACCTGAACGACCGCACCTATCTGCAGCTCGAGCAGGGCGGCGCCGCAGGCGCCCAGGCGACGATCAACCTGGATATCGGCCGCGGCGTCAAGCTGAAGGCAGGTGCCGGCACGGAAGGCGGCACCGCCGGCATCTTCTACGAGCGCGAGTACTGAACCCGGCCAGCTCCGGATCCACTGCGACGCTCAGCTCTCTCGCGCCTTTGCGCGCGCCTTAAGACTACATTCAGCATCTCCGAGAGCGGCCCGGTCCGCCTGTGAACCGAACAGGCGCATATTACGTTCTGTGCACTGTGACCAATATCGCCGAGACGCAGTGTCGGCTGAGACTTGGTAAGACGGCAGATCTGGAAGATTTGACGGCTTATCAAGTCTCAGCAGATCGTTTTCGCCCACCAGTATGAACTGATGGCGTGGAACATGCGCATCACCTCCATGACGGAGGTTTGTTGGCCCGGCCGAGAGGCATCAACAGCCATTTTCCATCTGGAGCAGAACCATGTCGTTTCTTTCTTTCGGCTCGGACAGCAATGCTGTCCTGGCAGCATTTTCCAAGTCGCAAGCGATCATCGAATTCGATGTTACCGGTCACATCCTGACAGCCAATGAGAACTTCTGCCGCGCCATCGGCTATGAGCTGTCGGAGATCGTCGGCAAGCACCACAGCCTGTTTTGTGAGCCGGCTTATGCCGCCTCGCGCGAATACAAGGAGTTCTGGTCCAGTCTTGGCAGCGGACAGTTTGCGTCCAATTCCTTCAAGCGGATCGCCAAGGGCGGTGGAGAAATCTGGATCCAGGCCTCCTACAATCCCGTTATCGTGCGCGGCAAGGTGCGCAAGATCGTCAAGATTGCCACGGATATCACGGCGGCCACGATGAAGGCCGCGGAAAACGAAGGCAAGATCACGGCGATCTCCCGCACCCAGGCGGTTATCGAATTCACCCCGACCGGCGATATCCTGTATGCCAACCAGAACTTCCTGGCCTGCATGGGCTACGATCTTGCGGACGTGGTCGGTCGGCATCACAGCATCTTCTGCGAACCCTCCTTCCGCGACAGCAGCGAATACCGCGAGTTCTGGCGCAGCCTTGCCGGCGGCCAACCCGAAGCCGCAGAATTCAAGCGCATCGGCAAGGGCGGCAAGGTCGTCTGGATCCAGGCGTCCTACAACCCGATCCTTGATGCCGATGGCAGGGTCTTCAAGGTCGTCAAGTTCGCGACCGACATTACGGAACGCGTCAGAGCCGTTGACGAGATTGCTGGGGGCCTGACCAGCCTTGCCGCCGGTGACCTGACATGCACCATCGACAAGCCCTTCATTCCGGGTCTCGAGAAAATCCGCGTCGACTTCAACGGCGCCATCTCGGAGCTCCGCAACGCCATGCGCACCGTCGGCGAGAATGCCGAAGGCATCGCTGCCGGCTCCGGCGAGATCCAGCAGGCCTCCGACAGTCTGGCGAAGCGTACCGAGCAGCAGGCGGCCGCCGTTGAAGAAACCGCAGCCGCACTGGAAGAGATCAGCCGCACCGTGACCGACAGCGCCAAACGTGCCGAGGAAGCAGGATCTCTGGTGGCAAAGACCCGCAAGGGTGCCGAGCAGTCAGGCGAGGTCGTACGCAATGCCGTCAACGCCATGGGGCAGATCGAGGCGTCCTCGAAGGAAATCAGCAGCATCCTCGGCGTCATCGACGAGATCGCCTTCCAGACCAACCTGCTGGCGCTGAATGCCGGCGTCGAAGCGGCACGCGCCGGTGACGCTGGGCGAGGTTTCGCTGTCGTGGCGCAGGAAGTACGCGAGCTGGCTCAGCGGTCCGCCACCGCAGCGCGCGAGATCAAGGCCCTGATCACCACCTCGACGGAGCAGGTGTCGCGAGGTGTCTCGCTGGTCGGCCAGACCGGCAAGGCTCTGGAGGACATTGTCGGCCAGGTGGTCGAGATCAATGGGAACGTCACTGCGATCGTCGAAGCCGCGCGGGAACAGGCTACCGCGCTTCGCGAGGTCAGCCATGCGGTCAACACGATGGACCAGAATACGCAGCAGAATGCTGCCATGGTCGAGGAAACGACCGCCGCCAGCCATAGCCTGGCACGTGAAGCCGAGAATTTGCGTGATCTTTTGACAAGATTTAGATTTGCGCAACAATCTTCCGTTAGGGTCGTCTCATCGCATCACGACAGGCAGCCAGTAGCCTCCCAGGCTCGGCAGCTTCAGGCCCGGATCGCCCGCGCTGCGTCGAGCGCCGCCTTGCTCCAGGCACCGGAGAGTTGGGAAGAATTTTGATGGCTACGACAACCAGTTCTGCGAACTACAGCGGCGAAACGCTCGAAATCATCGCGTTCCGTCTCCATGATCAGGAATTCTGCGTCAAGACGACGACCATCCGCGAAATCCGGGGATGGGCACCCTCGACACCCATTCCGCATGCTCCTTCCGATGTCATCGGGGTCATGAACCTGCGCGGTTCCGTGATCCCGATCATCGATCTGGCGCAGAAGCTCGGCATGAAGAGCGCAGTCGCAACGGAACGCAGCGCCATCGTGGTCGCCGAAGTCCACAACATGGTCATCGGCATGCTGGTCGATCAGGTGTCCGACATCCTGACCATCCCGTCGAGCCAGGTCCAGCCGGTCCCGGAAATCTCGGCCTCCTTCGACAAGTCCTTCTCGGAAGGCATCATCGCCAATGAGCATGGCATGATCTGCTTCCTGAACCTTGCCAAGATGTTCAGGGGCTCGGAGATCGAAGAACTCGCCGCTTAAGTTTCGCCGGCATCCAGACTTTTGAAAGGCCACCCCGATCCGTCAGGGTGGCCATTCTGATTCTGTTGAAGAGAGTGGCCCGGTGGTCTCCACGACCGGCACCTGCCCAACGAAGAATGGCGGCCCTGCGGCCGCCATTCTTGTCTTCCCCGTGCAGCTTCGGATCCTTTATCCGAAGATCACCAGGCTGCTTCTTAGCGTCACCCAGACACCCCAGAGGAGCGGGATGCCGACCACGGCCCAGGCGGCGAGCGCCTTGCCGTCAAAGCCGCCCTTGCCGATTCCGAAGGATCCGGTCGGG
Organism: Pseudorhizobium sp.; assembly: GCA_046314035.1. Lineage (GTDB taxonomy): Bacteria > Pseudomonadota > Alphaproteobacteria > Rhizobiales > Rhizobiaceae > Neorhizobium. The sequence goes on along the minus strand of JBKBXP010000003.1, from coordinate 17,247 downwards.
CCCGCATTCGCAGCAGCTGTTTTGGCCTGCAGCGATGCCACTTCCTCATCCGACATGAACCATTTCTGCGGAAGCGGCCGGATCATGGCGTTGGCGATCAGGCCGAGCACCAACATTCCCGCCAAAATATACATAGTTCCGGTATAGAGCGCCGGTCCGGCGGGTACGCCGGCGGCAAGCTGAGCTTCGCGAATGTAGTTGACCACGACCGGACCGACGATGCCGGCCGTTGCCCAGGCCGTCAGCAGGCGACCATGGATTGCGCCGACGAACTGCGTCCCGAAAATGTCTGCGAGATAGGCGGGAATGGTCGCAAAGCCACCGCCGTACATGGACAGGATGATGCCGAAGGCGAGCACGAAGAGCGCCTTGTTGCCCAAGTCGGCAAGCGTCGGGGCGGCAGCGTAGAGGATGATGCCGATCACGAAGAACGCGAAATAGGTGTTCTTGCGTCCGATCTTGTCCGAGAGCGACGCCCAGAAGAAACGACCGCCGATATTGAACAGCGACAGCAGACCGGCAAAACCGGCAGCGATGGCGGCAATCTGCCCCCTCTGCCCCGCATCGAGCTCCGCGAAGGTCAGATCAGGAAGACCGATCAGCGAGCCGGCGAAGATCTCCTGCAGCATGGGCGACGCCATACCGATGACGCCGATGCCGGCCGATACGTTGAGGCAGAGAACGGCCCAGATGAGCCAGAACTGCTTTGTCTTGTGAGCATCGCGCAGATGCACGTGGCGCGTGGTGATCATCGTGTTCTTGGAGACCGGCGGCGTCCAGCCTTCCGGACGCCAGCCAGCTGGCGGGATCCGGTAGCCGAAGGCCCCGCCCATCATGAAGACGAAGTAGATGACCGCCATGACGACGAAGGTCTGCCAGACACCGACGGAAACATCCGTCCTGAAGGTGTTCATCAGGATGTTGGCAAGCGGCGCGCCAATCATGGCACCGCCGCCGAAGCCCATGATCGCCATGCCGGTGGCCATGCCGCGCCGGTCCGGGAACCATTTGATCAGCGTCGACACCGGCGAGATGTAGCCGAGGCCGAGGCCGATACCGCCGATCACGCCGGCACCAAGCCACATCAACCAGAGTTGGTGGGTCATGACGCCGAGAGCGGCGACGAGGATGCCGCCGCACCAGCAGCAGGCGGCCACGAAGCCGGCCTTGCGAGGCCCCGAACGCTCCAGCCAGCCGCCCCAAATGGCCGCCGAGCAGCCGAGAAGGACGAAGAACAGCGTGTAGATCCAGCCGAGGTCGGCCACGCGCCAGTTGCAGGCGGTCGTAAAGAGAGCGCCGATGAGGTTAATCTCGGTGCAGGCGGCAGGCGTCTCCGTGCCGAGAGCCCGTGACAACGGCAGCCAGAAGACGCTGAACCCATAGGCCATGCCGATGCAAAGGTGGATTGCCAGCGCCGCCGGGGGAACGAGCCACCGGTTGAAGCCTGGTTTTGCGATGATGCGTTCCCTGTCGAGAATACCGGGCTCAACGAACCCTCCCGCGGTTGTTCCTGCGACTGCCATTCCAATCCCTCCTGGAAAATTAGGCTTTACACACGATACGGCTGCGCCGATCCCTCGATCGGCAGCAGGCCGCTATGTCGCACTTTCGGGAACGCTGGGCTCTGAAAGCGATTCGCCGGCGGCGACGCCTTTTCCGCCCGGTGCCCCGTCTGCCGCGTCGTCACCGACGCCGACACCTGCCCCGCCCGGTGCATCCGGACGGCGGATCAGCGTCGACGCCTGCATCACCAGCGGCAGCAACCCCTCCCCGCCGCCGTCGATGTGTTCGAAGAGATGCCGGCGCATGCGCGGCTCCCAGAACTTGTTGATATGCGTGGCCACGCCCTCGGCCCGGATATCCTCGGGTTGGGAGAGGAAGAAGGTCGCAATCTGATTGGCCATCCGCACGAGCTTCTCGCGGGTCTGATCATGCGACATGGGACATGGCTCCGGTATTGATGCGATCCGCGTGGGTAAAAACTTCGAAGTCGGCGCCGCGCGCCAGCGCCACAAGCGTCATGCCGGCATCCTCCGCCGTGCGGATGGCAAGGGCCGTGGGCGCCGAGATGGCGATCAGGATCGGCGCGCCGAGGATCGCCGCCTTCTGCACCATTTCGACGGAAACCCGGCTGGTGACGACCACTGCGCCTGTCGCGCCGCTGACGCCCTGCGTCATGACCGCACCGATCAGCTTATCGAGCGCATTGTGCCGGCCGACATCCTCCCGGACGGCGACAAGTCCGCGGCCGGGCACGAAGAATGCGGCACCGTGAACGGCATGCGTTTCGCGATGCAACGGTTGCCCGTCGTTCAACGCTGCAATGGCCGCGGCAATTTCCTCGGCCGTCAACGCAAGTGTAGCGGAGGTCAGTTGCGGCACCGGCCGGATGGCCTGATCGATCGATTCGATGCCGCAGAGACCGCAGCCGACCGGTCCCGCCATGTGACGACGTCGCTGGCGAAGCGCATCTTCCTTGTGCTCGACGAGGGTGATCTGAACGTCGATCCCCCTTGCCTCCTCGAGGACTTCGATTGTCTCAATTTCAGCGGCAGAGGCGATGATCCCCTCCGTCAGACTGAAGCCCACCGCGAAATCTTCAAGATCCGAGGGTGTCCCCATCATCACCGCCTGCGTCGAACCGCCATAGGAAAGCGCGATCGGCACTTCCTCCGGCACGACCCTGACGCCGGCACTCACGGTCCCCTTGCGGCAGATGATTTCCCGGACGGCCCGGCTGGGTTCAATAGCCACCACTGCCGGATCCTATTCCGCTGCTTCGAGCTTGCCGGCGATGCGTCGCGACCGTCGTGCCAGTTCCTCGTAATCCTGCTGCCACTCCGCCGGCCCGTTGGAGGGCGAGACCTGCACCGCCGTGACCTTGTATTCCGGACAATTCGTCGCCCAGTCGGAGTAGTCGGTGGTGATGACGTTCGCCTGCGTGTCCGGGTGGTGGAAGGTCGTGTAGACCACGCCCGGGGCAACGCGATCGGTGATCAGCGCCCTCAGCGTCGTGTCGCCGGACCGGCTGGCGAGCTTGATCCAGTCGCCCTCCTTGATGCCCCGCTGTTCTGCATCGTGCGGATGGATCTCCAGAAGGTCCTCGGCGTGCCAGACGACGTTCTCGGTCCGCCGGGTCTGGGCGCCGACATTGTACTGCGACAGGATGCGGCCGGTGGTGAGCAGCAGCGGAAAGCGCGGACCGGTCCGCTCGTCGGTCGCCACATACTCGGTTCGGATGAACTTGCCCTTGCCGCGCACAAACCCATCCACATGCATGATGGGCGAGCCGACCGGGAATTTCTCGTTGCAGGGCCACTGCACCGAGCCCATTTTTTCTAGGTACGCGTAGGAGACGCCGGCAAAGCTCGGTGTGGTCGCGGCGATCTCGTCCATCACCTGCGACGGATGCGTATAGGTCCAGTTCAGCCCCATCGCCTGCGCCAGCTTCTGGGTGACCTCCCAGTCCGCATAGCCGTTCTTTGGCGACATGACCTTTCGGACCCGGTTGATGCGCCGTTCCGCGTTGGTGAACGTGCCGTCCTTCTCGAGGAAGGTCGAGCCCGGCAGGAAGACATGCGCATAGTTCGCCGTCTCGTTGAGGAAGAGGTCGTGGACGACGACGCATTCCATGGCGGCAAGACCGGCGGACACATGCTTGGTGTCCGGGTCGGACTGCAGGATGTCCTCGCCCTGGATGTAGATCCCCTTGAAGGTGCCCTCGACGGCAGCGTCCAGCATGTTCGGGATGCGCAACCCGGGCTCATTGCTGATCGTGACGCCCCACATCTTTTCGAAGGTATCGCGCGTGGCGTCGTCGGAGACGTGCCGGTAGCCCGGCAGTTCGTGCGGGAAGGAGCCCATGTCGCAGGAGCCCTGTACGTTGTTCTGGCCGCGCAGCGGGTTCACGCCGACGCCCGGACGACCGATGTTGCCGGTCGCCATCGCAAGGTTGGCAATCGCCATGACGGTCGTCGAGCCCTGGCTGTGTTCGGTGACACCGAGGCCATAGTAGATGGCGCCATTGCCGCCCGTCGCAAAGAGGCGCGCTGCGCCCCGCACCAGTTCGGCCGGAACGCCCGTATAGACCTCGGTCTCCTCCGGGCTGTGCTGCGGTTCGGCGACGAAGGCCGCCCAGTCTTCGAACTCGGACCAGTCGCAGCGCTCGCGGATGAAGGCCTCGTCGAAGATGCCTTCGGTGACGATGACATGGGCGAGCGCCGTCATGACGGCGACGTTGGTGCCGGGCTTCAGCGGCAGGTGATAGGCCGCCTCCACATGCGGCGTCTTGACGAGATCGATGCGGCGCGGATCGATGACGATCAGCTTTGCACCCTGGCGCAGCCGCTTCTTCAGGCGCGATCCGAACACCGGGTGACCATCGGTCGGATTGGCACCGATCACGACGACGACATCGGAATGCTCGACGCTGTCGAAGTTCTGCGTGCCGGCCGAGGTCCCGAAAGCCTGGCCGAGACCATAGCCGGTCGGCGAATGGCAGACGCGGGCGCAGGTATCGACGTTGTTGTTGCCGAAGCCGGCGCGGATCAGCTTCTGGACGAGATAGGTCTCCTCGTTGGTGCAGCGCGACGAGGTGATGCCGCCGATCGAATCACGGCCATACTGGTACTGCAGCCGCTTGAACTCGCTTGCCACATGCGCGAAGGCCTCCTCCCAGGTGACCTCGCGCCAGGGATCGGTGATCTTCTCGCGCACCATCGGGTTGAGGATGCGGTCCTTGTGGCTGGCGTAGCCGTAGGCGAAGCGACCCTTGACGCAGGAATGGCCGCGGTTGGCCTGGCCATCCTTCCACGGCACCATGCGCACCAGCTCCTCGCCGCGCATCTCCGCCTTGAACGAGCAGCCGACGCCGCAATAGGCGCAGGTCGTGACCGCCGAATGCTCCGGCTGGCCGATGGCGATCACCGATTTTTCGGTGAGCGTCGCCGTCGGACAGGCTTGCACGCAGGCGCCGCAGGAGACGCATTCCGATTCCAGAAAATTCTCGTGCATGCCGGCGGAGACCCGGCTGTCGAAGCCCCGGCCCTCGATGGTCAGCGCAAAGGTGCCCTGCACTTCCTCGCAGGCGCGCACGCAGCGGGAGCAGACGATACATTTCGAGGGATCATAGGTGAAATAGGGATTGGACTCATCCTTCGGCATCCACTGCGCGTTGATCTCGCCATTCGCACGCGCCTTGACGTGGTTCTCGCCTTCGTATCCGTAGCGGACATCGCGAAGGCCGACGGCGCCGGCCATGTCCTGCAGTTCGCAGTCCCCATTGGCGGCGCAGGTGAGACAATCCAGCGGGTGGTCGGAGATATAGAGCTCCATCACCCCCTTGCGGATCTGCTTCAGCCGCTCCGTCTGCGTATGGACGACGAGGCCGGGCGCCACCGGTGTGGTACATGAGGCTGGGGTGCCATGTCGGCCCTCCACCTCGATCAGGCAGAGCCGGCAGGAGCCGAAGGCATCGACCATGTCGGTGGCGCAGAGCTTCGGCACCTGGATGCCGGCCTCCATCGAGGCGCGCATGATCGAGGTTCCCGCGGGCACCGTGATCTCGCGTCCATCGATGGTGAGTGTCACCTGCGCTTCCGCGCGGGAGGCAGGCGTGCCGTAGTCGATTTCATGAATCAGGGACATGGTCTTACTCCGCCGCTTCGACGAGGGGTGTGGGAGCGAAATCCTCCGGGAAATGGTTCATCGCGCTCATCACCGGATAGGGTGTGAAACCGCCCAGCGCGCAGAGCGAACCGAACTTCATGGTATTGCAGAGATCAATTAGCAGGGCCTTGTTCTTCTCCGGCTCGATGCCCTGGGCAATCTTGTCGGCCGTCTCGACGCCGCGGGTCGAACCGATACGGCAGGGCGTGCACTTGCCGCAGCTCTCGATGGCGCAGAATTCCATCGCAAAGCGCGCCTGCTTCAGCATGTCTGCGGTATCGTCGAAGACGACGATGCCGGCGTGGCCGATCAGCCCGTCCCGGGCGGCACACGCCTCGTAGTCGAAGGGCGTATCGAAGAATTCCCGCGGGAAATAGGCGCCCAGCGGTCCGCCGACCTGCACCGCCTTGACGGGGCGGCCGGTGGCCGTTCCGCCGGCGATGTCATCGACGATCTGACCGAGCGTCATCCCGAAGGCAATCTCAAAAAGGCCGCCGTATTTGACGTTGCCGGCAATCTGAATCGGGATCGTGCCGCGCGAGCGGCCCATGCCGAAATCCCGGTAGAAGGCGGCGCCGCGGTCCATGATCACCGGCACGGAAGCGAGCGACATGACGTTGTTGACCACCGTCGGACGGCCGAGGAAACCCTCAACCGCAGGAAGCGGCGGCTTGGCGCGGACGATGCCGCGCTTGCCTTCCAGCGAATTGAGGAGCGAGGTTTCCTCCCCGCAGACATAGGCCCCTGCCCCGGCACGGACCTCCATGTCGAAGGCATACGGCGAACCCATGACCGAGGCGCCGAGAATGCCGGCTTCCCGTGCAATCACGATTGCCGCTCTCATCATCTCGATCGCGTGGGGATATTCTGAACGCGTGTAGAGGTAGCCTTTGGTGGCGCCGGTCGCGAGGCCGGCGATGATCATTCCCTCGATCAGGACGAAGGGGTCCCCCTCCATGATCATCCGGTCGGCGAATGTGCCGCTGTCGCCTTCGTCGGCATTGCAGACGATGTACTTTTGATCACCGGGCGCGTCGGCGACCGTCTTCCACTTTATGCCGGTCGGGAAACCGGCGCCGCCGCGGCCGCGCAAGCCGCTGTCGGTGACTTCCTGCACGATCTCCGGCGCCGACATCGACAGCGCCCGCTCCAGACCCTTCAGGCCCTGATAGTGGCGGTAGTCGTCGAGGGAAAGCGGATCGGTGACACCGCACCGGGCGAAGGTGAGCCGTGTCTGCTGACGGAGGAACGGAATTTCCTTCGTCAGCCCCAGACAGAGAGGGTGATCGCCGCCAGTCAGGAAGCCGGTATCGAAGAGGCTGGCTACATCGACCGCTTTGACGGGTCCGTAGGCGATCCGCCCGGCGCTGGTGCGCACCTCCACCAGCGGCTCGAGCCACGCCATGCCGCGCGAGCCATTGCGGACAATGCGCGCATCCAGTCCCCGCAGCTCAATTTCCTGGGCGATCGCGGTAGCGACCTTGTTGGCGCCGAGCGCCAGGGAGGCAGCATCCCGGGGCACGAAGATGGTGACGGTCATCGGCGAGCCTCCGCAACAATTTCGGTGAGACAGTGTTCGTCCACGCGGCCATAGACTTCATCGTCCAGCATCGCGGCAGGCGCGCAGGCACAGAGACCGAGACAGAAGACCGGTTCCAGCGTTACCGCGCCGTCGAGCGTCGTCTGGTGGAAATCGATCCCGAGAAGCTGCTGTGCCTGTCGGATGACTTCCTCCGACCCCATGGCCTGGCAGGCCTCGGCGCGACAGATCTTCAGGACATGCCGACCCGCGGGCACACTGCGGAAGTCGTGATAGAAGGTGACAACACCGTGCACCTCCGCGCGGGACAGATTGAGCTCCCGCGCCAGCACCGGCTTAATCTCCTCGGGGATGAACCCAAACTCGTGCTGGACCGCGTGGAGGATCGGCAGCATCGGACCTTCCAGATGTTTCAAGTCATGGATGATCGATAAAACCCGCTCGGCATATCCGCCGGTCGCCACATGCACATTCATGTCTCAAGCCTCCCCACGGAAGATGCACAACCGGCACCCTCCCGACGCCTGCTTCGGCGTTCATGCGTACATATTGGAGACCAGAAACCGGAACGGTCAATAAACCTGTTTCGTTACGCGATAGAAAAAAGCTATCAGACCAAATCAGACGCGCTCAGGCTGCGGGCCTGATAAAGAAGCGCCGACACCAGCGGTGTATAGGGCTCGCGGTGGGTCGCGACCAGGCCGACGATATGACTCGCTTCCGGTTCGACGATCGGAATCATCCTGATCTGCTTGGCAAATCCGAACGACTTCGCGACGTTTCGCGGCATGATGCTTGCCCACTGCCCTGTCCCCACGTGGGAGAGCAGAACGACCATGGAGTTGGATTCGAGCGTCGGCTTAACGGCAACCCCTGCTTCTGCGAGGTGCTGGTTGATGATCCGGCGGTTCTGCATGTCGGGAGTCAATAGGCATAGCCTAACGTTATCCATCTCCTTCCACGTCACAGACTCCCGCTCTGCATAGGGCGTCCCCTCCGCGGTCACGAGCGTATAGTGCTCGGCATACAGTGGCACGCTGGTGACGCGGCCCAGCGGCTCATTGTCGAGATAGGTGATCCCCGCATCGATCTCGAAGTTGTCCAGCTGGCTGAGGACCTGGAGGGAGTTGCGCGACACCACGGAGAAGGTGACGTCAGGGTGTTTTGCCTGGAAGGGCTCCGTCAGCCGCGGGATCATGGCCAGTGCCGTGGGAATGGCCGCCAGCCGGATATGGCCGGAAAGGCCGGTCTTCGCCGCCCGCATCTCCTCGCGCATGGTGCGGGCATCGCCGACGATGCGTCTTGCCCATTCGAGCACACGCTGACCCTCCGGCGTCAGCCCCTGGAAGCGTGAGCCCCGCACGACCAGAACGACGCCCAACTGATCTTCAAGCTGACGGATGGCAGCCGAGAGCGAGGGCTGCGAAATACCACTCTCCTCCGCGGCCCGGCCAAAATGCCGTTCCCGCGCCAGAGCGATAAAGAATTCCAGTTTGTCGATCATGCCGGCGTCTCCTCGCCGGAAACACAGCAAGCGGGGCGCCTATAAGCAACAAAAAAAGCGGCCGAGGGCCGCTTTCCGGGTGTCACTACGGTGAAATCAAGCAGGCAGAATGGCACCGTTCAGGTTCGTCAGTGCTGCCAGATATTCCTCGAGCTTGGTCTTGTGTCCATGGTCGAGGGCCGAATCCGCGTCCTTGCGCGCCGCATCGATGCGCGCCTGCAGCGTTTCGCGCGTCACATCCGAGAGCTTGACAGCGGATTCTGCCAGCAGTGTGCAGCCCGTGGGGAGGATATCGGCGAACCCGCCGAACACCACGTATTTGGTCACGTCGCCGCTCGCCAGCTTCACCGAGACGACGCCTGGCTTGATCGTCGTCATGGCCGGCGCATGATGGGCCATCACCGTCATCTCCCCCAGCGTCGCCGGGATCACCACTTCAGTGACCTTTTCGGAAACGAGAAGGCGCTCTGGAGAAACGAGTTCAAAATTGAAGGCGTCAGCCATGGCGGTTCACTTCTTCACGTGTTGCATGCAATGGCGCGCCACCGAGGTGGCGCACCTGCGTTTCATAAGCTTAGGCGGCAGCAGCGAGCTTCTTCGCCTTTTCCATCGCTTCTTCGATCGAGCCGACCATGTAGAAGGCAGCTTCCGGCAGATGGTCGTACTCGCCGTTGACGAGACCCTTGAAGCCCTTGATCGTGTCTTCAAGGGCAACCAGCTTGCCTGGCGCGCCGGTGAAGATTTCAGCAACGAAGAACGGCTGCGACAGGAAGCGCTCGATCTTGCGGGCGCGGGCAACCGTCAGCTTGTCCTCTTCCGACAGTTCGTCCATCCCGAGGATGGCGATGATGTCCTGGAGCGACTTGTAGCGCTGCAGCGTCGTCTGCACCTTGCGGGCGATGTCGTAGTGTTCCTGTCCGACAACCAGCGGGTCGAGCATGCGCGACGTGGAGTCGAGCGGGTCAACAGCCGGGTAGATGCCCTTTTCGGCGATCGAACGCGACAGAACCGTCGTTGCATCCAGGTGGGCGAACGAGGTGGCCGGCGCCGGGTCGGTCAAGTCGTCGGCGGGGACGTAGATGGCCTGGACCGAGGTGATCGAACCCTTGGTCGTGGTGGTGATGCGTTCCTGCATCTGCCCCATGTCGGTGGCAAGCGTCGGCTGGTAGCCCACGGCCGAAGGGATGCGGCCGAGCAGAGCCGACACTTCGGAACCTGCCTGGGTGAAGCGGAAGATGTTGTCGACGAAGAACAGAACGTCCTGGCCCTTGTCGCGGAAGTCTTCAGCGATCGTCAGACCGGTCAGAGCGACGCGAGCACGCGCACCCGGAGGCTCGTTCATCTGGCCATAGACGAGGGCTGCCTTGGAGCCTTCGCCGCCGCCGTGCTTGTTCACGCCGGATTCGATCATCTCGTGGTAGAGATCGTTGCCTTCGCGGGTGCGTTCACCGACGCCTGCGAAAACCGAGTAACCGCCGTGTGCTTTCGCAACGTTGTTGATCAGTTCCATGATCAGAACGGTCTTGCCGACGCCGGCGCCGCCGAACAGGCCGATCTTGCCGCCGCGGGCGTAAGGCGCCAGCAGGTCGACGACCTTGATGCCCGTCACGAGAATCTGTGCGTCGGTCGACTGGTCGACGTAGGAAGGCGCTTCCTGGTGGATGGAGCGCTTGTACTCGGTGTTCAGCGGACCGGCTTCGTCGACGGGCTCGCCGATGACGTTCATGATGCGGCCGAGCGTTTCCATGCCGACCGGCACAGAGATCGGAGCACCGGTGTTGGTGACCCTCTGACCGCGCACGAGGCCTTCGGTGGCGTCCATCGCGATGGTGCGGACCTGGTTCTCACCGAGGTGCTGCGCCACTTCCAGAACCAGACGGTTGCCGTTGTTGTCGGTTTCCAGCGCGTTGAGAATCGCCGGCAGTTCGCCGTCGAACGTTACGTCGACAACAGCGCCGATCACCTGCGTCACCTTGCCGACGGATACGCCGGCTTCCAGGGTAGCTGCAATAGCCATAATTCTTACCCTCTTTCCTTATCTCAGAGCGCTTCCGCGCCCGAAATGATTTCAATGAGTTCCTTGGTGATCTGGGCCTGACGCTGACGGTTGTAGGACAAGGTCAGCTTGTTGATCATATCACCGGCATTGCGCGTCGCGCTGTCCATCGCGGACATCTGAGCGCCATAGAAGGATGCGTTGTTCTCGAGCAGCGCCCGGAAGATCTGCACGGCGACGTTGCGCGGCAGCAGGTCCTCGAGGATTTCTTCTTCGCTCGGCTCATACTCGTAGAGTGCGGCAGCGCCGGTCGCGGCTTCCGACTTATCAAACGTCGCCGGGATGATCTGCTGGGTTGTTGCCACCTGGGAAATCACCGACTGGAACCGCGCATAGAACAGGGTCGCAACGTCGAACTCGCCCTTGTTGAAGAGGTGGAGAACCTTGCCCGCCACTTCATCGGCGTTCACGAAGCTCAACTGCTTGACTTCGCGGAAGGTCACGTAATCGACGATGTTGTCCTTGAACGTTCGCCGCAGGATATCGTTACCCTTGCGGCCGACGGTCAGGATCTTCACCGTCTTGCCCTGCGAAAGCAGCTTGAGCGCGTGATCGCGCGCCAGGCGGATGATCGAGGAGTTGAAACCGCCCGCCAGGCCGCGTTCGCCGGTTGCCACGACGAGGAGGTGAACCTGGTCGCGACCGGTGCCCGTCAGGAGCAGCGGCGCATCCGCACCACCTTCCGACGCAGCACTGACGTTGGCCAGAACCTTGTTCATCCGCTCTGCGTAGGGACGGGCAGCCTCGGCCGCCTCCTGCGCACGGCGCAGCTTCGCCGCAGCGACCATCTTCATCGCTTTGGTGATCTTCTGCGTCGCCTTGACGGAGGCGATCCGGTTTTTCAGATCCTTTAGTGAAGGCATCCGTTATCGGTCCCCTAGGGGTTAGTGTGCTAGATCAGGCGAAAGACTTGGCAAAGCTGTCGAGCGCCGCCTTGAGCTTGGCCTTGATATCGTCCGACAAGGCCTTCTCGGTGCGGATGGCATCGAGGATGTCCTTGCCTTCGGAGCGAAGGGAGTTCAGCAGGCCCTGTTCGAACTTGCCGACATCGCTGACCGGGATTTTGTCCAGGTAGCCGTTGACGCCGGCAAAGATCACGGCAACCTGCTCTTCGGTCTTGAGCGGCGAGAACTGCGGCTGCTTCAGGAGTTCGGTCAGGCGGGCACCGCGGTTCAGCAGGCGCTGCGTCGACGCGTCGAGGTCGGAACCGAACTGAGCGAAGGCCGCCATTTCGCGGTACTGCGCAAGCTCGCCCTTGATCGAACCGGCGACCTGCTTCATCGCCTTGACCTGCGCGGCCGAGCCGACGCGGGATACCGACAGACCGACGTTCACGGCCGGACGGATGCCCTGGTAGAACAGGTCGGTTTCGAGGAAGATCTGGCCGTCGGTGATCGAGATCACGTTGGTCGGGATGAACGCCGAAACGTCGTTACCCTGGGTTTCGATGATCGGAAGGGCCGTCAGCGAACCGGCGCCACGCTCGTCGGAGAGCTTGGCAGCGCGCTCGAGAAGACGCGAGTGCAGGTAGAAAACATCGCCCGGATAGGCTTCGCGGCCCGGCGGACGGCGCAAGAGAAGCGACATCTGACGGTAGGCGACGGCCTGCTTGGACAAGTCATCGTAAGCGATAAGCGCGTGCTGGCCATTGTCGCGGAAGTACTCACCCATGGCGCAGCCGGCAAAGGGTGCCAGATACTGCATCGGCGCCGGATCGGAGGCGGTTGCGGCAACGATGATCGAATAGGGCAGCGCGCCGCGCTCTTCGAGCACCTTCACGAACTGGGCAACCGTCGAGCGCTTCTGGCCGATGGCGACGTAGACGCAGTAGAGCTTCTCCGCATCCGGGCCGTTGTCGTGGATCGGCTTCTGGTTGAGGAAGGTGTCCAGGATGATGGCGGTCTTGCCGGTCTGGCGGTCGCCGATGACGAGCTCGCGCTGGCCGCGGCCGACCGGGATCAGTGCGTCGATGGCCTTGAGGCCGGTCGACATCGGCTCGTGAACCGACTTGCGCGGAATGATGCCGGGCGCCTTGATGTCGACGCGCGAACGGCGGGTCGTGGCGATCGGGCCCTTGCCGTCGATGGGATTGCCAAGTGCGTCGACGACGCGGCCGAGCAGCTCAGGACCGACCGGAACTTCAACGATGGCGCCAGTCCGCTTGACGGTGTCGCCTTCCTTGATTTCGCGCTCGGAGCCGAAGATGACCACGCCGACGTTGTCGGCTTCGAGGTTCATCGCCATGCCGCGGACGCCGCCCGGGAACTCGACCATCTCACCGGCCTGGATGTTGTCCAACCCGTAGACGCGCGCGATGCCGTCACCGATCGAGAGAACCTGGCCGACTTCGGAAACCTCAGCCTCTTGGCCGAAGTTTTTGATTTGGTCTTTCAGAATTGCGGAAATTTCTGCGGCGCGGATGTCCATCAGCCAACCTCTTTCAGTGCAAGCTTAAGGGTGGAAAGTTTGGTGCGAAGGGAGGTGTCGATCTGGCGCGATCCGACCTTGACGATCAGGCCGCCGAGAAGCGTGGGGTCGACGGTAGCGTCGATGACCACATCCTTGCCAGTGACGCCCTTCAGCGCCGACTTGAGTTCGTTTTCCTGGGCCGGCGTCAACGCATGAGCGGACGTCACATCGGCCGTAACTTCGCCACGATGGGCAGCGGCAATCTGGCGAAACCCGCGGATCATGCCCGGCAGGGCAAAGAGACGACGGTTGCCGGCGACTACCTTGAGAAAGCTGCCGACGATGCCGGCGATGCCTGCCTTGTCGGCGATTGCTGAGATGGCGCGCTTCTGCTCGTCTGCGGAAAACACCGGGCTCCCGACAAGCCGCCTGAGGTCCTCGCTGTCGTCCATCATGGCCTGGAACCGGTCAAGATCGGCGCTGACGGCATCGATTGAATTCGACTCGACAGCGAGTTCGAACAGCGATGACGCATAGCGCTCCGCTACACCGGAAATTAGCTGGGACGTGTCAGCCACGGGCACAGTTTCCCTGTATTATTGTCAGGCGCCAGTCCTCCTTGCGGGAGATATACAAGCCCCTGAGATTATTTGCTATTTTGCGGAAAACAGCCGGCAGATCGCCAACCCTTCCGCACTTTCGCGGTTCGTCTAGCATAGGCGCTATGGACTCGCAACACGGCAGATAGGCTAAAAAGCCTTGGCACCAAGGCTCTGAAACGATTTTATGGCGCCAGCCGCTTCTGGTCGGCTCCATGCAGAACCTAGAAATAGCCGAACACATAGCCGAGCGGCAGACCGGCGAGAACGAGCTGCGCCACGGTCGCCAGGACGTTGCGGGCCGTCCAGCCGCGGTCGAGGAGCAGCGACAGAAACCGTCCCAGGGCTGCCAGCCCTAGCGCGCTGCCGAGCATCAGGTAGGTGAAGTCCTGGGCAAGCGCCACGGCCGCCAGTCCGAGCCCGAGCTGGAAACCGCCCGAGGAACGCACGGCTCCGAAGCCCTCAGCAGCCACTTCACCGGTCGTGAAGCCTGCGGCCCTCAGCATGGGGGCGGGCAGCAGCATCGTGAGCAGGCCAATCACGGCCACCACTGCTGCAGCAAGGAATGCCAGTTGCTCCGGCAGTTCGCTCGGATAGTAGAGCTCCACAATTCTCTCCTGGATTGCGGTTTTGGGAAACGCCCCATACCAGCCGGCTCATGATTCTCAAAGGAAGCTCTGCGGATCCACATCGATCTGCACATGCACCGAGCCACGGATCTTCGGGCCTTTTTCCATCATCACCTGCAGGAAGGCCTGCATGTCGGAGTTGCGCCGCCCGTGGACCAGCAACCTGAACCGGTGCCGTCCCCGCACCAGAGCCAGCGGCGCCTCGGCCGGCCCGAGAACCGATATGCCCGACACCTGCGGCGCGGCGGCCCTGAGCCCCCGCGCATGCAGTTCCGCGTCGGCCCGCCCCTCCGCAGAGACGATGACGGAGGCGAGCCGCCCGAACGGCGGCAGGATCGCCTTCTCCCGCTCGGTGATCTCCCGCTCGTAGAAGGCACTGGGATCCCCCGAGACGATCGCCTGCATCACCGGGTGCTGCGGCTGGTAGGTCTGCAGCAGGCCATGGCTCTTGAGGCCCGTTCTCCCGGCCCTCCCGGTGACCTGGCTGAGAAGCTGGAATGTCCGCTCCGCCGCACGCGGATCGCCATTGGCAAGCCCGAGGTCCGCATCGATGATGCCCACCAGCGTCATCAGCGGGAAGTTGTGACCCTTCGCCACCAGTTGCGTCCCGATCACGATGTCGGCATCTCCGCGCGCGATGGCGTCCAGTTCCAGCCGCAGGCGCTTCACGCCACCGAGAAGGTCGGACGACATGACGATGGTGCGGGCATCGGGAAAATGCTTCTCGACCTCCTCCGCAATCCGCTCCACCCCCGGGCCGCAGGCCACGAGATGGTCCAGCGTGCCGCATTCCGGGCAGGCCTCGGGCGTCGGCTCGTGATAGCCGCATTGATGGCACTGGATCTGGTTGCGGAAGCGGTGCTCGACGAGCCAGCTGGAGCACTGAGGGCACTGGAAGCGGTGACCGCACACGCGGCACAGCGTCAGCGGCGCGTAGCCGCGGCGGTTCAGGAAGAGCAGTGACTGGTGGCCCTGTTCGAGCGTCTTGCCGATCGCCCTGAGCAGCACCGGCGACAGGAAGCCGCCCCTCTGGGGCGCATGCCGTCGCATGTCGATCAGATGCAGGTCGGGCATGGCGGCATCGCCGAAGCGTGTCGGCAGATGCACCAGGTGATAGCGACCAGCCTGGGCGTTCACCTTGCTTTCGACGGAGGGGGTCGCCGACACGAGCACGATCGGGAAGTCGCCGATTCTCGCCCGCACGACCGCCATGTCCCGGGCATTGTAGAAAACCCGATCCTCCTGCTTGTAGGCCGGGTCGTGTTCCTCGTCGACCACGATCAGACCGAGGTTCTCGAAGGGAAGAAAGAGCGCGGACCGTGCCCCGGCCACCACCTGCACCTCACCGGTGACGATACCGCGCCAAACTCTTTCACGGGTCCGCGGTGAAAGGTCCGAATGCCATTCGCCGGGCTTGGCGCCAAAGCGGTCCTGGAACCGCTCGAGGAAGCTCGACGTCAGCGCGATCTCGGGCAGCAGGATCAGCACCTGCCTGCCCTGCCGCAGCGTTTCGGCAATCGCCTCGAAATAGACTTCGGTCTTGCCGGAGCCGGTGACACCATCGATCAGCGACGACGAGAACCCGCGCTTGCGGACAAGCGCAACGATTTCGGCAGCAGCTTCTCTCTGCGGCCCCTCGATGCGCGCGGCGGCATAGTCGGGATCCGGCCGCGCGACAACCGGCGGCGGCGCCATGAACACGGTCTCGAACAGCCCGCGCTGCGTCAGTCCGTCGATGACGCTGGTGGAAACGCCGGCGGCGTGTGCCAGCCCAGCCCGCGTCCAAGCAATGTCCTCCTCACCGAGCAGATCCAGAACCCGCGACCGTGCCGGCGTCATTCGCTCCGGCTGGCCGCCGATATAGCGGATGCCTTCGATCATAGGCTCGGGATCAAGTGCCGCGGGGGCGCGAATGGCCATACGGGCCACCAGGCCCGGCGGCGAAAGCGTGTAGCCGGCTACCCATTCGATGAAACGACGCATGTCGGCCGACAGCGGCGGGCAATCGAACACCTGCGTAATGGGGCGAAGCTTCTTCGGGTCCAGCTTGTCGTCGGCCTGGCTGTCCCAGACGACACCGATCACCTGGCGCGGACCGAGCGGCACCTGAATGATCGAGCCGGGCTCGACGTGCATCCCATCCGGCACGGCATAGCTGTAGGGTCCCGGCGCCGGCAACGGCACGAGAACCGGCACCACCTGCCGGGTTGGCGGCGCCTCGAAGAGCGCACCGAAGAGATTGTTCGATTCTGTGGACATGCCGCGGGACATTGCCCCGAAGCGGAACAAAAGGGAACCCTTGGGTCAGGTCCCCGGAGACTTCATGGGGTCGAACACGGCGTCTCCGTCAGCGCCGAGCCTGTGCACCGTATGCGTCTCGATCGCCTTCGTGACATCCGCAAGGTCACCGTCCAGCTGATCCGGCTGGATCATCTGGCCAACCGTCACGTCGAAGCGATTGCCCTTCTTGTTGAGGAGCTCGTAGAACACCGTCATGTCACGCAGTTCCGTCGACCACTTGGCGAACCAGTAGAAAAGGCCCGAGTTACGTGCCTTCATATGGATCGGCAGGATCGGCAGATTGTATTTCTTGGCAAGCCCTACCGCCGAGGTCTTCCACGGCCGCTCGTTCAGCTTCCCGTCTCCCCAATAGGCGATACGGCCGGAGGGAAACAGCACCATCACCTTGCCGTTTTCCACGGTGCTGTTGGTCAACACCAGGGTTTCTCGCGTCTTCAGCTTGCTCTTGTATTCCTCGCGCCATTCCACGGGAATGATCATCTCCGCAAAGCGTGGATTGACCCTGACGGCATCGCGATTGGCAAAGATCATCAGGTCGGGAC
>JBKBXP010000002.1:0-49600 GCA_046314035.1 Pseudorhizobium sp. | reverse complement strand
CGCCCCGCCCTTCGTTCCGGGAGGACGTTCATGAAAACCATAGAGGACGCCGAAGTCATTCGGGCATTCGAGCACCGCTTACGGCAAGAGCTGGCCGAAACGGTTCGGTTGATCGAAGAGAGCAAAGAATACCGCGCGCCCGTCGAACTGGACCAGCAGAGCGTCGGGCGGCTGTCCCGCATGGACGCCATGCAGCAGCAGGCCATGGCCCAAAACCTCACGCACCGCCGCCAGGAGCGCAAGGTCGCGCTTGAGCGCGCTCTGTCGAGAATCCGGGATGGCGAGTTCGGCTATTGCGTCGAATGCGGCGAGCCGATCGCCGTTCGCCGGCTTGAGATCGATCCAACCTTCAAGACCTGCGTGCGCTGTACGCCCTGAGTGCGGAGAGCCGGCCAATTGAAAGGAGCGATCATGTCGCCCCAAAAGCAGACCTTTTTCCTGATCGACGGAAGTCATTACGACCGGCTGCGTTCGGTATTCGAGACCCCTTTCGATCTTCGCAAGCTGGCCGATCTCGCCAGCGGCGGCGTGCCCGTGGACCAAGCCGTCTACTATCGCGATGTGCGCGACAACAGCGAGGTGGAACGCCAGCGCTCGCTCTTTGGCTGGCTCAAACACAACGGCTTTTCTGTGAAAGGCCGTACCCATGGCCCCGATGAACCACGCGAGCGGTACGGCACAAATCTGATTCAGATCGCCGTCGATGCGCTTCTCCTGGCCGAACCCGGCGACCATGTGATGGTGCTCGCCGGCGACGCTAAGCTGGAACCGCTGTTCGCGGCCTTGCGGGACGACGATATCAAGGTGACGCTGATATCGACGCTCGATGCGCCGGACACCATTGCGCCGGCCGCGATCCTCATCAAAGCATCCGATAGCTTTATCGATCTGGCGATGCTCATAGAGCAACTCGCCGTGGGGAAGACGGTGCATCCGTAAGCCGGTTATTCTGCCGCATGATCAATTCGCACTGGCACGGCGATAGTCTTCGCGCTACAAGAAACGTGCTCAATCGAGCGGAAATCCCCTTCCGAGAATAACCTTTAACGTCCAAGCATACGCCTCGGGCGCAAATCGTGTTGAAAAATTCAGATGGTCAAAGCCTATATTGATTTCACCAAGGCAAACTGGCAGCCGCTTCTGTTCGGGGCGCTTCTCATGGCGCTTTCCAGCTTTGGGCAGACCTATTTCGTCGCCGTTTCGGGTTCCTATTTTCGAGAATCCTTCAATCTAAGCGACGGAGGGCTCGGGGCCACCTATGCGGCCGGAACCATTCTCAGCGCCATGACGCTGACCTGGGCCGGCCGTTTGATCGACTACACGACCGTTCGCCGATTCACCTCCGGCGTGGCGCTTTTGCTCGCCGCAGCCTGCCTGCTCGTGGCCGTCAGCGCCAACTTCATCATGCTCGCGGTTGCCTTCTATTTTCTGCGCCTTGGCGGACAGGGCCTGATGACCCACACAGCGCTTACCGCGACGGCGCGGGCCTTTCCCCAGGACGCCGGCAAGGCGCTCGGTATCATCGCGCTCGGCCTCTCTGTCTCTCAGGGCCTTTTTCCGATTGCCGGCGTTACAATGATGGAACTGTTCGGCTGGCGAACGGCCTGGATGATGAACGCCGGCCTGGTCATCGCCGGTGTAGCAATCGCCCTGCTCTTTCTGCCACGCGTGGGTGACAAAGCCATTCGCAGCCGCAAGGACAAGCCGGCCGAAGGTTCATCGACCGTGCCGCTATGGAGCGATCGTCGTCTTTTGCTCACTCTCCCGGCGATCCTTGCCGGCCCCTTCATCGTGACGGGATTCTTCTTCCATCAGGCGCGGCTTGCCGAACAAAAGGGATGGGACATTTCGATTGTGGCAGCGAGCTTCGCCGCCTTTGCCATAGTCCAGGCGGTCGCCTCTGTTGTGATCGGCCCCGTAATCGACAGGATGGGGCCGAAAAAGCTGCTGCCCCTTTTTCTGTTGCCCCAAGCGCTAGCGATGCTCTTGATCGGCCTCATCAGTGTGCCGTGGATAGCGCCCGTTTACATGGTCCTAATGGCGGCCTCGATGGCCATTGGCTCCACGCTGGCAACCGCGCTCTGGGTCGATCTGTTCGGAACAATCGAGCTCGCAAGGGTCCGATCGGCGGTTGAAGCCGGGACCGTCATAGCCAGCGGCGCATCTCCGATCATCATGGGCGTTCTCATCGACGCCGGCATTCCGCTGTCATGGCAGGCGTTTGGCTGTTGCGCATATGTGGTCTTCGCTTCGATCGCCACGATCAGGGTAATGCGAATGAAAGACCTGTAGCCGTTTAGGAATTGCGCGCCGAAGCGGCTATAACAGAGGCGACCTTCCTGCGATCGGAAAACCTCAAGATGATGTAGCCCGCCAGACCTGCGATCAGCGAACCTGCCAAAATCCCGAACTTGACCCGATCCTGCATAGCAGGATCGTCAAATGCCAGCAGACCGATGAACAAGCTCATCGTGAAACCGATCCCACATAGAAGCGAAACGCCGAGCGTCTGCCCCCAGCTCGCGGCGGAGGGAAGATCGGCGAGCCTCAGCTTCACCAGAATGGCGACGGTTCCGAACACGCCGACCAGCTTACCGAGAACAAGCCCGGCCGCCACACCGAGAGTAAGCGGCTCGATCAAAACGGCAGGGGTCACGCCCGCAAAGGAAACACCGGCATTGGCAAAGCCGAAAATCGGAACGACCAGAAAGGCGACTGGCTTTTGCAAGGCGTGTTCGAGCTGATGCAACGGTGAAACCAAGGGCGAGGCTTCAGGCGTTCCCGGTGTCAGGCGGATAGGAATGGTCAATGCCAGGATGACACCGGCCAACGTGGCATGAACGCCTGAGCGCAGTACCAGAACCCAGAGCACAGCTCCGAGGGCCAGATAGAGCCAAAGGCGCATCACCCCGGCCCGGTTGAGGGCGATCAGCGCACCTATGACCAGAGCCGCACCGCCGAGAGCGACAAGGTTCAGATCGGCAGTGTAGAATAGGGCAATCACGATTACGGCCCCGAGATCGTCAATGATGGCGAGCGCCGCGAGGAAGATTTTCAACGACGCCGGCACTCTTGACCCGAGCAACGATAGCACGCCGAGCGCAAAGGCTATATCGGTCGCAGACGGGATTGCCCATCCACGCAAGGCGGCAGGGTTGCCGAGATTGAATGCGATGTAGATCAATGCCGGAACGGCCATCCCACCAGCAGCAGCCGCGCCCGGTAGCAGCCGGCGGCTCCAGCTCGACAATTGCCCATCCAGCATCTCCCGCTTGATCTCAAGTCCGACCAGCAGGAAAAACACCGCCATCAGCGCATCGTTTATCCAGTGCTGAACACTCAAAGGGCCGACATAGCTATGCAGCGCTGAAAAGTAGCTGTCGGCCACAGGCGAATTTGCGGTGAGGATAGCGAGCACTGCGACGGCCATGAGAACGATGCCGCCAGAGGCTTCATTGTCGAGAAATTGCCGGAGCGTGGAATTGATACGGCCCCGATTGGGGCTGACAGGCTGCGTTGAGGCCATAGAGCTGCATCCTCTGGGGGAAGAGTTGTTCTTTTCTCCGTATTAGGGTGAGACCCTGGCGCACGCAGCACACGCCAATTTGGTCATTCTAGCAAGGAATTTGGGCAGGGCTACCGAAACCGGCGTATCGTCGTGAAAATATGATGTCGCAAACCCGCCAGCGCTTTCACCGTGATCGTGCATCACTGACGTTCAGGCTTGAGATCGAGGCGGAAGTGCCTGACGGTCTCGAACGCGCCAAGGTGCGAACCTTGGTCGAGAACGCCAATACGCTCGGCTTCATCGAAAAGTCGCTGGAATAACCGATGGGTGCAACTTGGGGTAGCCTTGCGCGTCGGCACAATCGCATATGCCGTCAAACCCTATTTTCGCCGGGTGAGTCCTGTCAGCGATCGTGCCATGCTCAACAACCGCCGAGACGCCGGGTTGTCGTTATGCGCGGACCAGACCATGCTGAACGGCAGCACCTCATCCACGAGTTCCCGGTAGGTGATCCCCGGAAACTGCGCGACGGTCGTCGCTTCGCTTGTCAGAGTGAGGCCGCGACCGAGAGCGACCAGAGATAGGATGTTGTCGCGGCCGACCTGCTGAGACTGAATATCGAGATGGCGGCCGAGACCGGCAAGGTGAGCGACCAAATAGTCGTGGATCTCCTGACCCGGCGCAACGTCGCTCACGATGAACCGCTCGGAAGCCAAATCGCCCCATCCAAGTTCCGGCTTGCCCGTCAAAGGGTGGTTATCGGGCAGCACCACGAAAACCTTCTCGCACCATAAATGCTCCGCCTCACAGCCATCCCATGCCGCGGTTCCCGTGATGAATGCGACGTCCAGACAAAGTTTCCGGACAGCCGCGACGTGCTCGGGCGGATTGCCATCAATAAGGTCGACCTGCACGTTCGGGTGGTGCGCGCCGAAGGCACGCAACAGATCGAACAGAAATCCTGACGCAAGGGACGAGAATATCCCGACCTTGATCAGCCCTTGCTCTGCCCGGCCAACCGCCGCCACCTTGGTCACCCCAATGTCGATCTGGCGAAGAGCATGGCGAGCGTTGCGCAGGAATTCCCGCCCGGCAACGGTCAACCGCACCCCGCCAGCATGACGCATGAAAAGCGACGCCCCGAGTTCATCTTCGAGATCACGGATTCGTCGGCTGATGGAGGATGCCTGCACAGAAAGCGCGGCAGCAGCCTTGCGAAAACTCCCATAATCGACGGCGGCAACAAAATATCGCAACTGGTTCAGCCGGACCGCAGATGTGCCAGGTTTCCCCTCAACGACCTTTGTGAGGCTATCATCAGGCGAGGTCTGATTGTTCCCGATCACAGCCATGGTGCATCATCCGAAACAGCGTTCGGTTTCTGACTGGCACCCCGCCATCATCAACGCGAAAATCGACCTGTGTGCGTTCATCGGCTCTCCGCACATCCTCAAACTAAACGACGTTCAGTTACCGAATGCTGCTTCTTGACTTCCGGCCCGTCAACGAAAAAAATAAATGTCGTTTAATTTTCACGACAAGTTGCAACAGGCATCGGAATGGCCCGTCCCCGGAAAGAGCAAGAACTTGATATTGCTCGTCGTGCGATCGACGAAACGATCCGGCTGCTGTCAGAGCGTGGCGACCTCGACGTGCCGCTGACTGCGGTCGCGCATGCCATCGGTTGCACAGCGCCAGCGCTTTACGGCCATTTCCGCAACAAAAGCGCCTTGCTGCGCGCCGTTCGAGACGAAGGTTTCAACCAGCTCTACAGAGAAAAGCTGGCCGTATTCCAGCAGATGCGCGGCAATCCATTCGGCTATTTGCGTGATGGCAGCTATGCCTATGTCCGCTTTGCCCTGGAAAACCCCACGCTGTACCGGCTGATGTTCGCACCGCCGCCACGGCTCGGAGTCAGCGATGATCCATGGTCGGGCGAAGCTGGAAGACAGATACTAAATCTATTGCTGACGGGACTTCGTTGCTCTCAGGAGGAAGGTTTTTTGCACGGCATGGATCTGAGCCGTTACAGCTTCATGTTCTGGTCAACGGTACACGGCGCGGTGAGCCTCACCCTTCAGAACCGGGAAATGGATCAGACCGCCAAATGGGATGCGACACGAAAGGCCGTCGATACGTTGATGGAAATCATCGCCGCGACGCGCCATGACTCGCTCGGCACCTCATGAGCGAGATCTTCGGGCGCTGGCAAAGCCTCGATCTGTCGCAATGAACCGTTCCAGCATCGGCACAATCAGCCTGACAGGATCGGCAGCGGGCTGGCCGGTTTCGCGAGCCAGCACTTCGGCATAGGCGGCAAGATCGCGGTGCAGCGGCCCCGGCAGTTCCACCGTCACCTTCACGGGCTTGTCTTCGATGAGGGGGCCGAGTTTCAGCTTCGTCATGGTCAGTTCCTGTAAGGTTCGAGTACGAGATCGCGGGTAACGATGACCCTTACCGGGTAGCCCGGCCGGATGGTCAGGGTCGGCGCAACCTGCAACTGGCGCTGGACGATCTGTTGCCCGGCCTGATTGATGGTATCCTGCGCTCCGTCGCGGATAGCGCGAATCAGACGATCCTCGTCGTCGGTCGCCAGTTCCGTGCCGATGCCGAGCAGCGTGGACAGCCCCGCCGCCTTCATCAGATCCCACCAGTGGTAATCAACGCCATCTTCCAGCCCGGCATAGCCGGAAGCGTCCGCACCGGGTTGGCGCTCCAGCACGATGGAGCGGCCATTGGGCAGGATCAGGCGGTTCCAGACCAGCAGCACGCGGCGCTGACCGAATTGCACACCCGCATCATACTGGCCGATGATGCGGGTTCCTTGCGGGATCAACAGCAGACTGCCGGTCGGACTGTCATAGACATTCTCTGTCACCTGCGCGGTGATCTGCCCCGGCAGATCGGAGCGGATGCCGGTAATCATCGCCGCCGGAATCACGGCCCCGGCCTGAAGGATATAGGGCGAGGCAGGCGCCATGATCCGATCCATGGCAACGGTCTGCCGATCGACCGGGCCATTGAGGAAAGCTGTGTGCCGGTCCTGCGTTTCAGGTTGGGCACCAAGGTCCGGCCCCACAAGCCCCGGCATCGTCGAGCCAGCTGTCGTCGCCACTCTTGGCCCGGACTGGAAGAACACTGTACTGAGACGCGCAGCTTCTTCTTCGGCAAGCCGGCGCTCTTCGGCAGGATCGCGGGCAGGCGTCGCCATGGCGGGCGGCGTGACGGGCTGACCCCGGTTCTGGGCATCCAGGATCGGGCCACCGAGATCGCCCGGCAATGCCGGCCCCAGGACCGGCCCGGTATAATCCTTCGGCAGACCGGCCAGTCCATCTGCCGTGGCGCGGTTCTCGGTCGAATAGAGTTCTTCACCGTTTCCGCTCATGTCGCGCGTCTGGAGCGCATAGATCAGCGCCCCGCCGATGCCGAGGAGCGCAACAGCCCCGGCACCGGCCAGCATCTTGCGCGACAGGCGCGTGACGCGCGGCGGCTCGGCACGCAGACGCATCGGCGTTGGGTTGGTGGTAGCCTCTTCACTCATGACGGTTGCTCCCCGGTTTTAGCGGGCTGGGCAGCTTGCCTTTGCTCGATGCGAACGATCCTGACCGTCTGCTGCTGCTTGCCGCTACCAAGACGCAGCTCAGCCGCTCCGAACAGCCGATCGACGATCAAGATGTTCTGGTGAACACGGGAATTGACGATCTGGGTCTCGCCCTCGGAACCGATGACGAAAATCGGTGGCATCTCTCCCTGCACGATGCCGCGCGGGAAAACGACATAGACACGGCGGCCATCGTCGAAGACGGAAATCGGCCGCCATGGCGGCGTATCTCCGGTCAGGCCGTAACGATAGTTGCGTGCCGCCTCGACCGGGATGATAGGTGCTGCGGGAACGGTCTGGCGCTGACCGGCAGGCAGCACCGGATAAGACCAGGATACGGACGGCATGTAGAGCGCCTCACGGGCGCGCAGCTCGATCATGTAGGTGCGCCGATCGGTCGTCACCACGAGATTGGTTGAGATGTCGGATCGGGATGGTTTGACGAGAATATGGACCCGGCGCGACGTACCGCTCCCGCTCTCGGTATCGCCAATGATCCAGCGGGCGGTATCTCCCGCCGCGATCGGTCCCGCGCCGGTCAGGCTTTCGCCCGGCTCCAGCGCGATATTGGTGATCTGTCCTGGTGCTGCATAGACCTGATAGAGCGCGCCTTCCGACCAGGGATAAATCTGGATGGCGTTATAGTAACCCTCGCGGCGCGGCTCGACGCGGGCGGCGGCATTGGCGTTCTCGACGCGGCCTGCCGGTGTTCCGGCAGCATTTCCGCCGCGTGCGACCGTCCAGGCCGGCGGCGTGTGAAGCGGCCGAGGCCGGTCATCGGTGACAGCGGCCGACACAACAGGCAACGCCGGCACATCGGCATCATAGCTGAACTGCGGCGCTTTGTTGGTGGCGCAGCCTGCCAGCATGGTGGCCGAAAGCAACAAAGCCGCGAACGCGGGTTTACGGAAAACCGGCAAGGCGGAATTGCGGGAAGACGCGATGGTCATTGGCTCATCTCCCGTGACCATGAAATTGCGTTGACGTAGATACCGAGCGGATTGGCGCGCAGACGCTCGGCATCGCGCGGCGTCTGGATCACGATGGTCAGGATCGCGGTCCAGCGCTCGGTCGTGGAAAGCTGCCCGTTCTCGTAGTGGCGCTCGGTCCAGGCGACTCGGAAGCTGTCGTTCGAGGCGCGGATGACGCTGGAAACCTCGACTGCGATCTGCTGGCGGCCGACACGGGTGAACGGATCATTGGCGCGGGCGTAATCGTTGAGCGCGGCCGCCCCCCTATCCGTGGTGAACTCATAGGCGCGCAGCCAGTTCTGGCGCACGATGATGGCGTCCGCCGGGATCGAGCGCGTCTGCTCGATGAAGCGGCCAAGATGGAAGGCGATCTGCGGATCGGTCGGACGGTAATCGGCCGTGGCTGCGGCGACGGTCTGGGCCTGGCCGAGATTATCGACCTGCACCACCCAGGGCACGACGGTCCCTCGCGCCGATTGCAGAACGAGCGCTGCAGCGAAGCCCGCCGAGAGGATCAGTGAGCCGAAGGCCATATAGCGCCAGTTCTTGGCCTGCGCGCGGGCCGTGCCAATACGCTCGTCCCAGATTTGCGCGGCTTTCTGGTAAGGCGTCTCGGGTTCGGGCGATTTGCCGTAATGGGTCGCTGGACGTCTGAAGATGTTCATGAGCGGTCACTTTCGGAAATGTTGACGGAAGAGCCGCCGCCGTGGCTGTCACCGGAGCGGACGGCATGGGCGGCCATGGTCGTGCCGTGATTGAGCGCCTGGCGGCGGTGCATCTGCTGCGCCCATGCAGGCGGGCCGCCCGCCGGTGCGGAGGCGAGTGTGGCAGCGCCGGCCAAACTCGCACCGCCAATAGTTCCCCGCGAGGACGATCCACCGGTGACGCCGAGCCCGGCGCGCGCGCCATCGGAGAAGCTGGATTTGACGTTTTCCGCTGCTTTCGAGGCCGTCCGTTTCAAGGGCGATGCGGCGGCGGAGCCTGCCGCGCGGGCAACACGGCCAAGGCCGGAAGCAACACCGGCAGCGCCTGACTGGCCGAGCGATCCAACACTAAAGGCGGCGCTCGCCGCCCCTGCGGCAGCAGCACCGCCACGGACAGCCGCAGCTCCACCCGACAGCGCCGCTGCCCCTCCCTTCGCGGCCATGCCTGCGGCAGCGCCGCCGGCAAGCATCATGCCGCCAGCGGCAAGGCCGGTTCCAACGGCTGCACCTGCGCCAAGCTGCGGGCCGCCAGAAACCAGACCGGAAGCGATGCCAGGACCGAAGATGCCGAGGCCGAGAAGGGAAAGTGCGGCGAGCACGATTGCCATGGCGTCGTCGATGGTCGGCGTCACGCCGCCGAAACCGGCCGTAAACTGCGAGAACAATGTCGAGCCGATGCCGATGATGACGGCGAGCACCAGCACCTTGATGCCGGAGGAGACGACATTGCCAAGAACGCGCTCGGCCATGAAGGCGGTCTTGCCGAATAGGCCGAAGGGAATGAGGACAAAGCCCGCCAGCGTGGTCAGCTTGAACTCGATCAGCGTGACGAAGAGCTGCACGGCGAGAATGAAGAAGGCCAGCAGTACCAGCGCCCAGGCGAACATCAGGCAGGCGATCTGGATGAAGTTCTCGAAGAACGACCAGTAGCCCATCATGTCCGAGATGGATTCGAGCAGCGGGCGGCCGGCATCAAGGCCGGTCTGCGCCACCTTGCCGGGCCGCAGCAGATCGGCGGCGGAAAAGCTGGTGCCCGAACCTTTCAGGCCAAGACCGGCGAAGCTGTCGAAGATGATCTGGGCAAGATTGTTCCAGTTGCCGATCAGGTATGCGAAGACGCCGACGAAGAGCGTCTTCTTGACCAGCCGGGCGATGATGTCGTCATCCGCACCCCAGGACCAGAAGAGCGCTGCCAGCGTCACGTCGATGACGATCAGGGTGGTGGCGATGAAGGCGACCTCGCCGCCAAGCAGGCCGAAGCCGCTGTCGATATAACTGGTGAAAACGCCCAGAAAGTTGTCGATGACGCCGGTGCCGCCCATGGTTCACTCTCCCCCGTTCTGATGCGGGGCGGCGGGCACCGGCGTCCGGCCGAGGAACCGGTCGCGGTTCTCGGCCCAGGTGGCGAGGCAGCCGGGATCGTTCACGGCGGCCTCGCCAAGCTGCTGGCAGTGGCGCAGGCTCTGGCGCAGTGGATCGGCAGGCGCCTGAAACGCCGGGGCCGCACGGGGCTGGGCTGGTTCGTCCTCGCGTGTCATTTCGATCACCGTCGCGGTGATGGCGATGGCCACGAATATGATCGCGCCCAGCCGGGCCAGCATCTTGCCGTCCATGTCGCGCCCCTCCTGTCCGGTCAGTTGTTACCGTTGCCGAACATCCGGGCATTGCCGGGCTGATAGCCCGATCCCGGCGTCAGAAAGCGCTCGCGCTGGATGCGACCCTGTTCGGCGGCGGTGGCGCGTTCGGCTTCGATCAGGGCTTCGGAGCGACCATTGGCCGACATCAGCGCGATCAGGTCGGAAAGTTGCTGCGACTGGAGCGCGAGAAGCTGATTGCCCGCCTGTGTCGCCTGCAACGCGCCGGTCGCGTTCTGGCTCTGCCCGACAAGGGCGGACATTTCAGCGCGATTGGTGTCGATATTGCCGACGACACCGGCCTGCACGCGCATGGCGTCCTGCAAGCCGCCGACCGTATTCTGCCAACGGGACCGCGCATCGGCGACGAGCTGGGCGTCGGTCGCGGATAGCGAAACCTTGCCGTATTTCTGTTGGAACATCTGATCGACGTTCTGCACGTCGAAGGCAATGTTCTGCGCCTGGGCCAGAAGCTGCTGCGTGCGCTGGACGTTCTGCTGCAAAGTCTGGAGCGAGGAATATGGCAGACTGGCAAGATTCTTCGCCTGATTGATGAGCATCTGCGCTTCATTCTGAAGCGAGGTGATCTGGTGGTTGATCTGCTCCAGCGTGCGGGCGGCGGTCAGAAGGTTCTGCGCATAGTTGGTCGGATCATAGACGATGCGGCCGAAGCCAAAAGCGTGAGCGGGGCTCGTCAGCATGGGCGACTGTGCAACAGGAATGGCGAGCGCCAGCGCCAGCACGGATGCACTGACATATCGGGAAACGGGGATACGGATCATGGCAGGGTCTCCTTTTCTTGGCTGTCATCTGGATGGATTTGATCTGGCGCGACCGGCCGAGCAGGCTCTGCCCGTTCGACAAGATTGGTGAGGTTTGGGATCAGATCGACGGCCCATTCGACGCCGCGATCGCGCAGCCAAGCTGCGAGAAAACCGTCCTGCCCATGCTCGGCGACGAGTTCGGCGATACGGGTCTGATCGGATTTGGATGATGCGGCGCAGAGCGCGAGGCCGACCTCGCTGAGGCCAAGCTCGAACAGGCGATTGCCGCGCCGCGATTGGCAGTAGTAGTCCTGCTTGGGCGTGGCCCGCGCGAGGATCTCGATTTGCCGGTCATTGAGGCCGAAGCGGCGGTAGATTGCCGTGATCTGCGGCTCGATGGCGCGTTCGTTCGGCAGCAGCAGCCGCGTCGGGCAACTTTCTATGATTGCAGGCGCGATATTGCTGCCATCGATGTCGGAAAGTGACTGCGTGGCGAAAATGACGGAAGCGTTCTTCTTCCTGAGCGTCTTCAGCCATTCGCGGAGCTGATTGGCGAAACCTTCGTCATCCAGCGCCAGCCAGCCTTCGTCGATGATCAGCAGCGTTGGCCGCCCGTCTAGGCGGTCACCAATGCGGTGAAACAGATAGGACAGGACGGCAGGCGCAGCCCCTGTGCCGACCAGCCCCTCGATCTCGAAGGCCTGTACATCGGCTGATCCGAGATGTTCGGCCTCGGCGTCGAGCAACCGGCCATAGGCGCCGCCAATGCAGTATGGGCGCAATGCCTGTTTTAGATCGTTGGATTGCAGCAGCACGGCAAGGCCGGTGATGGTCCGTTCCCCCGCCGGGGCAGATGCCAGCGATGTCAGCGCCGTCCAGATGTGTTCCTTCACCTCCGGTGTGATGGTCATGCCCTCGCGCATCAGGATCGCGGCGATCCAGTCGGCGGCCCAGGACCGCTCATAGGCGTCATCGATCCGCGCCAGCGGTTGCAGGGAAACGGACGCCTCGTCCCCTTCGGTCAGCCCACCGCCCAGATCGTGCCAGTCGCCGCCCATGGCGAGCGCAGATACCCTGATCGAGCCGCCGAAATCGAAAGCGAAAATCTGGCTGCGATCATAGCGGCGAAATTGCAGCGCCATCAGCGCCAGCAGCACGGACTTGCCCGCGCCGGTCGGGCCGACGACAAGCGTATGGCCGACATCGCCGACATGAAGGGCAAGCCGGAACGGTGTCGAACCCTCGGTCTTGCCGTAAAGCAAGGGGGGCGCTCCGAGATGTTCGTTCCGTTCCGGCCCCGCCCACACGGCCGATAGCGGGATCATGTGGGCAAGGTTGAGCGTCGAGACCGGCGGCTGCCGGACATTGGCATAGGCATGTCCGGGGATCGAGCCGAGCCAGGCATCGACGGCATTGACCGTTTCGGGCATGGCCGTGAAATCGCGGCCCTGAATGATCTTTTCGACCAGCCGCAGCTTCTCGTCGGCGATGCGCGGATCGGCATCCCATACGGTGACGGTCGCCGTGACATAGGCCATGCCTGCCATGTCGGCCCCAAGTTCCTGCAAGGCCATGTCGGCATCGAGCGCCTTGTTCGACGCATCGGTGTCCACGAGCGCAGATTGCTCGTTGGTCATCACCTCTTTCAGGATCGCGGCGATGCTCTTGCGCTTGGCGAACCATTGCCGCCTGATCCTGGTCAGCAACTTCGTTGCGTCGGTCTTGTCCATCAGGATCGCGCGGGTGGACCAGCGATAGGGAAAAGCCAGCCGGTTCATCTCGTCGAGCAGGCCGGGCGTCGTCGCAGTCGGAAAGCCTGTGATCGTCAGGATGCGCAGATGCGACAAGCCCAGGCGTGGCTCCAGCCCGCCGGTCAGCGGCTGATCGGCCAGCAGCGCGTCAAGGTGCATCGGCACCTCCGGCACGCGCACGCGGTGGCGGTTCGTGGATATCGTGGAATGGAGATAGGTCAGCGTGCCGGCATCATCGATCCAGTGGCATTCGGGCATGAAGCCGTCGAGCAGCGCCAGCACGCGGTCGGTGCGGTCGATGAAGCCGCGCATCAGCTCCCATGGATTGACGCCGGATTGCTCACGGCCCTCATAGAGCCAGGTCTCGGCGCGAGCCGCATCTTCGGCGGGTGGCAGCCAGAGGAAGGTCAGGAAATAGCCTGACACGAAATGCGTGCCCGCTTCCTCGAAGGCAGCTTTGCGCTCGGCATCGACCAGAGCGGAAGCCGGATCAGGAAATTGGCTGCCGGGATAAGTCGCGGCTTCGCTTCGTTGTGCCTCAACAAAGATCGACCAGCCGGAGCCGAGGCGGCGCACGGCGTTGTTGATACGCCCAGCGACCGCGACCAGTTCGGCGGCAACAGCGGAATCCAGATCCGGCCCGCGAAACTTCGCAGTCCTCTGGAAACTGCCGTCCTTGTTCAGCACGACGCCCGAGCCGACCAGCGCCGCCCAGGGCAGGAAATCCGCGAGGCGGGTGGCGGTACGGCGATATTCGGTGAGGTTCATCATGGCCGCGCCCTCACACCGACAGATGACCGGGGATGCGCAGATGCCTACGGCCCACCTCGACAAAAAGCGGATCGCGTTTGGCAGCCCAGACCGCGAGGAAATGACCGACCGCCCAGATGGCGACGCCAACCAGCCAGAGACGGAGGCCGAGGCCGACGGCGCCGGCCAGAGTGCCGTTGACGATGGCAATCGAACGCGGTGCGCCGCCGAGCAGGATATGCTCGGTCAGCGCCCGGTGAACCGGGATGGAGAAGCCCGGCACCGCATCGAGCTGTTCAAACCCGCCCGCCATCAGATGAGCGCCCCGCCGCCGAACGAGAAGAACGACAGGAAGAAGCTCGACGCGGCGAAGGCGATGGACAGGCCGAAGACGATCTGGATCAGGCGGCGGAAGCCGCCGGAGGTATCGCCGAAGGCCAGCGCCAGGCCGGTGGAGATGATGACGATGACGGCGATGATCTTGGCGACAGGACCCTCGATCGACTGGAGGATCGACTGAAGCGGTGCCTCCCAGGGCATGGAGGAGCCGGAGGCATGTGCGGCAGGCGCTAGGATCAGACTGATGGAAACAGTGGCAGCGGCGGTTGCCATGATGCGGCAGCCGCGTGAAATCGTGCGGATCATGAAGGGTTTCCTTTCGGGGTGGTTGCCAAAGTAATGGGATGCGTGATGGCGTAGTCGCCGTCCGGACCCAGCCCATCGACGCGGGCGAGTTCGACCAGGCGGCGGGACGATCCACGTCCGGCAAGAACGGCGACAAGGTCGATGGTCTCGGCGATCAGGGCGCGCGGGACGGTGATGACGGCTTCCTGGATGAGCTGCTCGAGGCGTCGCAGCGCGCCAATGCCGGAACCGGCATGGATGGTGCCGATCCCGCCCGGATGGCCGGTGCCCCAGGCTTTAAGGAGGTCGAGGGCTTCGGACCCGCGCACCTCGCCGACCGGGATGCGATCCGGGCGCAGGCGTAGCGACGAACGCACCAGATCGGAGAGCGTCGCCACGCCATCTTTGGTGCGCATCGCGACCAGATTGGGCGCGACGCATTGCAGTTCGCGCGTGTCTTCAATGATCACGACGCGATCCGAAGTCTTGGCGACTTCTGCCAGCAGCGCGTTGGTCAGCGTGGTCTTGCCAGTGGAGGTGCCGCCCGCGACGAGGATATTGGCCCGCGTGGCGACGTTCAGGCGTAACACCTCGGCCTGAGGGCTGGTCATGATCCCGGCGTTTACATAGTCGTCGAGCGTGAACACCGCGACGGCGGGCTTGCGGATGGCAAAGGTCGGCGCCGTGACAACAGGCGGCAGCAACCCTTCGAAGCGCTCTCCGGTCTCAGGCAGTTCGGCCGATACACGCGGACTTCGGGTATGAACTTCGACGCCAACATGATGGGCGACCAACCGGACGATCCGCTCGCCATCAGCCGCAGACAGCCTCTCTCCCGTATCGGCCAGACCTTCGGAGAGCCGATCCACCCAGATGCGGCCATCGGGATTCAGCATCACCTCGACCACAGCCGGATCTTCCAGAAACCGGGCAATCGATGCCCCGAGTGCGGTGCGCAGCATCCGCGCACCACGCGCAATCGTCTCGGGTTTCTGATGTGATGTGGTCATAGCGGCCCCGTTCATGGCGGGACGCGCAAAAGACGGACCCCGGATTGGGGTCGATTAAAAGAACCTGATTTAGGGCCGTTTCAACAGATGTTTATGCGCGTGCGGGCATCGGCGGCTGACGGCGGTAAATCGGATGGATCGAACGTTCAGGGCTGGTTTCCATCGGCTTCAGCCTGGCGTTGCGCCGAATGATCGTGGGGCGTATCCACATCCCGTGATAGTTCTTTCAGGAACCTGTCGCCAGTTGCAAGACGCTTGCCCAGCGTCTGCATGAAGCCTTCGAAGCGCTCGTTGCCCTTGATGCGTGCCGATTGTTTCGCGCTGTCTGACAGCGGCGGCGTCATGGTGAGCCAGAATTGTACGAACAGCGAAAGCGTCTCGCCGAGGATGGCGACATCTTCGTCCAGCATGTCGAACTGGCGACCCAGCTTGTCCAGGCGTCGCGACATTGCGGCTTCCAGCCGTTCGGTCGTGTCACCGGACAGGAAGGATGCGACCGCCGCCTCGATCACTGCGGATTTTGAAACATTACGGCGCAGCGCCAGGGCTTCGACCTGCTTCAGCAGATGCGAGGAGAAGTAGACATTCATGCGGGTGCGGCTCGTCATGCCTGTCTTCCTTCTCAAAGCGCGATGCCGTCATTTGGGTCAAGTGATGCCTGCCGCGCGACCATGCGCATCCGCTCACGCATGGCGCGGGCCTTGGCGGCATCGACGTCGGGCTCATCATCGAGAAAGTCGAACTCCTGCGATGGCGGCGGTGGTGGCGGGATGATTTCCTCATGCTCGGGAAGCTCCGGCTCACGACGGATACCGGCATTGGCAGGATCGTCGTCGGACCTGTTCGACGCGGGTCCGTGGCCAGCCGTGGGCGTAACAATACGGCTCGTCCAGTTGTCTGGTGCCGATGTTTCCATCTTCACCGACCGCTTGCGTAGATCGGGCGGCGGCAGCACCCGTTCCTGAAGCCGCGCATCGGCATAGTAGCGCGCCTTGGCGGCGCGGATGGGCGGCACACCCGCTACCATGACGATCTCGTCGGTTGGCGGAAGCTGCATGATCTCGCCCGGTGTCAGGAGCGGCCGCGCTGTTTCCTGCCGCGAAACCATGAGATGCCCGAGCCAGGGCGCGAGGCGATGACCGGCATAGTTGGTGGAATCGCGCATTTCTGTCGCCGTGCCCAGCGCGTCGCTGATCCGCTTGGCGGTGCGTTCATCGTTGGCAGCAAAGGCGACACGCACATGGCAGTTGTCGAGAATGGCGTTGTTCTGCCCATAGGCGCGCTCGATCTGGTTGAGCGATTGCGCGATCAGGAAGGCTTTGAGGCCGTAGCCGGCCATGAAGGCCAATGCCGATTCAAAGAAGTCCAACCGCCCGAGCGCGGGAAACTCGTCCAGCATCAACAGCAGGCGATGGCGCTTGCCGGAGGTTTCCAGCTCCTCTGTCAGCCGCCGCCCGATCTGATTGAGGATGAGGCGGATCAGCGGTTTTGTGCGATTGATGTCCGAGGGCGGTACGACGAGGTAGAGGCTGACGGGTTCTTTTGCTCCGACCAGATCAGCAATGCGCCAGTCGCAGCGGGCCGTCACGCGGGCCACGACCGGATCGCGGTAGAGGCCGAGAAAGGACATCGCCGTGGACAGCACGCCGGAGCGTTCGTTCTCGGACTTGTTCAGCAGTTCGCGTGCCGATGAGGCGATGACGGGATGCACACCGGCTTCGCCCAGATGCGGCGTGTCCATCATGGCGCGCAAGGTTGCCTCGACTGGACGGCTGGGATCGGACAGAAAACTCGCGACGCCGGCCAGCGTTTTGTCCTTCTCGGCATAGAGAACATGCAGGATGGCGCCGACCAGTAGCGAATGGCTGGTCTTTTCCCAATGGTTACGCTTGTCGAGGCTGCCTTCGGGATCGACCAGAATGTCCGCGATGTTCTGCACATCGCGGACTTCCCATTCCCCCTGACGGACTTCCAGCAGCGGGTTGTAAGCTGCGGAATGCACATTGGTCGGATCGAACAGCAGGACGTGGCCATGGCAGGACCGGAAGCCTGCCGTCAGATTCCAGTTCTCCCCCTTGATATCATGGACGATGCAGCTTCCCGGCCAGGTCAGCAGCGTCG
Organism: Pseudorhizobium sp.; assembly: GCA_046314035.1. Classification (GTDB taxonomy): domain Bacteria; phylum Pseudomonadota; class Alphaproteobacteria; order Rhizobiales; family Rhizobiaceae; genus Neorhizobium. The sequence goes on along the minus strand of JBKBXP010000002.1, from coordinate 32,162 downwards.
GCACCACGAGACCGACCCCCTTGCCCGATCGGGTGGGCGCGAAGCAAAGGACATGCTCAGGTCCGTCATGTCGTAGATAGTCCTTGCTGTGTCTTCCCAGGACCACGCCATCGGGGCCGAGCAATCCGGCAGCATGGATTTCCTTGTCCTCGGCCCATCGGGCCGAACCATAGGTGGCGACGTTGCGCGCCTCGCGCGCCCGGATGATCGACATGAAAAAAGCGGCGGCGATAGCGAACAACGCCCCCGACGTGGCGATGAACGCGCCCTCGGTGAAAATACCAGGCGCATAGGCGTCGAAGGAAAACCACCACCAGAAGAAGGCCGGAGGATAATAGATCGGCCATCCCGCGACATCGAACCATGGAGTCCCGAGCTGGGGCTGAAAGCCAAGGCGAAAGGCCACCCATTGTGTCGAAGTCCAGACCATCGCCAGGACAATGGTGAACACGACTATGATCTGGCCCCAGAGTATTCGGCCTCCACGCATATAAGGTCCAATCGACAAAAGAGTCGGAGCCGATCAGAGAATAGGCGTTTTCGAAAGTCGCAACAGGAAAGGCCGCGCCGCAGCACTGCCGGATATCATCGGCGGCACATCGGACAGGTTCGCGCAAGAGCCGCCCAGATGTCGACATTCCCAGAACAATTCACGCGGCACCGGAGCAGCGAAGGCTCAGATCCCCAGCCCTCGTGTCCGTCCTAGTTGCCAGGATACCGATCCACCCTGCACGACGCCCATCACCTCACGGCCGAGCTGGCGGTCGATGACCGGCCGCCACGGTACAAGGGTGAACTCGTGGCTCTTTTCGATAATGGCGAACTTGCCGCTCGAGAGCTGCACGGTTCCGCTAAACTTGCCGCTGACAGTCTCGCCATCGGCAGCCGCCCGGAATGGCAACCCCTTGCTCCCGGCCATTTCCGCACCGATGCGCGCCACCTCCCGTTCCCGAAGGTTGGTGAGCAGGCTGCGCCGATAGAGGATGCGTCCATTCTGCTGCGGCGTCGCGTCGCCCTGTGCGATATGATGCTCACGGCGCTGGTCCATCGCCTCTCGCACCTGTTGCCCGAACCCTGCCGGGGTAATATCCGAGGCGTCCGACGTAACCAGTCGCCGGTCCAGCCAGGTCGCACCATCGGCGCCTATCTGCTTTTCCAGGTCGAAGGTCGAGACGACACGGATGCTGGCCTGCCGGTTGCGACCGGCATCATAGGCGGTGGCGCGGCTCTCGAAGTCTTCGGGGATGCGCCACTGGTCGGCGTCGATCCGCTCGGCAATCCCGGCCCGACGCAGCGACTCCAACCGCCGGACATGAGCATCGACATAGCCCTCATAATCACCACCCGGCACACGCCCCTCGAACTTCGCCTGTTCGAGGTGGCGGCTCGGGCGATAAATGCCATTCTCCGAGATCGCAGCGATGGTGCGATCGGATGGGCGCTGTGCTGTATCGGCGGGGCCGACTTCCACGATGCTGCCAATCCGGGCGTCTTCGACGCGGGCCGGATCGATGCCGGGAAGATGGTGCGTGCGCCCGTCGATCCCGTCCACCACGATGGTCAGCTTCTCACCCATCTCATCGGTCAGATATTTGTCGACGACGCGGCCGGTGATCGGCATCGCGGGCGCGCCGTCGTGAAGCTGGAATGTCATCGGATCACGCGCCAGCCCATCGGCCTTCAGCGCCTTGTGCATATTGCGGATGATGTCGCCGCGCTCTCCGAGTTCACGCAGCGCCGGTTCCATCTTCGCGCCAAGTTCCCAGACGCCGGGGGCGTGTTCCGTGGCCAGTCCCATCTTTTCCAGTTTGGTGAGGCGGCGCAGGCGAAGCGTGCGGTTGAACTGGCGGCGCGTGTCGTCGGGTTCATGGCGCAGATCGAGGATCCGTTCATCGGCATCTTCGGTCATTGCCCGGTCGATCCGGGTGAAGCGGTCCTGGTCGATTTCGGCAGTCAGCTTGCGGCTCTGCTCGATCTCGGTGGCGGGTCCAAGTTCCAGCGTGGCCAGTTCGCTCGCCCGCTCACGAATACCATTGGCGAGATAGTCGCCATTGATGACCAGGTTCTCGCCCAGATCGTCCTTGCCCCGAACGATGATATGGGCATGGGGATGGCCGGTATTGTGGTGATTGACCGCCACCCAATCGAGTTTAGTGCCAAGGTCGCCCTCAATGCGGCTCATCAGATCGCGGGTGTGCTCGGTGAGGTTGGAAAGATCGGCGGCATCTTCGGGCGAAACGATGAAGCGGAACTGGTGGCGGTCATCCTTGCCGCGGTCAAGAAACGCATCTCCATCGGCGCGGTCCTCATTCGCCGAATAAAGCTGGCCGCGCTCGCCATCACGCGATGTCCCGTCTCGCTGGATATAGCGCAGATGGGCAGCCCCCTTGCCATTTTTTCCCGCGCCCTGGACATAACGGGTTTTGACGACGACACGGCGCGCTCCGGCCGTACTGTGACGCCAGCCGCCCGACAGGGTTCGGGCGCGGACAAAGGCCGCACCACGACCACGCTTGACGCCCGGACCTTTGCCAGCCCGCTGTGCCTTCCCGCTCTTTCCGGCGGAACCAGATGAAGACGACGAGGATGTCCGTGATGCGAATGATGATGATCTGCCGGGGCTGTTGCTATGCTGACGCGCCAGCTTCTTTGCCTGCGTCAGAAAGCTCTTCGCCTTGCCCGCCTTCGGCTCGTCCGACCTGATGCGGCCAGGCTTCGGGCGAAAGCGGTTCTCGTCGTCGCCACTCATCGACGCATCCGAAGCCGTGACGGCGGAAAATCGGCCGATATTCGGTTAGAGTGCCGGTCAAAACCCAGCAAAGCCAAGGCTTTGCGCCCTATCGCGGCACGCGAGGCCCAAAAGCATGGTGCCGTGCGCCGCGTCCCAAAACGGTGTGCAGACAAGGGCTTGCCCAGAAACCGCCCCGACAGGGTGCCGGTTTCCTTTATCTTGCCCTCCGCCTTTCCTTCCCTTTTTGCCCTTCCTGCCGGGAATGCTACCAGGCGCCCCCAAGCCTGACTGCACACCGGAAATGGACCGAACGAGCGCGCAAACGCCATGCTCATGGCTTGTCTCTATCGCTCGCTCGGGCCACAAATATGCCGCCGTCCTGCGGCTCCTGAACGGCGGGATCGCGCAGAGAAACGGTTGCGTGGATGTCGCCCGACGGCTGATTTGCCGCCGCTGAAATGCCGCCGGATTGCGCAACGAAGAGCGGGGCTTCGCGCCAATCCGGTGGTGGTGGCGGCACGATTGTCGGCACATCGGGCGCAGTCGCATGCCCAAGAAGCGGTGCGAGCGTGGCGACATAGGCACGCGTTTCTGCGGGCAAAACGCGGCCTGTCGCCAGATGCTCGTCATAGCGACCGGGACCGGCATTGTAGGCGGCAAGCATGGCCGCAACATTGCCGTAGCGGTTCCTCATCTCGCGCAGATACGCCGTGCCTGCGAGGATGTTATTGCGCGGATCGTAAGGGTCGCGCCCGAGACCATGGCGGCGGCGCAGGCCCGCCCAGGTATCGGGCATGACCTGCATCAGTCCCATCGCGCCCTCCGATGAAATTGCGCGTACATCGCCCGCACTCTCCACACGCAGCACGGCTCGAATCCAATGCTCTGGTATGCCGAAGCGCAGTGATGCCTCGGCAATGAACGCAGCATGGGGATGCGCGGTGACAGGCGCAGGTTGCAGCGTGACCTGCGCCATGGCCGGCATTGAGCCGCTGCCAGCCGATAGCAGGGCCGTGAAGAGAAGAAGGGTGCGGGATCGCATGATCTCAGTCCCGATCTTCGCGGGGCCGCGGGCGGCTCCAATGCAGCGACCATGACGAGCCTGCATCGTCGTCGCGAAACAGATTGGCGCGGATCGGCTGCGGTAAGGCGGGATCGTCGAGCAGCACCGAGAGATATTCGCCAGCCTTTTCGCCGGTGCGTTTCCATGCAGCGCCGACCTCCGGCCCGTCATGTTCAACGAAATGAACGCGATAGTCCGGTGCATTCTCCGCATCGGAATGTTCAGCGGGCACGATGACGAGATCGCGCTTCATGGTGAGCGTTACGAGCTGACCCGCGAAGCCGGATGCGTCACGCGAGAATTGACCGATCTGTGGCATGGTATGTCTCCTGTGTTGGTGGGTTTGGCGTGGGTTCAATGCGTGACCGCCCGCCATTCGTAGCGGCCATCGCCTTCCTCATCGGTCCAGAGCGGAAGCGCCCGGCCGATGACGGAACTGGCGGGAACAGGTCCGAAGTAACGGCCATCGAGGCTGTCCCGGACTTCCCAATTCATGAGGAAGAGTTCGCCGTCGCGGATGATGCGACAGCCCTGCCAGACCGGCAGATCGCGGCCCATGCGGTCGCGCTCCAGTGCATCGCCCATCTCGACGTTATCGACGGTAATCGTCGCACCGCTGCGGCAGACGCGCTGTCCCGGCAAGCCGAGGACGCGTTTCAGCAGCGGCACGCCCCGCCCGATATAGCCGCGCTCGACCATGAACCGCTCCAGCGGCTCAGACGGCATGATGGCGACCAGTTCGGGAATTTCGAGCGTATCGGCGGGAGCAACTGTGTAGAAGCCGATGGGCGCGCTGGCGGTCGCGTTCCAGATCAGCCGGAGCGGAAGATCGGCGATTGCCGTGCCGACGAGAGCGCCGACGGCTATCGTTGCCACGGCAAGGATATGACGGCGGCTCATCGCCCGATCCTCCGGCGGTTGACCCACGCGGCATGGCGTTCCAAGGTGTAGGGATTGGGGTCCTGACCGGCGATCATGCGGTTGTGGACGTGCCGCCAATGGTCCGGCGCAACATCCGCAGGATCGACGCCAAGCGCGTCGACGGCGTCGATGGCGGCCAGCGCTTGCTGCACCTTTGGCCAGCCATCAATACGCAGCAGGATCTCGCCGCCGGGGCGAACGAAGGGCACGGTCTGGAACGGCTCGCCACGCCCGACAGCGCGCAGGATGTCGAGCCGCGAGACGATGGTGCCGTAGTCGTTGGAGGCCCAGCGGACGAAGGCGAAGGTGCTTTCGGGTGCGAGTCCGACGAGACTGCGGCGGCGGTCGATGATCTGCTCAAAGCTCTTGTGGCCGAAGCGTATCCAGCGCTCGACCTTCCGCTTCTGGAAGGCCAGTTCGACAAGTGTAGTGAAAGGCGCTGGACCGTCCGCCAGCGGACGTTCATGCGCACCACGCCCGGTTCTCCCGATCATGACGGATCTCCTTCGGTGGGTGGAAACTGGCTGTCGAGCAACGTGCGCAGCATGACAGCGACCGTGACGCCGCGCCGGAAGGCAGCGACCTTGATGCGCCCGCGTAGCTCGGGCGTGATGTCGATGGTCAGGCGGGCGGTAAACGCCTCGACAGCCATCTTTCCGGTTGCCGGTGTATCGGCAGCCCTGACCCAGCTATCGGGATTGCCCGGACGCGATGCGAAGCCGGATTTGGCGGGTGGACGTGTCATCGCACAATCCTCCCGATCCCGAGGCTATCGATCTCGGCCACCAGCGCTGTGACCTCCTGTGCAGCCCGTTCGCCGCCATCGGTCTCTGAGACCAGTCGCCCGGTTTGTGCGGCTTCAGCAAAGGCGACGCGCTGGCCGATGGTCGTGGCCAGCAACGGCGGATCTTGGTCCGCCAGTGTTTGGGCCGTTTCGCGGGCGATGACGGTGCGCGCCCCACATCGGTTCAGCAGAAAGCGGGCGGCAAGCTCGGGACGATAGATGCGTGCTTCGTTCAGAAGCGCCAGCATCTCGGCCGAGGCCCAGCCGTCGAAGGGCGATGGCTGCACCGGGATCAGCACCAGATCGGCTGCAAGCAGCGCAGAGCGCATCAGACCGGCGACACGGGGCGGACCATCGATGACGACATGATCGGCGTCACGCGCCAGCTCCGGCGCTTCCCGGTGCAGCGTATCGCGGGCCAGACCGATGACACTGAACAGCCTTGGCAGCCCTTCATGGCCACGCCGCTGCGACCAGTCGAGTGCGGAGCCTTGCGGATCGGCGTCGATCAGGATGACGCGTTTGCTGCACGCAGCCCAGGCACCGGCGAGATGCAGCGCCAACGTGGTCTTTCCGACGCCGCCTTTCTGGTTGAGGAGCGCGATGATCATCGCCGTCCCCCCGGCTTGCCAAGAGGAAGTTCAGGCGTGTTTGTTGACGTGAGCGATCCCTGCTTTGGATGTGTCAACTTGCCTTTGCGAGCACCCGATTTCAGCGCCGCGCCAGCCTTCGCGACGAGCTTTTCCACATCGCGCCGTCGCTCTTCAAAGTTTGATTCTGTGTTAGACTCTAAGTTAAGGGCGCGATTTTCGCTTTTGTTACCGAAGGATAGGAGGTTTTGGGGTTCCCGATAGCACGAGCCGCCGGTTCCTGATGGCACGATAGTACGGGTTCCCGATAGCACGAGACTATCCACAGGTTTTCCACAGGCTGAAACAGGCTCGAAAGCAAGCAGCATCCTGCCGCCGGTCTCGACCTCGGCGAACAGGGTGTAGCCGGGCAGCGGTTGGCGGCGGATAATGTCGCGCAGTTCGAAGGCGAAGCGCTTGAACGGCGAGAGACTTCCCGATTTCTGGTGCAGGTGACGGAAGTCGAACCGCCAACCGTTTCTCTGCCGCCCACCGTGCTTGCGCACTAGGCGATAGAGCCAACGGTCCATCCCGCCGGTCAGATTGAAATAGGCCCGGTCGATGGTGAGGATCAGGGCGTCATCCAGCACCGCACTGTAGAACCAGTCGGGAACGATCATCTCGATGCCGTCCGGGCGGCCATAGGCATCGGTCCGCTCATGCCATTCGTTGATCCATGAAAAGCGGTGCCGCCGTCCGTTGACGCGCTGACGGATCGAGGTCGCAACCGTGGTCGATTGCAGGCGGTCCAGCGCCGCTTTCAGACGCAGATAGTCCCTCAGGGAGGTTCCGCGCCCTGTGAATGTCAGTATCTCATAGGGCGTTGCCGCCATCAGGCGCGAAGTGCGCAGACCGGCGTCCCGCGCTTCAACAATCTGACTGGCCGCCCAGATCAGAATATCGGCATCCCAGATCGTCGCCATGCCGTGATCGGGAACAGCTTCGACACGGATCGAGACATTGCCCAGGGCAAAGTCAATCGGGCGGATACGGTGCGATTTGGAAAGGGAAAAGAAAGGATAGGCCATGAGATCCTGCGCGTCTCGTGGAGCGAATTCACCGGGAAGCGCCCGAAACAGGTCGAGTTGTCCGCGTTCCGAGCCGGCTGGATACGGGGGCGCCATCAGGGGCCGACAGCCACGTTCAGCGCGCAATGCGCTTGGGTGAGGTGAACGCGGTCGGCGGCAGAGGTTTCGCCGGGAGAACCTGTCCGCGTGGGTCCGACGTGGAGGTGACCGATCCGCGCGCAACCCAGGCTGCGAGATCCTCGACCGAATAGACAACGCGGCCGCCGAGCTTGTGATAGGCAGGTCCGGTTCCGTAGGTTCTGTGCTTTTCCAGTGTGCGCGCGGACAGGCTGAGGAAATCGGCGGCTTCCTTGGTGCGCAGGTAGCGTGGCGGCAAGGCGGCGAGATCAGATCGCATGGGGTGGCCTCCGTGGTTGTGCAGGATGCCGCTGACGATCAACGGCATGACATGCGCACGGTGGCGAAGGCGCGGCGGCATGGGGGATGAGGAAGATCGAAGGGGTAAAATCCTCACCCTCGATCAGACGTCAGTGTCAGGGTTTGCGACGATGGCGCAAAAGGTCCTGATAACCGCCGTCGATCAGCGCGGCGGCAGATCGGACAAGGGCGATGACAGAGGCGCGCAAAGCCGATGTCTTCCACGGTTCGGCCCGAACGCGCGCCTCTCCGTAGATGGCGATGGCAATCTCACGATAAGTCGCGTGGTTGGCGTTTCCGTCGGCGGCTTGCATCATCAGGCGGAACCGCCGGCGCTGATACGGCGTCATTCTGGGGTCGCGGCGCGCGGGTTTCGCGGCGAGCATGTGCCAGAGCCTGAGGATGGCCTCGAGCCGGTCCAGCAGATCGTCGTCAAGTGGCAGGATGATCGCGGGCTGGGCATCAGCTCCGGTGTCGGCGAGGATCAGATATTGAACACCATCCCCGGCGCGGCAGGCGCCATATGCCCCCTCCGGACCATGGATGGCGTTATGAGGTTCGACGGATAACGCGGACGGTGAGCGGGTAAGAAAATCGGGTGCGGCCCCGAGCATCAGCACGGCCGGATTGGCAAGCGGCGACCAGATGACCGGTTGGTCGAGCGCGGAACGTCCGGGGTCTGCCGGGAAATCGCAACCCCCAGCGATGCTGGGCATCATCCGCAAGGGGAAGATGTCCTGCGCCTTGCGTCACGAGTTCATCGAAGCTGGCCTGATAGGCAGCGTTACGGCGCAGGCATTCCCAGGCGATGCCCTCAACGGGCAGCGCATCGTAGAATTCATACTGGTCCTGATCTCGCCAGCGGGATGTATCCGGCTTCATTGCTCCGCTCCTGGTTGAAACTGCACAGGTGGAGCGTGAAAGAATTGCGGCGCCTCTACCGAGATGGAAGCCGGAACAAAGACATGGGGTGATGCTCTCAGGGCATCACTGGTGCGACGGCGGCGAGGTCAGGTCCGATCTGTCGGATGACGCAGCAGCTGACGATAGCCGCTCTGTGTCATCCAGCGCGCCCGTGCCAGATGGCTGTCATGGACCTGCCGGGCGCGTTCAGGTTCCCGAACAGGGTCAATTCCGAACAGCACATTGACGACTTCGGCCCATTCCGCCCCATCATCGGCCGCATCGAGCAGCCGCATATAGAGCTTGATATGCGCGCGGTCATATTCGGTCAGCTCGTCGCTAACAGGTGCAATATCGTCGAAGGGGGGAAGCGGAGATGTCATGTCGCGGGTCGCCACAGAGCACAGGCCGCCGCAGCGGATCGATGATGCCGCCCGCGCCGGTCAGGCGTCATGGATCTGTCGGTGTCTCTTCTCCTCTTCTCCATGAACCAGCAATACTCCTTGCCCGCGATCCGTGGACAGGAGAACAATCCCTGCTGCTTCAAGCGCCCGGCGCACCTGATCCCGCGTTGTCTCATACACCTCGAGCCGGTTCTCGGACTCAAGGCGTTTCAGGGCAGTCAGCGATATTCGGGCCTTGTCAGCGAGCGTCTCCTGCGTCCAACCCAGCAACGCGCGTGCGGCCCGCGACTGTCGAGCGGTGATCATGCATGATCACCTCCCATCGCGACCGGCGCGCATTCCAGAACTACGGCTATTTTAGTCGCCTTCGTCCGATACGCCATACGAAATCGTCGAATCTGGCCAGGGCGTTATCTGCACGGCTGAGCATGCAGCCCGACTGATTCGCCTGTATGCCGCAATTGCAGCACTTGTGCTGGCGGTAACGCCGACCAGTGCAAGATGATCCCCAAACGCTCCATGGGAAATTATCGTGATATGTTTGGAGATCATTTTCTTTGCGTTTTGCGCTGGATATGATACCCATCTAGATCAGTGCAGCAAAAATGATCCGTAAAGGCATCACATGAAGGCGGAAGAAGAAACACTGAGGCTGATCGGCGACCATTTTCGCCGCGCGCGTCTTGCAGCGGGGTTGACCCAGGAGCAGGTGGCCGATCTTGCGGGCATTTCGCGCCCGCGCTACCGCGACATCGAGACGGGGGCGGCGGCTGCGCGCACCACGACATTGATCAACATTGCCAGGGCGCTTGGGCTGGAAATGATGCTGGTCCCACAGGCAATGGTGCCCGCCATCGAGGCGCTTTTGCGCCCCGAGGCCGAGGATGATCATCCGGCCTTCAGCCCGCAACCGGAGAGCGACGATGACAGCCGTCCGTACCGCTGAGACCATCACCGCGCTGGACGTGTTCCTGAACAGTGCGAAGGTTGGCACGATCGTCAGGACGCCGGGTGATTTCAACGCCTTCAGCCTTGATCCGGCCTATCGCGCGACCGGCGGCATTCCGGTTCTGAGCCTGTCGCTGCGCGCGGCATCAGGGGGCTTGCGCAAGGATCCGCGACCTGTCGCAGGCAGCCTGCCGCCCTTCTTTGCCAACCTGCTACCCGAAGACCGGCTGCGCGAGGCAATGGAAAAGCACCATGCGACCAATGTGCGGCCGGGGAATGATTTCGATCTCTTGGCAGCTCTTGGCGCGGATCTGCCGGGGGCGGTGCGGGTGCTGCCCAGTGACGGTCAACCCGGCATCGGGGCGGCGCCATCCCAAGGGCGGCCCAAGGCCCGCTTCTCGCTGGCGGGCGTGCAGATGAAGCTCTCGGTGATGAAGAACACCGGCAAGGGCGGCGGGCTGACCTTGCCGCTCGGGGATGACGAGGGCCAGTATATTGCAAAATTCCCCTCGACCGCCTTTCCGGGCGTGTCGGAAAACGAGTTCGCGAACCTCGCGCTTGCCGAAGCAATCGGCATGGACGTGCCTGAGCGGGAACTGGTCAGCCGAGACCAGTTCGAGGGGATTCCCGAAGAGTTCGAAACACTTGCCGAGGGGCTGGTCCTGCTCGTGCGGCGTTTTGATCGCGGGGCAGACGGGCAGCGCATCCATATCGAGGATTTCGCGCAGGTTTTCGGCCTGTACCCGGCGCGCAAATATGATGGCGCCGCCTCCCACGACATCGCCTCTGTGCTGAATGTGGCAATCTCGCCGTTCGCCGCGCTGGAGTTTGTCCGGCGGCTGACCTTCTCGGTGGTCATGGGCAATGGCGACATGCACCTCAAGAACTGGTCGCTGATCTATCCGGGCGACGGCGACACGCCCGCTCTTGCACCGATCTACGACATGCTTTCGACCGTGCCCTATATTCCGGCAGATGGGCTGGCGCTGTCTCTGGGCGGCGAGCGGGCCTTCAAGGGCCTGGCCCCGGCCCGCTGGAAGGCGTTTGCCAATCGGGCAAGGCTTCCCGAGCCCGCTGTCCTCAAGGCCGTTGTCGAAACGGTGCGGCGGATCGATGCAAAATGGTGGACACTGCCGGAACGCGAGGTGGTCCCCCCGCTCGTGCTGGAACGGATCGACGCCCATGTGAAAACCATGATCCCGATCCTGACCGGCTGAGCAGTTCCAGCCCGGACAGGTCGCCGGGCCTGGCGGCTTTCCCGCGGGCAGGGGAAAGGCCCCGACCTTGCGGTCGGAGCCTTTGTTCCGCGCCTCAGTCGCCGCGGCGACCGTTGGGGCGGGACCAGATGAGGGAGAAGGTTTCGCCGTCTTCTTCGTCGAAGAGGTTGGCGTAGATCGGAGCGTTGAAGCTTGGATCGTCCAGCTTGAGGCCCAGATAGTCGCGGCCCTCGTTGGAGCGCTTGGACCAGGCGGCGCCGATTTCGGCGCGGCCGACCAGAACGCGGTGGCTGGGGGCGTTCTCGCCGGTGGCGCGCAGGTCGGGGATGATGCGCACGCCCTTGGCCTGGACGCTGAGGGTGACGATTTCGCCGGTGAATTCGTTCGAGCCGGTCTTCTTGAAGGTGCCGATGGTTGCCATTTTAAGTCTCCGATTTCCGTTTCCGAGCCCGCACCATTGCGGCCTCTATGGCGATCGACCGGCCGGAGACGAACGCTGGCGCACCCCAAAGGGGCTGGACAGCACAGGAGAAACTTTCTTGTTCCGCGCGGAATGTCGGCTTTGCCGGCAGGGGAAGAAAGTTGTGACGACGCTGTTGCGCTAGAGCGGTCGAAGCGCATCGCGCTGGTCTTCGGCCAGATCAGGCCATTGAAGAGGCCGTTTGGAGCGGTCGAGACACGGGGGGTGAACGGGGACGGAGGCAACCTCGAGGCTCCATCAGGACGACCAGACCGGCGCACCGGCTTGTCTGGTCCCCCACGTTTCAGGCCGTGCACATCCTTTTCTCCGGCCTGTGCCATCGGCATTGCCCCAACCGGTTTTCGGTCAGTCCTCGAATGCTGGCACTGACCGTCCTGCGCTCCTATGGGCCGTGCCTGTGCCTCACGCTGATCAGAGATTTACACGCCATCGACCCGCCCGCCTCCTGACGAAGACGGCAGATGATCCGTATCCGATTCTGGTCCTGCCTCTACGGGTCACTCCAGTTCAGGTGCGTGCAAGGTTCCCGTCCGCAGGGCCGGTTGCCGCCATGCCTGCAACGCGTAGGAAAGCTGTCACGCCCACCGCGACCGCACCGACCACCGAGAAGATGATCTGCCAAGTCTCGGACGGCATCATGTGTTTGACAATCCCGAGCGTAGCGTAAAACCCGGTCATGCCCGCCGGGGCGACGAAGGCCAAAGCGATCAGCAGCCGTGCCCAGATCGGACGAACCAGCATGAGCAGGCCCTGACCGACCGCCAGTGTCAGACCCGCAGCGATAAGACCGATGAGGATGCCGCCAGGCCAGCCAGCGCCCGTGCCATAGGCCCATATGCCTGCGTTCAAGCCGATAAAGAACGGCAGGGCGAAGACGGCGAGATTGAACAGCAGCCAGCACATGGTGGCGATGGCTGCAATGGAAACAAGAATTCCGAGAACGATCATGGTGGTGACTCCGTGCAAAAGGTTGGACGGCTGCGCCTTCCACCACCACCATGGCTCAATCACAGCATAGCAGCATTCCTCTCACCGCGCGAGAAGCGATGGCTTTCGAGGCCAGGCCTGTCCGAAAACTCGCAGTTTGAATGAGAAAGCTTATGCGTCTGGTGGACCAGTATCTGCTGCACCTCTACGATTGGCCTGCCCCCTGAAAAGTGGCCCTCCCTGAAGTAGGCTTTTTGAGCCTTTGGAGGATGCGCGCGATGCCGCAGAAGAAGCACAAGCCTGAAGAGATCGTCGCGAAGCGGCGGCAAGTCGACGTGCTGTTGTCCCAGGGCGCCCGGTCGCGGAGGCGATCCGGGCCATCAGCGTGACGGCGTTCACGTATTATCGCTGGCGCAAGGAGTTTGGCGGGCTGAAGTCCGACCAGGTGAAGCGCCTGAAGGATCTGGAGAAGGAGAACGAGCGGCTGCGGAAAGCCGTCTCGGATCTGACGTTGGAGAAGCTCATTCTGAGGGAAGCTGCGTCGGGAAACTACTGAGCCCCGCCCGCCGCCGTCGCTGCATCAGCCACGTCATCGAGAAGTTCGACGTGTCGGAGCGGTTGGCGTGCCGGGTTCTGGGGCAGCATCGATCTACGCAACGCAAGGTTCCAAAGGGCCGCACTGACGATGCGGCGCTGACCGCCGACATTGTCGAGCTCGCCACCCGCTATGGACGCTATGGCTACCGCCGGATCGCGGCCATGCTGGAGACGGCTGGCTGGGCGGTGAACGTCAAACGCGTTGAGCGGATCTGGCGTCAGGAGGGGCTGAAGGTGCCGGCCAAGCAACCGAAGAAAGGCCGTCTCTGGCTCAATGACGGATCATGCATCCGGCTTCGGCCGGAGTATCCCAATCATGTCTGGTCCTACGACTTCGTCGAGGATCGCACCCACAACGGTCGGAAGTTCCGCATGCTGAACGTGATCGACGAGTTCACCCGGGAATGCATTGCGATCCGGATCGACCGGAAGCTCAAATCCACCGACGTCATCGATGTGCTATCCGATCTCTTCATCCTACGCGGCGTGCCCGGGCATGTTCGTTCGGACAACGGTCCCGAGTTCGTCGCCAAGGCGGTGCGGGAGTGGATCGTGGCAGTCGGCGCGAGAACGGCGTTTATCGAGCCTGGCAGTCCTTGGGAAAACGGCTACTGCGAGAGCTTCAACTCCAAGCTTCGTGACGAGCTTCTGAACGGCGAGCTGTTCTACAGCCTCGCCGAGGCTCGGATCGTCATCGAGGGCTGGCGTCAGCACTATAACACCCGCCGCCCGCACTCCTCGCTAGGCTACAAGCCGCCAGCACCGCCCGCCGTGCTTTGGCCAGCTGCAAAAACCCAACCCACTTCGCCGGCCATCTCAACCGTGGCCGCCGTGCCCACCATGCATTAGATTAAAGCCGGGCCACCTGATGGGGGCAGGCCAATCAAGGCATTTCAGCAAGCTGCTCGTGGTCAAAATTAATGCGGAATTCCAGGTCTCCGGGCGAATGGTCGGCCCCAAGCAATTGCCAAAGCGCTCAGGCCGTTATGTCCGAATTCGTTGGGACGACCTGGCGCTGTTGCAGTAGTGCTTATGCTGAACAGGCAGCGCTCACGCGCTGCCGGTCCCGAAGCGATAGACCGGGATGCCCATCTTGCGGGCCTTGTCGGCCAGATTGTCCTGAATGCCCGTGCCGGGGAAGATAATGACCCCGATCGGCATGATGCCAAGCATCTGATCATTGCGCTTGAAGGGCGCTGCCTTGGCATGTTTCGTCCAGTCGGGCTTGAAGGCGACCTGTGCGACCTTGCGGTTATTGGCCCAGGTGGCCGCAATGCGTTCCGCACCTTTTGGCGATCCGCCGTGCAGGAGCACCATGTCCGGGTGCTTGGCATGGACCTGATCGAGCTTGGCCCAGATCGTCTGGTGATCGGTGGTGTCACCGCCCGAGAAGGCGATCTTTGGTCCGGCGGGCAACAGTACCTCGCTGTCGGCCCGGCGTTTTGCGGCGATGAAATCGCGGCTGTCGATCGTGGCCGAGGTCATCTGGCGATGGTTGACCCGTGAGCCGGAGCGTTGCGACCAAGGCGTTCCGGTGGTGCGCAGATAGATGTCGGCGGCGGTATCGCGGAAGGTTTCCATGCAGTCGCGGCGCTCGATCAGGCTTTGGCCCGCGCCGATCAGGGTTTCAAGCTGGACGGATTTGACCTCGCTGCCGTCCTGTTCGCGCTGGAGGCGCTTCTGTGCCTGCTCGTTATCGTCGAGTTTCGTCTCGATCCGCTCGACAGCGCGGTGGAATGTGTTGACGGTGGACCAGAGGATCTCGTCGAGGTCGAAATCGAGGCTGGTGTCGGTCATGGTGGAAATCAGGGCGTCGAAGATGTCGGAGACTGCGCCCTGGATGACTTGATCTTCGGGTGTGATCCGGGGATCGGCCTCGTCTTCGGAAGGGCGGTAGCCGTAAAGTTCGAGTTCTTCGATGGCGTGGCCGGTCGGGGACGTGCTGTGATCGGGTTCGAAATCGTCGTGCGCGTACATGGGATGCTTCCGTCAGTTGGACCGCGACCGTCGCGGCCTTCATGGCGACGAAAGCCCACGGGCGCTCCGGTCTGGCAGTCTGAGCCTCTGGCGAGGGCCTTGATGGCAAAGCCCGGCTGATTTGTTTCGCGCTGTAAAGGCGGGGGAGACGGGGTCCCCACGCGACCTGTCGCGTGGGGTGGCGGGCCGCCGACGGAAATCAGTCGGGCGCCGCCATTGCCTGACCGGAGCGTTTGTGGGCCGATCGCCCTCTCAGAAGGCCAAGGCGCGGTCCTCTACTGATGACAGGATGCAGCCTATGCGCATGACAGGATCGGAACGCCCCCTATCATGCCCCCTACCTGCTATGCACTTGAAGCCATGAAGCGGCTGACGTCCTCGGGAGCGATTTGCACCCGGATCTCTGCCCGAACGGCATCCAGCCCGTGAGTTGTGAGATCTTCGTTGAAGTCCCCCATCATGGGCGAGAGCGTGATGGTCTCGATCCCGACCTCCTGCGCCCGGTCCACCAGGCTATCGCGGGCGCTGTCACCTGCCGGATCGTTGTCGCGGACGATATAGAGCCTGCGCAGTTGCGGCGGGAACAGGATGGCAGCAAGGTGTCCGGCCGAGAGAGCGGAAACCATCGGCATCCTGGGCAATGCCTGACGCAGCGACAGAATGGTTTCGATGCCTTCCCCCGCTGCCATGACATCCTGCACATCACTGAAACGTACCGCATGTCCGAGCAGGTCGCCCATTGCCTTCCTCGGCGGATCGACAGGTGCCTTGCCGGAACCGTCAGGGGCCAGCCATGTGCGGTGTGCGCCGGTAATCCTGCCATCGAGGTCGGTGACGGCGGCGATCATGGCGGGCCAGGCTTGCGTCGGGCCATCGTCCTCGGGCCGCCAGTAGCAGTTGGGATGGAAGCGCAGATTTGCGGTTTGGCGTAAATCCGTAATCCCGCGTCCGCGTAAATACGCTTCTGCGGTGCTGGTGATCAGCGGCTGTGTCATGCGCCAGAGTCGGCGTGCGGCCTCCGATGATCCCGATGGTGCTGGCGGACAGGACTGACGGGATGGCGGCTGCGGTTCAGGATGCGGCAGGCTGAGGAAGCGCCGGGCTTCTTCGGCAACGTCTGCGAAGTCGATCAGACCGAGCGAGTCCCGGATCACGTCCAGCAGATCGCCATATTCACCCGTGGCCGAGTCCTGCCATTTCCCGGCATTGCCATTCGCGCTGTCATGAAGTCGGACGAACATGGAACGACCAACCGTGTTTTTGACGTCGCCAACCTGCCAGTAGTTGCCCTGTTTGCGGCCATTCGACAGATAGTGCCTGCACACCGCCTCGGCCTGTCGGCCGAGACGCTGCGCGAGTTCGGAAGCGTTGAGACGCGCCATTATGCGGCCTCCCGCTCACCGATGCGCTCAACCCGGAAGCGGTCAAGCAGTTTGCCGATGATCTCCGGTCCCGTTGCATCGACGGGCACGAAGAAGCGCAGTTTCCACGAGATGATCTCGCTGAAGAGGCCATAGGCTCGCAGTCGATCTCGCATCGCGTCGGTAAAGCCGGTCAGTTCGATCCGGTTGGCGCCCATGACGCGGACGCGGCGCAGTTGCAGCCCCTCGGCGAGATCAAGGATCGTGCGACCTTCGATCAGCGCGGCATAGGCGGCATCCGGTGTCAGGCTGCAGGTAACGCCACTGGTCGAGGCATTGGACGCCCAGGCCGGCGATACCCGGCGACCGATGATGCGTTCGCCCTCGTCAGTCTGGAGCCGATAGACGCGGGAGGATTCCTGCGGAAGGCGCTTCCAGATTGGCAGAAGCAGCCCTGTCACCATATGCAGGATGCTTTCGGTGAACTCCGGCACCTCGGCCAGTTCCGCCTTCCAAGCCACGGTGAAGGCGGCATGGTCGGCCTCGATCCAGTGGGTTTCGCCCATCGCCCGCACCGGAATGTTCATCGCCTCCATCGGCCGGATCAGCCGCACGCGCCGTCCGATCTCGCCGTCATCCAGCATGACGCTGGTGGTCGGGATCTGCACGGCGGCACGACCGGATCGCTCGTTGATGAGCAATCTTGCGCGGGGATCGTCCAGTTCAGCCAGCGCGGCATCGAGCGTGACCGGCTGATTGCGTTTGCGCTCGGTGAGCGTCAGGAGCCGGGTTTCCGCCCCTGTGCCCGGATGGGTGTGGATGACCTGCCGGTCGGTGACGATGAAGCTTTCGGCCTTCAGCGTTTCCAGCCCCATATCATAGGTGCCGGATGCAATGGCCCCGTCGATCCGCGCCTGCAGAAGCTGCTCGAAGGCCGAGAACAGGATGCCCTGCAACTCGATGGTCAGCGCCAACAGGCGATTGAGGAAGGTGGTGATTGGCGGCAGGTCGTCCTTCACACCGTTGCTGTCCATCAGCTTCAGGCCGGTGGCGGATTCAAACCGTTCGAGCGAGCATCCCTCGACCTTGCCGCGCACGATCAACAGGTAGAGCTGGCGCAACGCATCGCGGGCATAGGCGGATTCCAAATTGTCTTCGGGACGGAACAGGCCCTGACCGCCGGTCTGGCGCTGGCCGCGTGTGATGGCGCCCAGCGTATCGAGGCGACGGGCGATGGTGCTGAGGAACCGCTTCTCGGCTTTGACATCCGTGGCGATGGGTCGGAAGAGCGGCGGCTGCGCCTGATTGGTGCGGTTGGTACGGCCCAGTCCCTGAATGGCGGCATCGGCCTTCCAGCCCGGTTCCAGCAGGTAATGGACGCGCAGCCGTTGGTTCCGCGCCGAGAGTTCGGCGTGATAGCTGCGTCCCGTGCCACCGGCATCAGAGAAGACCAGAATGCGCTTCTGGTCATCCATGAAGGCCGAAGTCTCGGCAAGGTTGGCAGAGGGTGCACGGTTCTCGACCGCAAGGCGTGCCGATGCACCGTCGCCCTTGCGCACGATCCGGCGCGAACGCCCCGTAACCTCCGCCACCATATCCGTGCCGAAGCGCTGGACGATCTGGTCGAGCGTACCGGAGACAGGCGGAAGCGAACCAAGCTGCTCCAGCATCTCGTCGCGCCGGCCTACAGCTTCGCGGCATTCCACCGGCTGACCATCGCGGAAGACGGGGCGTGACGACAGGTTGCCCTCGCCATCGGTGAAGGGTTCATAGAGCTGCACCGGAAAGGAATGCTGCAAATACGAGCCGACATATTCCCTCGGAGTGACATCGACGGAAATATCGTTCCATTCCTCGGTCGGGATCTCGGAAAGCCGCCGTTCCATCAGCGCTTCGCCGGTCGAGACAATCTGGATGACAGCGGCATGGCCCGCTTCCAGATCGGCCTCAATGGAGCGGATCAGGGTCGGCGTCTTCATGGAGGTCAGCAGATGGCCGAAGAAGCGCTGCTTGGTGCTCTCAAACGCCGAACGCGCCGCCGACTTCGCGTGCCGATTCAGCGTGCCCTCGCTGCCGGTGATGTTTGCCGCTTCCATCGCAGCATCGAGATTGTTGTGAATGACGGCAAAAGCCCCGGCATAGGCATCATAGATGTGGCGCTGTTCGTCCGTGATCTGATGCTCGATCAGTTCATATTCGACGCCATCATAGGAGAGCGAGCGGGCGGTATAGAGGCCGAGAGATCGCAGGTCGCGGGCCAGCACTTCCATAGCCGCAACGCCGCCAGCTTCGATCGCCTCGACGAACTCGGCACGCGTCTGGAACGGAAAATCCTCACCGCCCCAGAGGCCGAGACGTTGCGCATAGGCGAGATTGTGGACGTTGGTGGCACCGGTTGCAGATACATAGACCACGCGAGCGTCGGGCAGCGCGTGTTGAAGCCGCAGGCCCGCACGTCCTTGCTGCGAGGCGGCGACATCGCCGCG
Source organism: Pseudorhizobium sp. (assembly GCA_046314035.1). Lineage (GTDB taxonomy): Bacteria > Pseudomonadota > Alphaproteobacteria > Rhizobiales > Rhizobiaceae > Neorhizobium. The sequence continues at coordinate 13,288 of JBKBXP010000002.1, read as the reverse complement.
TTCTCCTTTTCCGCCACCGGCATTCTGCATGGAATGGCTCTCGTCGAAGATAATGGCTCCATCGAATTCGGAGCCCAACCATTCGACGATCTGCTTGACGCGGGAAACCTTCTCGCCCCGGTCGTCGGAGCGTAGCGTGGCATAGGTGGTAAAAAGGATGCCTTCCGACAGCGTGATCGACTTGCCCTGCGGGAAGCGTGACAGAGGCGTGACAAGCAGCCGTTCCATGCCAAGCGCCGACCAGTCGCGCTGCGCGTCCTCGATCAGCTTGTCGGATTTGGAGATCCAGATCGCCTTGCGGCGGCCGCGCAGCCAGTTATCGAGAATGATGGCGGCGGACTGGCGGCCCTTGCCAGCGCCGGTCCCGTCACCGAGCATGAAGCCGCGGCGAAAGCGGATCGATCCGGCAGCATCCTCGGGCGCGGCGCTCACATTGTCGAAATGCTCGTCCACGGTCCAGGCACCCGCGAGTTGATCGGCATGGGCTTCACCGGCATAGATCACCGTTTCAAGCTGCGCGTCAGAAAGACGTTCCCGGATGTCGGCGGAGAGCATGGGCCGGTAGGAAGGTTTGGGCGGCGCCACCGAGGCCATTGCGGCAGATTGCACCAGCTTGGTCGGGTGCGGCTGTGCGCCAGCAATGCGCAGCGATTGCAGCGCATATTCCTCATAGATGGCATCCGACAGGCGAGCGCCTTCCGGTGGCGTCCAGTCCACGGTCTCATAGGCGAGTTCGACGCCCTCGGGATCGTTGGCCGGAGCAGCGGCAGGCCGCGCAGCTGTCGCCCGGGCCAGATAGCCCCGCACGGTTTTCGGCGCGGTGGTCGAAGCGGGCACCACGATCTTCGGCAATGATACCGGCGAACGCTGCGGGACATGCGCCTCGATCCATCCGATCAGCGTGGCAACATCGTGTGCAATTCCCGGTGAGGCCGGGAAACTGGCCGGATCGTCGGCGGGCAGTTTGTCGATCACGGTCAGCCGCGTGTCGATCGTGGTGCCGTGCTTTACATAAACCGCACCATCAACGGCAGCGCTGAACACCACACGGCCACGCGCCTGCAAACGGATGAACGAGTCCCGCCATGCCGGAGCTTCGGGGCCGAAGCCTGCGCCGGTGATCGTCACAAGGCGGCCGCCGGGGGCAAGACGGGCCAGTGCCGAGGCAACATGGCGGTAGGCCGCATCGGCGACACGCCCGCTGACATTGGCCATGACCGAAAATGGCGGGTTCATCAGCACCACGGACGGGACGACATCCGGGGTCAGATGATCGTCGATCTGGGCGGCATCGAACCGGGTGACGGCAAGGGCCGGAAAGAGCTCGGCAAGCAGTTCAGTGCGGGTATCGGCCAGTTCGTTGAGGATCAGCGAGCCGCCGATGGTTTGCGCCAAGATCGCCAGAAGGCCGGTGCCCGCCGATGGCTCCAGCACCCTGTCATCAGGTGTGATCGCGGCGGCTGTCAGAGCGGCAAGGCCCAATGGCAGAGGCGTGCTGAACTGCTGGAAATTCTGGCTTTCCTCGGATCGCCGTGTCTGCGTTGGCAGCAGTCCCGCGATCTTTGCCAGCACGGAAATCCGTGCAGCCGGAGATGCGGCTTTACGGAAAAGCGCCTTTCCGTATTTGCGCAGGAAGAGGACGGTAGCGACTTCGCAAGCCTCATAGGCCAGCTTCCAGTCCCAGACGCCGGTGGCATCGGACGCGCCGAAGGCCGTTTCCATAGCACGGCGCAACGTGACGGCATCGACGCGCTGACCGCGTTCGAGATGGGGGAGCAAAAGATTGGCCGCAGCCAGGATCGCGGGCGCAACCGCCAGCGGCGTGACCGGATCGGCCACGGGAAACACCATGTTCATGTCGGAAACCTCAGGAGAGCAGAAATGGAAGAGCCCGGACAGCGCGCTCTCTTGACCGTCCGGACTCAATCCGTTCCGGCCCGCCTCTCCCTCTCAAACGGCTGCATGAAAAAAGCGCCCCGACCGGATGGCGGGGCGCTTGTCGTCATCAGCCGAAGCGGCGACCGGCTTCGGTGAAAGTGTATTCGTTGGCGGCGATGGTTTCATCGACCGCCTCGTCCGAAGACAGATAATCATATTCGCGCTCAAGCTGGCGGTAGAGCCAGCGGGCCAGATCGCGCAGCGCCTCGATGACAGTTTCCTCGGCATCGACGGTCATGTCCTGAAACGTCGGACTGTCGCGCTCGACCGAGATCGCCATGCAATATTCATGATAATAGTGGCCGCGATGGCTGGCCTCGGCGCGGAGCTGGTAGAAGTTGCGTTTCTGGATCGCCTGCAGAGCATCGGCGATGCCGTGAAGCGCAATGTCCTGCGGCGCATATTCCCGGATCAGGCGCGGCGCATGTTTCCGGTAGGAATACCACGATTCAAAGCACGCACCGTCACCTTGCGACCAGAAGCCCCGGAACCAGATGCAGGGTTCCTGCCGGGTGCCGCCGCCCATCAATCGGACGGTGCGGGTCTTGAGGTTCAACCCGAGGATTTCCGCGATGCGCTGGAAATCCTCATATACGGCATCGAACCAGTCATAGTCGAAGCCGCCATCGCGATACCAGGAACGGGCCTTGTCCTTCGCCGCACCGGACAATTCGTTGAGGCGATAGACGGTTGTTTCGATGATCTCAGGCATAGGGATCGCCTCCCTCCAGCACGGTGGAAAGCCAGCCGTCGGTATAGATCCAGTCCACCGTTTCGCCGGTGGCGAGGTCGAGGACATGTGCCCCGCCGCCAAACCCGTCGATTCTCGGTTTAGAGCAGCTGTTTGCGTACTGGAAACCCCATAATCCGCTCAGGCCAAACTCGGCAGCGCAGCGCTTGACGAATTGGACGACATGCTCGGGATCGCCGGTGACATCATCGCGCATCCAGAGCTGTGTGCCGCCATGTTCGCGCTGGATCGACAGCAGGAAACCGTCCGAGGGTGGGTCCTCAACGGCGTTGTTATCCGCCAAAGCGTTGTAGAGATCGAGCGCGCGGGCAGCGTTTTCGGGGGTGCCTACGTCGAGGAGGCAGGAAAAGTGCGTGTAGTAGTCGGCCATGACGGTCTCCGGACATGACATGGCCCGGCGTATGGCCGAGCCGAATGGGATGGAATGGGTGAAGCTCAGGCGGCCTGCGGCAGGCGGAGCAGATCGGCCGAGATTTCGCGCCAGAAGGGATCGACCAACCGGGCCTCCAGCGCAGCGGCGCGGTAACGCAGCCGTCTCGCATCACCGGGGTCCGAGGCCTGGAACGCCATACCGCGCAAGCGGCTGGCCTCGGTCACAATCCGCCGAGCTTCAGCATCGGATGCGACTGGCTGTTGCCATAGGATAATGCCGGCGCGGATTTCTCCGGCGATAACCAGGCGGTGATCGCAGTCCTGCACAAGCATGATGTGCGGCTGAAAATACGGGAAGCTGTCCTGTCGCGCGCAAATATTACCGCACGACAGGCACAGGGATGCGGCCTGGATGGCCTCTTCCGGCGACGGGCATCCGCCAAGCGGGATCACGCGGTCAAAGCTGTTCACAGCATCACTGGCGTCATAGCTGGCGACGCCGAGGCACGAGATGCGCAGCGGCAGCTTTTGCGACCGATAAAGCGCGGGCAGAACATCGGCAGCCAGAATCTCGCCGATGGAACGGAAGGTTTCGGAACGGGCAAAGGTCATCGGAAGCACTCCATGACGGGCGCCGGTGAGCCTCTCCCTCCGGCCCTCAACCCGTCACGGCCGAACGGCCCGCACTCTTCCTCTCTGACCGGGGCGCGACCCCGGTTCCGCTGCCGGCGATGGGGATCATCGCAAGGCTGAAGGCCCGAAGCGCGGGCTGCCGCGCTTGGGCCGTCGGGGATGAGGCGCTTTCGCGCCTTATTCCCACGGGTCCAGCTCCAGCTTCACCATGTCGTCGTCGCCGTCGAACTCGGCGGCGGGGCAAGCGGCGTGGGTACCGTCTGCGGCCTGGAACACAACGATCGAAACCATCAGCGTGGCGGCAAGGCTGGCGGCGAAGGCGGTGGCATCTGCATAGGACATGGGTTCCGGCTCCTGTCTTTGGAGGCGGGGGACCATCCCCCGCGCGACAGGCGCCCGAAGTGTCTGACCGGATCTGCAATCACCCGAGGGCGTTCGGACTTTTTCCGAATCCCCGAGGGCGGCACGCGCGCGTAAGCCGACCCCTTTGGGGTTGAATGTCAAAGAGACGGATCGGACCAAGGTTCGCGAATGGAAGCGGGGGTGGTTTTTCGCATGTGATAGGATGCCGGATACCCGTCGCAGATGCTCTGCCGCGCCAGCCTTGCCACCATGCTGGTCAGGATCGTGTTCCCTTCAGGCCGGTGATGGTTATCGCTTGCCCATGTGCAGGGATGACCGGGTTTATGGTGAAGCTGGCGCTAGACCTGTGGGGTGAACAGCTATCATTCCACGGCCCGACACCCTGCGATCGGGTCTTCAGGTCCAAAGCCCGTCGGCGATTTCGCGGGCGATCATCGCGCGCGCCTTCATCATCAGATCATCGCCTGAGGTATCGATGTGACCGAAGAAACGGGCACGAGCGCCATGAGCTGTCCACTCGGCGTAGCGGCAATACTCACGGGCATCGAGCCGGAACACCCGCATGTCTTCGGCCCAATGAGGCTTTGGCTCCACGACAACAGTGATGCCATCGCGGCTTTCGGTCCACGGTAAGGTGCGATCCGAAGGGGGATGTTCGCGGTCGTCCAGAAAAATCTGATCGACGTCGATACTGATTGGCATGGCGGCTCTCCAAAGACAAAGCCGATCACGAGGACCGGGCGAGTTACGTAAACGGAGCGGTTGGAACGGGGCGACCGAAGCCGCCCCGCATGAGTGCTAGTCAGCAGCGACCATATGCTGTTCTTCCTCGTCGTCAGCCGGATCGTCCTCGCCATCGCCGGAGAGGAAATCGGGCAGATCGTCGGCTTCCGCAGCAGCGCCCGATGCCGGATCGACTTCGATACCGTCATCCACCATGCGCAGCGGCTCAGGCAACCAGCCGGAATCGGCGAGCAGGCGTTCGGCTTCCCTCGCCATGTCACCCTTCTTGAGGTGCCCGATCAGTTCAGCGGCTCGGTCTCCAGCCCCTTCCCGCACAGCCTCAAGGATACGCGGCTTCGTCACACGGCCGAGATAATTGCCGACCGTCGGCCGCCAACCGACAGCCACCATGTCGAGGCCCGTCGAACGGGCCAGCCGGTCTGCTTGCGACAGGCGGATGTCCAGCCCGTGCTGGCTGACGCCCATGCCGCTGTAAGGATTCGGCTTCTCATAGAGCGCATTGACACCGAAGCTGACGCAATGGGCGAGCAGCTCCATGCGATTGGTATCGTCGAGATCGACGAGCCAGTCCCAGAGCGCGGCATCATCGGCGGGGATATGATCGCCCCAGCGTTCGTGCCGGTCAGCGATGGCCTTGGCCGACGCGCTATCGCGCAAATCCTCGGCTTGTGCGGGCAGATGCACCTCGCGGACCTGCGCCTCCAGGCATCCGCGACTGGAATGCGGCATGAAGCAATCCATGACCAGCCGGTGGAGCAGTGCCGTCATGGCGACATGCGGGCTCACTGCCACCGCATCCCGCAGTGCCAGCGTGCGATGCGCGGTCAGCTCGCTGATCAGACGATCGGGCAGCGGCTTGATGGTGTCGGCCTCGTCTTCCTCCTCAGTGTCGACCGCCTGGCCGCCCAGCGTGATGACTGCACGCATGCGGCTTACCTCCGGTTCTGCCCGCTGGATCACCTCGCCGGTTTCCGGGTCAACGATGTCAGCCTCCGGTTCCGCAGGCGTTTCATCCTCGGCGCGAACATAGCCGCGCTCGATCAGCAATCCGCCATCAGCGTCGATGCTGATGAAGACACCCGCCATGCCGATCTGGTCCGGTTCGAAGGTCATTGGGCGGCGCTCGAAGGTTTGCAGCGCCTGTTCGATCTCACCGAGGCGGGCGTCGATCTCGTCAGGCAGTTCATCCGCCTCGCCATATTCGGCTTCAAGCCGGTCATATTCGTCGCGCAATGCCTCGCGGGTGGCGCGTTCCTCTTCGGTCAGATCGACCGTGGTGCCGACAATCTGGCGCAAGCCATGATCGTGACCGTAAGGAAAGGTGATGGCGACCTCGATCCACTTCCAGCCCTCGGCGGCGATGGCTTCGGCCCCGGCCTTCAGTTTTTCGCCCACCAGCCGGTCGAGCAGCACCGGATCTTGCAGCCAGCCACCATCGTCCTGCTGGAAGAGATCGCGCAGCACGCAGCCGCCAGCCTCCTCATAGGCGGCAATGCCGACGAAAACCGCCCGCTTGTCGGCGGCGCGGACCGTGGTTTCGGTCAGCAGGCGGCGGATGTGGTAGGGTTCTTTCTGCCAGCCATCCTTGATCGCGTCCCATACCTGCTCCTGACGGGCATGGTCAGAACTGACGCTGAAGGCCATCAGCTGTTCCAACGTCATGCCATCCTCGACATAGACATCGAGCAAGGCCGGTGAAACGGAAACGAGCCGCAGGCGCTGTTTGACCACCTTGGCATCCACGAAGAAGGCAGCGGCGATGGCTTCCTCGGTCATGCCCTTTTCGCGCATGGCCTGAAAAGCGCGGAACTGGTCAAGCGGATGCAGCGGTGCGCGTTCGATATTCTCGGCGAGCGAAACCTCGTCGATCAGCACATCGGCGCTGGCCTCCGACACCACGCACGGAACCGGCGCGACCTTGGCGAGGCGCTTCTGCTTGACCAGCAGTTCTAGCGCGCGGAAGCGGCGACCTCCGGCGGGCACCTCGAACATACCGGTTTCCTTGCCCTCGGCATCCACGACCGGGCGGACATGCAGAGACTGGATCAGGCCGCGCCGGGCGATGGACTCGGCCAGTTCCTCGACCGAGATCCCGGCCTTGACGCGCCGGACGTTGGACTGGCTGAGCACCAGCTTGTTGAAGGGAATGTCGCGCGAGGACGCCAGGGTGATCTTCTGAACGGCAGTGGCCATGTCAGTTACTCCATGACGGACGCCGGTGAGCCTCTCTCTCCGGCTATCAGCCCGTCACGAAGCGAAGCGCCGCCCTCTTCCTCTGAAGAGATCGACGCCAGCCGCAGAAGCTGAAACCCCGGAAATCAGGCACTCCGGCTTTCCGTATCGGCGGATGTACGGGAAAAGCTCGCGCCGACGCGGTAGAGCAGACGTTCAGCGGCGCGGATGCTGCCAGTTTCGCGGGCGGCCTCGGCCCAGACCGAGATCCGGAAATTCCCGGTGAACAGCAGATCGCGCTCGATGCCCATGCCGAAGGGCAGCCGGACTGACTGCATCTCGCCCAGGCCCCACGACCCCAGTTCGGGATAGCCGAGATCGGCCAGGCCGAACATGATGTCGCCATCCTCATCCAGTTCGGTGGCGAGCCAGACGCCTTCACCGAGGGGGTTGAAGAACTTCACGACCGGGATGTGATCCTGATTGCGCTGGCGACCATTGGCCAGCAGGCGGTCGCGCTGTGTGCCGGTCAGGAGGATCATGCCGCAGCCCTCCGATCAGTTACGCTGGCATCCGGCTCCACGGTGTCCTCGTCTGGCAGATGCGACAGCAGCCAGTCTGCCGCCCTGCTAGCCTGCGAGGCTGCGCGGACAATGGCGTGGGAATCCTCGCGCATGACCTCCAGCCACGACCCGATGTAATCGGCATGGCGGACGGTCGGCACGATCCCGAGCGCGGCGCAGCTGAAGGCCGCGGTCTGCTCGGCAATCATTTCCTCGAAGGCGTATTTCTTCGAGCCGAACGAGCCGGTCAGATCGCGGTTGAGACGGCTGTGATGGCCGCTGGCGTGACCCAGTTCGTGCAGGGCCGTCCTGTGCCAGTTGATCGGCTCGAAATAGGCTTGCGGAGGCGGCACCTGCACATAGTCGAGGGACGGCATATAGAAGGCGCGATTGCCACCGATACGGAAGTCGATGCCGGTGGCCCGGATCAGCGCCTCGACCCGAGGTTCGATCAGGCCCGGCGGCGGTGGCGGCGCGACTGCCGTGATGTCATCGGGCAGGCCATCGCATTGCGCGGCGTTAAAGACCGTGAACCGCTTCAGGAACGGTATGGCATGTGCATCCTCACCCGTCTCGCGGGCACGACGCTTTTCGTCCTCGGGGGTGAAACGGTCAGCATAAACGACGGTGGTGCCGCGCTCGCCCTTCCTGACATTGCCGCCAAGCGAAAGGGCCTGGCGGAAAGTCAGCCACGCCTGACCGGGAAAGCCGTGCTGAATGACGGCGCCCCAGAGAATGAGAATATTGATGCCGGAATAGGACCGGCCGGTTGAAGCATTTCTCGGCAGGCCCAGCGGCGCAGTGTCGGGCGACGCACCGCAGGGCTGGACCCAGGGCAGACGCCCTTGCTCCAGCTCGGCGATGATCTTGTTGGTGATGTCGTCGTAAAGGTTGCTGCGCGCGCCACCGTCTACGGGGCTGCGATCGTGTCTGGCCATCGGGATGATCTCCGCGACGGGCGCCGGAAGCCTCTCTTCCAGCCCTCAACCCGTCACGGAAAACCCGTCCGCACTCTCACTCTGAAGGGGGCGTTGCGGGGCAGGCTGTGCAGAAACTCGTCCGGTGCCGTCGGGCTATATCCTGCCCGCACACGGAGATGCGACGCGACCCAGTCTAGCAATGTCCTCAGAGACTGGTCATTTCGCGAGCAATTATGCCAGAATGTTAAAGCGTTCAGGTCGCGGCCGTCAGATTGACCCGCCCCATTAGGGCCTCGCCGCTCTCCTTGCGTTCGGAATAGCGGTCGGTCAGGTAGGGTGAGACGTCGCGCGTCAGCAGTGTGAACTTCATCAGTTCCTCCATCACGTCGACCACTCGATCATAATAGGACGACGGTTTCATCCGGCCTGCCTCGTCGAACTCCTGAAAGGCTTTGGCGGCGGAGGACTGGTTGGGAATCGTGACCATCCGCATCCAGCGGCCGAGCACGCGCATCTGGTTGACGGCGTTGAAGCTCTGCGAGCCGCCGGAGACCTGCATGACGGCGAGAGTCCGGCCCTGCGTCGGCCTCACTGCGCCGACCGAAAGGGGGATCCAGTCGATCTGCGCCTTCATCACCGCGCTCATCGCACCGTGACGCTCCGGGCTGGTCCATACCTGTCCCTCCGACCAGAGCGAGAGTTCGCGCAGTTCCTGCACCTTGGGATGATTGACGTCGCTCCCGTCCGGCAACGGCAGGCCGTGTGGGTCGAAGATACGTGTTTCCGCCCCGAAATGTTTCAGCAGACGCTCGGCCTCGAATGTCAGGAAACGGCTGTAGGATCGCTCGCGGAGCGAGCCGTAAAGCAGCAAAATGCGGGGCGGATGGGTAGACGGCGTTGTTGCACGCAATCGGCCGATGCCCGGAACATCAACGCAACCGGCATCGAGATTGGGAAGATCGTCCGACATCAACGCTGCTCTTCCGCGAGCTTGGATACTTTGCCGCCGCGCTCATACCAGCCTTTGGAGCGGTTCACGATCCAGACGACTGAGAGCATCACTGGCACTTCGATCAGCACGCCGACCACCGTGGCGAGCGCCGCGCCCGAGTGAAAGCCGAACAGGCTAATGGCGGCAGCAACCGCCAGTTCGAAGAAGTTCGATGCCCCGATCAGCGCAGAGGGTCCAGCCACGCAATGCTGCTCGCCGGCCATCCGGTTGAGAAGATAGGCAAGCCCCGAATTGAAATAGACCTGAATCAGGATCGGCACAGCCAGCAGGCCGATAATTGCCGGCTGCGCGATGATCTGCTCGCCCTGAAATCCGAATAGCAGAACCAGCGTTGCCAGCAAGGCGACAAGGGAGGCCGGGCCGAGCTTGGCAAGCAGGCGGTCAAGCGCTGCCTGCCCGCCGCTCGCCAGCACCCGGCGACGGATGATTTGCGCGATGATGACCGGGATGACGATGTAGAGCACGACAGACAGGACCAGCGTGCCCCATGGCACGGTGATCGCTGACAGGCCAAGCAGGAGGCCGACGATGGGCGCGAAGGCGACGACCATGATGGCGTCGTTGAGGGCGACTTGGCTCAATGTGAAATGCGGTTCGCCCCTGGTCAGGTTCGACCAGACGAACACCATGGCCGTGCACGGCGCTGCGGCGAGGATGATGAGGCCGGCAATGTAGCTGTCGATCTGATCCGCTGGCAGATAAGGCCGGAACAGCCAGCCAATGAACAGCCAGCCCAGCAGCGCCATCGAGAACGGTTTTACTGCCCAGTTGATGAACAGTGTCACGCCGATGCCGCGCCAGTGGCGGCCGACCTCGCCCAGTGCCGCGAAGTCGATTTTCAGCAGCATGGGGATGACCATCAGCCAGATCAGCACGGCGACGGGTAGGTTGACGCTGGCGATTTCCATCGCACCGATGGCCTGAAATGCGCCCGGCAGCAAGTGGCCGAGCGCGATGCCAACGACGATGCACAATGCGACCCAGAGGGTGAGGTAGCGTTCGAAGGTAGACATACAATTCCCTCAGGCCGTTACGACACGCCGGCCGTGTTCGTCGATCACCCGCTCGCCATCTTCCTTGACGAACTCGCCGCGCTGCGGCGGCAACAGGTCGAGCACATCCTCGGACGGTCGGCAGAGCCGAACGCCGTTTGGGCTGACGACGATGGGCCGGTTGATCAGGATGGGATGGGCCATCATAACGTCCAGTAATTGCTCGTCACTGAGCGCCGGGTCGCCAAGGCCCAGTTCCGCATAGGGCGTGCCTTTCTCACGGAGCAAATCTCGCACCGGGATGCCCATGCGTGCGATGAGTTGGATCAGCATCTCCCGCGACAGCGGCGTCTTCAGATATTCGATGACATGCGGCTCGACGCCCGCATTGCGGATCATTGCCAGTGTGTTGCGCGAGGTGCCGCAATCCGGGTTATGATAGATGATGACGTCCATGGCCCGCCTCACGCTGCGCTGTTGCGTGGAGACGACGCGCCTTCGGACTGGCCGATCTCAGTCAGCTTCGTGCGTAGCGATGCTCTATCGAGACTCGTAACCGGCAGGGATGTGAAGGCCGAGATGCGGTTCTTCATGTAGCGGAAGGCCGTAACGAAGGCGGCTTCCTTCTGAATGTCCGGCCCATCGACGGCAGTAGGGTCTTCGATCCCCCAGTGGGCGGTCATCGGCTGACCTGGCCACACCGGGCAGGCTTCGCCGGCGGCGTTATCGCAGACCGTGAAAACGAAATCCATGACAGGCGCATCAGGTCCAGCAAACTCCTCCCAACCCTTCGAGCGGAAACCTTCAGAGGGGTAGTCGAAGCTCTTCAGCACCTTCAACGCGAAGGGATTGACCGTCCCCTTGGGCTGCGATCCGGCAGAGAAGGCGCTAAAGCGTCCCTCGCCATCCTTGTTCAGGATGCTTTCCGCGAGGATCGAGCGCGCCGAGTTGCCGGTGCACAGGAACAGAACATTGTAGATGCGGTTAGTCATGGGTGGCCTCCTTGGCGGAGAGGGTTTGCGGTGGACAGCAAGGTGATAAATCGGCGATCAACGGCGCGCAGATTTCGGGGCGGCCGCCGCAGCAATCCTTGACGAGAAAGCTGGCGAGCGCGCGAACGGCGTCGAGCCTTGCCCGGTAGATGATCGACCGGCTGTGCCGCTCCGCCTCGATCAAGCTGGCGCGCGTCAGCGTCGCCAGATGTGTGGACATCGTATTGTGGGGGACATCTAAGCTGCGGGCGATCTCGCCTGCGGGCAACCCATCCGGCTCATGCTCCATCAGTAGACGGAACACGTCGAGGCGGGTCGGTTGCGCGAGCGCGGCGAAAGCGAGGATGGCGTTATCTGATTCCATATGTCGAGACTAATCGACATATGGGCAAGTGTCTAGCCTAGGAACTGTCCGGAGTTTCGGCATCGTCGGGTATCCGCGCTTTGGCGCTTTTGGGACCGGAGTGCGGATGTCGCCGGGCTGAGAACCCCGCTCGATTCAGTTTCGCGTCATCGCAGCCGAATTGAATTCTTATGGGTTTTTGCGTAGCCAGGGGAATCCCCGCAGAAGGGGTAGGCCTAGACCACGGCTCGGCCTCAGGGGGATGCTTTCCCCGTGATGTCCTCTCGTATTCTATGCGCCTTTAAGCGGCGAGTTGATGGCTGTCAGGCTGCAGCGCATCCTCTCCGGCGGCATTGCGGAGGAAGAGTGCGAGAGCAGTTTTTCTGGAATCCCGATCAAGCGCATAGGCGGTCTGTTTGAATTCAATTCCATCAAGTAGTCCCTGAATGTAGCCGGAAATTGTGTCGGCAGCCATGATCAGGGCTGTATCGAGAGTATGGATATATTTCCTCGTAACGGTTCCCTTGGAGTGGCCAACCAATGCGGCAATTGTGACCTCGGTAAACCCAAGGTCATTGGCGATACTCGCGAAGCTGTGGCGCAGGACATGCGGGGTTACATCGGAGAGTAGAGAGTTTCTGAAAATCTGTTTCCAATGGTTTGGGAAGCTGCCAAATGCATTGTCTTCGTCCTGGCCAGGAAAGACGTACGATCCCGTCGCAGTCTTTCGACGCTCCTCCAGATATTCGACGACGGCAAGCCCAACAGGGCGAACGGACGCACCCTCCTTGCTGTCCGTCAGGCGCAGGCAGCTTGCGTCGGTATCGGCCTCGCGCCACATGAGCCCGATTATTTCACTTCGCCGGCAGCCGGTAAGTGCAATCTGACGAATGACATCGACAGTCATTGTGAATTTTGGGTTCTCGGCTGTTGTTCGAAGAATCTCGCCCAAAATCCTGTATTCGGCTTCCGTCAGCCGCCGGTCACGAACATTGTCCTTTGGCTTGCGGATGCCATGTGCCGGATTGGTCGTTATGATCCCGGCTTCCATTGCGTAGGTGAAGATTCCGCCCAGAAGCCCGATCGTTCGTGTGGCGGTGCCGGCACCGCCCGTGACTACAGCCTTGCCACGCAGTTTTTTGGTTTTGACAGATACAGCGGTCTTGCCCGCCATAATGTCCTTCATGACCTTGGTGATGTCGGTTTTCGTGAGATCTTTGACGCGCCGGTTGCCGATGAGGGGCGTGATGTGTCGGTGAATTCGGCCAGTGTCGGTGATGATGGTCGTTGCCTTTTTCGGCCGACCGCCTTTCCCAAGGATAAGACCCGCATCGAGATCCTTCAGATACATGGCGCACAACTCCTTCACGGTGAGCGCCTGATGGTCGAGCAGGCGTTCTTCTGAGGGGTTGTCACCCTGGGCCACGCGACCGAGTTGCACCTTGGCTTCCTGGCGCGCAGTTTCTGCGGTCCAGATTCCGTGAAGCCCTATG
>JBKBXP010000001.1:0-70100 GCA_046314035.1 Pseudorhizobium sp. | reverse complement strand
GGTCGGCGTCGCCACGCGTGCAACCAGCAAGTTCGAACGCCTGACCGCAGCGGGCATTTCGGCGACGATCTTCTTCTACGTCGCCATCAATCTTCTGATGGTCATGGGCATGGCCCCGGTGACCGGCATTCCGCTCCCGCTGGTCAGCCATGGTGGGTCGTCGATGATGACGGTGATGTTCGCAATCGGCATCCTGTTCGCGATCGATCGCCAGAACCGCCAGGATGCGACCCGCGCGCGCTGGTAATGTCACTTTTTTGAAAAAGCCTGTTGCATTCCGTTTTCGCGCCCGCTATCGGCGCCACTCCCGACGGGGAAGCGGCGCTGCAGCCGCTCTCCTCTTCCCGGAATGGACGCATAGCTCAGTTGGTAGAGCAGCTGACTCTTAATCAGCGGGTCCTTGGTTCGAGCCCAAGTGCGTCCACCAAATTTCTTTTATAAATCAACATGATACCGGCTTGGCAAACCCGGTGTCGGCTAGGTGCCTGACTTCTAGGTAGCTCTCTAGGTAGCACTGGCCGCCACCAAGATTTTTTCTTGGTTCTCGCATCGCGTCACCGGCAACCCGCAATAAGTGGCTAGAGAATCGGTTGTCAGACGATCAACTGGGCGACGCGAACGCTTCCGCTTCCACGATCCTTGAAGCTAGGTCGCGAGCGGTGCGCGCCGCGCCCATCAGCGTCGCTGATCCCGGCCCGGTCCAATCGCCATATCCTGCCAGCCACAATCGCGACTCTTTGACTGACCGCTGGTCCTCGACAAGCACGCGCCCGTCAGCTTCGACAATGTCGAGCGAACGCAGATGCTCAAGCGCGGGCCTGAAGCCCGTGCACCAGATGATCGCATCGACCCTCATCTCCGAGCGATCAGGCCAGACAACACCGGTTGATGTCATCCGCACGAACGGCCGAACGCTCGTCAGATCGCCTCGGCCGCGTGCCTCCCTGACCGGCGGCACCATCACGATATCGCCAATCCCCCCGACCGGTGTGTCGCCCGGTCCTGCTTTCATCCGCGCGACGGCGCGTTCGAACAGGACACGGCCATCGACATCGTCTGGCAGGAAGTGGGGGTCTTGAGTCGTGACCCAGAGCGCGCGGGCGATCGGTGAGACCTCGGCCATGATCTGCGCGCCGCTGTTGCCGCCGCCGACCACTAGCACCGTCTGACCGGCAAAGTCCTCAGGCCGCACATAGTCGGCCGAATGGACCTGGGCGCCCTGAAACAGGTCACGGCCCGGTATGTCGGGAGTAAAGGGATGCGACCACGTACCCGTTGCGCTGACCACATGCCTTGCCGCAAATCTCCCCAAGCCGGTGGCGATCTCAAGATGATCGCCGGCGCGTTCGACCGATGCCACCTGGACGGGGCGCCGAACAGGCAATTGATAGCGTTCTTCGTAGCGGGACAGATAGTCCAGAACATCGTCACGGGTCGGGTAGCCGTCATGATCGGGCGGCGGCATCAACCATCCCGGAAGCGAACTGTAGCCTGCCGGAGAAAACAGCCGCAGCGATTCCCAGCCATGCCGCCAGGCACCGCCGGGGCCATCTTCGGCATCGAGGATCAGGAAATCGGCCTTGGCCCGGTGGAGATAGTAGCCCAGCGACAGCCCCATCTGGCCGCCACCGATAATGACAATGTCGTGGGTGTCCACGCCCTCAGGCCTGCAGCCAGCGCTTGAGATCATCTTCCTTGGGCAAGCCGCCAGCATGGACGACCTTGCCGTCGATCACGATGCCCGGCGTTGAAGCAATGCCGTACTTGGCCATCTCGGCGTAGTCGGTGATCTTCTCGACCGACGCATCGATGCCCAGCGCGGCAGCGGCGGCCTTCACCATGTCTTCGGTCGTCTGGCACCGCTTGCAGCCCGGGCCGAGCACTTTGATGTCTTTCACGGGATGGATCCTTTTTAGGAGAACAGAGCGTTGAACAGGTAACCCACGCCAAGGATGCCAGTGCCAACCACGGCAACAAACACCGCGATGAGCTTGAGGCTGAGCACCTTGCGCAGGATGATCATCTCGGGGAGCGACAGCGCGATCACCGACATCATGAAGGCGAGGACCGTGCCGAGTGCCGCGCCCTTGCCCAGCAGCGCCTCGATCACCGGAATGATCCCGGCGGCATTGGAATACATCGGGATGCCAAGAAGAACTGCGGCAGGCACCGACCACCAGCTATCCGCGCCCATGATGCTGGAAAGCAATTCAGCAGGCACATAGCCGTGGATGAAGGCACCGGCGGCGATCCCCGCGATGATCCAGTACCAGACCTTACCAACGATCTCCTTGACCGCGTCCCAACCGGCCTCGAACCGGTCAACCCAGGTGAGATGTTCGTCTTCCAGATCCACTGCGCCCGCGCGGACTCCAAGCACCCAGGGTTCGAGCCAGCCTTCCAGATGCAGGCGGCCGATGACCCAGCCCGACACGATGGCAATGGACAGCCCGAAGGCAAGGTAGGTCAGCGCCACTTTCCAGCCCACCAGCGCGAACAGAAGTCCCAGCGCGATCTCGTTGACCATGGGCGCGGCGATGAGGAACGAGAAGGTGACGCCCAGCGGCACGCCTGCCGAGACGAAGCCGACGAACAGCGGCACAGCCGAGCAGGAGCAGAATGGCGTGACAATGCCGAGATGCGCCGCGGCGACGTTGCCCAACCCTTCGCGCTTGCCCGCCAGCAGGGCGCGGGTGCGCTCGGGCGAGAAAAAGGTGCGCACCACGCCCATCGCGAACACCACCAAGGTCAGCAACATCAGCACTTTGGGCGTGTCGTAGAAGAAGAATTCGACCGACGAAGCAAGATGACTGCCGGGGGTGATCGCCAGTTGCGCTACCAGCCACCGCGCAAAGGGCAGCAGCTGGTTGTAGATGACAAACCACGCGGCCACGAAGATGGCGATCCCGGCAAACCATATCCCTTGCGACTTGCGGGCCTGACCCAAGCTTGCGGCAATGGTATTCATTTCAGGCAGCCTTTTTCTGGCATTGGGCAGGAGCAGGAACGGGCAGTGCGGAAAGGATGGCATCAACAATGGCCACCGTTGCGACCGGGAGATCGGGATTGCGGCGATAGCGCACCCATTGCGCGTCGCGCCGGTCGGTCAGCAGGCCCGCCACTTTGAGCCGCGCCATATGCCGCGACATACGTGACTGAGTGGCGCCCAAGCGGTGCATCAACTCGCACACACAATGCTCATCGCCATCCCAGATGATTTGCAGGGCACGCAGGCGCGTTGGTTCCGACAGAGCAGTCAGCAGGTCATTCATGCGCATATCCATAAGACCTGCATATGCCGTAAGCCGCATATGCGCTTTGACGCAGATCAACGCCGACGAATGGTTTGACGATTTTAGAAATGTCGATTGACTTGGCCTTTGCGGGAACTATTTCCATAATTCTCGAAAGGTGGATTGAATGGACGATCTCAACGGACAGGTCTGGGCTGTCGATGCGCTTGGTGCCCTGGCTCACGAAACCCGGCTCTCGGTGTTCCGGATGCTGGTCAAGGCTGGCCCCGAAGGAATGATCGCTGGTGCCATCGCCGAACATCAGGGCGTGCCGCCATCCACCATGTCGCATCATCTTGCCACGCTGGAACGCGCCGGGCTGGTCCAGTCGGAGCGCGAAAGCCGCCTGATCCATTACCGCGCCGACTATCCGGGCATGCGCCGTCTGCTCCTGTTCCTGATGCAGGACTGCTGCCAGGGCGCACCGGAAATGTGCGGCGATCTGATGGCCGATCTGGCCTGTAACCCATCCCAACCCCAAGACGCCTGAGGCTTCAAATGGCTGACAAGATCTACAACGTCCTGTTCCTTTGCACCGGCAACAGCGCCCGCTCGATCCTGGGCGAAGCGGTGATGAACAAGCTTGGCGAAGGCCGGTTCAAGGCCTGGAGCGCTGGCAGCCAGCCCAAGGGCGAGGTTCATCCCATGGCGCTCTCGGTGCTGAACGGCATGGGCTACGACACCACCGGTATGTATTCGAAGAGCTGGAGCGAGTTCTCCAAGCCCGGCTCGCCGGAATTCGATTTCATCTTCACCGTTTGCGACAGCGCCGCTGGCGAGACCTGCCCGGTGTGGATCGGCCATCCCATGACCGCCCACTGGGGTATTGAAGATCCGGCGGCGGTCGAGGGCGAAGGCCAGCGCGACGCCTTTCTGCAGGCCTTGCGCTACCTCACTAACCGCATCTCGCTGTTCCTGACATTGCCGCATGCCAGCATCGACGAGATGGCGATGAAGCAGAAGCTCAAGGAAATCGGCAAGGCCGAAGGCGCTAGCAGCGGAGCAAGCGCATGACCGATATCGTCATCTACCATAATCCCGAATGCGGCACCTCGCGCAACGCGCTGGCCATGATCCGCAATACGGGCATCGAGCCGCACGTTGTTGAATATCTCAAGACGCCGCCGTCGCGCGCCTTGCTCGAAAGCCTGATCGAACGGGCCGACATCGCCCCACGCGCGCTGCTGCGCGAAAAGGGCACGCCCTATGCCGAACTGGGGCTAGGCAATGCGGACCTTAGTGACGCACAACTGATCGACGCGATGATGGCGCATCCCATCCTGATCAACCGCCCGCTTGTCGTCTCACCGCTCGGGGTGAAGCTATGCCGCCCTTCCGAAGAGGTACTCGATCTGATCCCGGCGCAGCAGCGCGGCGCCTTCGCTAAGGAAGATGGCGAGCAGGTCATCGACGCCGCCGGCAATCGCGTCGCCGGCTGAAGCAGGAACGACAATGACCGCCCAGCCCAAGCGCGAACGCTTGTCGTTCCTTGATCGCTATCTGACCTTGTGGATATTCCTCGCCATGGCGCTGGGCGTCGGGCTGGGTTCGACGTTCGAGGGCCTGCCTAAGGCCATCGATAGCCTTTCGTGGGGCAGCACCAACATTCCCATCGCCATCGGCCTGATCTTGATGATGTATCCCCCGCTCGCGCGCGTGCGGTATGAGGAACTGCCACGTGTGTTCGAGGACAAGCGGGTGCTGGCGATCTCGCTGATCCAGAACTGGATAATCGGGCCTGTGCTGATGTTTACGCTGGCCGTGATATTCCTCTCGGACAAGCCGGAATATATGACCGGCCTGATCCTGATCGGCCTTGCGCGCTGCATTGCCATGGTCATCGTTTGGAACCAGCTGGCCAAGGGCGACAACCAGTATGTCGCCGCGCTGGTGGCGTTCAACTCGATCTTCCAGATTCTGTTCTTTAGCGTCTACGCCTGGTTCTTCCTCGCTTTTCTGCCGCCCCTGTTCGGGCTGAAAGGCAGCGTCATCGATGTCAGCTTCTGGACGATTGCTGAGGCGGTGCTGATCTATCTCGGCATCCCGTTCCTTGCCGGATTCCTGACCCGCAAATGGCTGGCGAAGGCCAGGGGCGATGAATGGTATGAACGCACCTTCCTGCCCAAAATCGGACCGATCACCCTGGTCGCGCTGTTGTTCACCATCACCGCGATGTTCAGCCTGAAAGGCGGCGAAATCCTCACACTTCCCGGCGACACCATCCGCATCGCCATTCCGTTGACGATCTATTTCGTGGTCCAGTTCAGCATCAGCTTCTTCATGGGCAAGTTGATCGCCAGCGATTATCCGCGCACCACGGCAGTGGCGTTCACCGCAGCTGGCAATAACTTCGAGCTCGCGATTGCCGTCGCTATTGCCGCGTTCGGGCTTGCCTCTCCGGTCGCCTTTGCTGCCGTCATCGGCCCTCTGGTCGAGGTGCCGGTGCTGATCCTGCTAGTCAACGTTGCCTTCTGGTTCGGACGGCGCTGGTTTCCGGACAGTGTTCCGGCAGACACGCGGGGATGAACATCATTTCTGCCCCCGCACTCGGTATTTTTGTCGGTGCCGCCTTCTTCGAGATCGCGGGCTGCTTTGCCTTCTGGGCTTGGCTCCGACTAGGCAAATCGATCTGGTGGCTCGCGCCGGGAACGGCTTCACTGGTGATCTTCGCGTGGTTGCTTACACTGGCACCGACCGATGCGGCGGGACGCGCTTATGCCGTATACGGCGGCGTCTATATCGCCGCATCGCTGGCCTGGCTTTGGGTCGTCGAACGCCAGCAGCCTGACCGCTGGGATTTCACCGGAGCCGCTGTCTGCATCCTTGGCGCGGCCATCATTCTCTTTGCGCCGCGAACGGCGTGATGGAGTTCGTTTGAATATGTCCGAGTATCCTCGTCTGCGCGCGCTTGCCGATCCAGGCCAGCTTCCTGCACTCAAGCCCGAATATGCTCATCGCCGTCCTGCACTGGGCCTGGGCGAGCTCGATCCGCCGCCGCGCATATTGCTGCTTTACGGTTCTTTGCGCGAACGCTCCTATTCGCGTCTCGTCGTCGAGGAAGCCGCGCGGCTGCTGCAGTTTTTCGGCTGCGAGACGCGTATCTATGATCCTTCCGACCTACCCTTGCCGGATCAGGTCGACGGCGACGATCACCCGGCCGTGCATGAGCTGCGCGAACACTCGCTGTGGTCGGAAGGCCAGATCTGGTGCAGCCCGGAACGGCATGGCCAGATCACCGGGATCATGAAGACGCAGATCGATCATCTGCCGCTGGCCTACAAGGGGCTGCGTCCCACCCAAGGCCGCACGCTCGCGGTGATGCAGGTCAGCGCCGGATCGCAAAGCTTTAACAGCGTCAACACGTTGCGCATTCTTGGGCGCTGGATGCGGATGTTCACCATTCCCAACCAGTCCTCCGTCGCCAAAGCCTATGAGGAGTTCGACGAGGCGGGGCGGATGAAGCCTTCTAGCTACTACGATCGCATCGTGGATGTCGTGGAGGAACTGGTGCGCTTCACGGTGCTTCTGCGGCCGCACGCAGAGCAACTGGTCGATCGCTATTCCGAGCGGAAAGACCGGAACGAACCGACCTAAACACCAGCCGAGAAGGCCGGAATTGCGGCAGCCTGAATCGCGACCATGATGGGTTAAGCGGCCACTGCCGACAAGCAGGCCTCAAACACTTCACGTTGCGTCGCCACCGGGAACGCCTTCAAAGCATCGTCCCGACCAAACCAGCGCGCATCCGCAATTTCCTCTGCCTGCAAAGCTAGTGGGGTGTTGTCGGGCAAGCGCACCAGAAACATTGCAGCGTCCTGCCCATCATGATCAAGCGCACGTTTGGCCTTGTGTGCTGCGCTATAGATAAAGCGGTTGGTCACCGGCAGTTGCTCCAGGTCTTCTTCGAGCGCGATTCCAAGTTCTTCTGCAATTTCGCGTCGCATCGCCTGATGGATGGTCTCGCCATGCTCAACGCCTCCGCCCGCGAGAGTCCATTCCCCATCACGATAGCCGTGCGGGCGAACCAGCAGGAACTGGCCGCTGTCATTGACAACGATGGCGCGGACTTTCTGACGGAGCTTGAGATCGCCATCGTGAAGGTAAGCTGTCATTCGGATAGAATAGTTTGTGCGAGTTAAGCTTTTGTCACCTGCGTTTCACAGAGACCCTTTGTTCGCGGTTCATATTCATCAAGCACGCGTGACCGACACAATATTGTTCGCACTTGCAGCGCTAAGCGATCCTGTGTAACGGGCATCCCATATCCGCCGGACTCGGTTTTGCCGAGTGGCTCGGCCCGGCGCCTATCCCCGGGATAACCTTTTTCTCCCTTCCGATCCGCAACCCGCCACGCAAGACCTTCCGGTTCAGCGTCACGGAGGATGCGACGCGTCGGAAAAGCATAAGGTCAACCATGACGAATTTGGAAACACTGAAGCGCGAGTGGTTCTCGAACCCGCGCGGCGACATCCTGGCCGGGATTGTCGTGGCACTCGCCCTCATCCCCGAAGCCATCGGTTTCTCGATCATTGCCGGGGTCGATCCCCGCGTCGGTCTCTACGCCTCGTTCTCAATCGCGGTGATCATTTCACTGGTGGGCGGACGACCCGGCATGATCTCGGCAGCAACTGCGGCAATCGCTGTGCTGGTTCTACCGCTGATCCGCGACCACGGCGTCGACTATCTGTTCGCTGCCACCATCCTGATGGGCGTGATCCAGGTCATCGCCGGCTTCCTGCGGCTGAACGTGCTGATGCAATATGTCTCGCGCTCGGTCATCACCGGCTTTGTCAATGCGCTGGCGATCCTGATCTTCATGGCGCAGCTGCCAGAGCTGACCGGCGTTCCTATTCTGACCTATGCGCTGGTGGCGGGTGGCCTAGCGATCATCTACCTGTTCCCCTACCTCACCAAGGCGGTGCCTTCGCCGCTGGTGGCAATCGTCGTGATCACTGGGCTGGTGTACTATACCGGTTTCGATGTGCGCACAGTAGGCGACATGGGCGAACTGCCTTCCTCACTGCCCGCCTGGCTGATCCCCGATGTGCCGCTTACGTTGGAAACCCTGCAAATCATCCTGCCCTATTCGCTGACCATGGCGGCAGTCGGTTTGCTAGAGTCGATGATGACCGCGCAGATCGTGGATGATCTCACCGACACCCCGTCAAACAAGCAGCGCGAGATGAAGGGGCAAGGCATTGCCAACTTCTTAACCGGGTTCCTGGGCGGCATGGGTGGTTGCGCAATGATCGGCCAGTCGGTGATCAACGTGAAGTCCGGCGGCGAAACCCGCCTATCGACTTTCGTTGCCGGCTCTTTCCTGCTGTTCCTGATCCTCGTCTTGGGATCGCTCGTGGCCATCATCCCAATGGCCGCCCTGGTGGCGGTGATGGTGATGGTCTCGATCGGCACCTTTTCGTGGGCCTCGATCCGCGACATCCGCCACCATCCATGGCAGTCCTCGGTCGTCATGGTGGTCACCGTTGTGATCGTGGTGTGGACGCATGATCTGGCGCAAGGCGTACTGGCAGGCGTGATCCTTTCGGGTCTGTTCTTCGCGAGCAAGGTCAAACGCATCTTCACCGTCGAATCGGAAGCTTCAGCCGATGGTCTGACGCGCCGCTACATGGTGTCGGGCCAGGTTTTCTTCGCTTCGTCGGAGAGCTTTGTCGAAGCGTTCGATTTCAAGGAGGTGCTGGACCGTGTGGTGATCGACGTATCACAAGCCCACTTCTGGGACATTTCGGCAGTCGGCACACTCGACAAGGCGATCCTGAAGTTCCGCCGCGAGGGCACGGAAGTCGAAGTGGTCGGGCTTAATGAGGCGAGCGCCTCTATGGTCGATCGCTATGCCATACACGACAAGCCGGGTGCCGAAGCGCAACTTGGCGCGCATTGAGAGGATCATGACTATGGAACACGTCCTCACCTGTATCGACGCCTCGAGCTACGCCGACAGCGTCTGTGATCTGGCGGCCTGGGCTTCGAAGCGCCTTGCCATGCCGATCGAACTGCTGCACGTCGTTCAGCGCAGCGACGCTGTGGCTGCGCGCGGCGATTTGTCAGGGGCTATCGGTCTCGGGGTCAAAACCAGCCTCATGGAAGAGCTGGTCAATATAGAAGCTGCCGATGCCAAGCTGAAAGTCGAACGCGGCCGCCTGCTGCTGGCCGCTGGCGAAAAGCGCTTGCGCGAAGGCGGGGCGTTCGATGTGCGCACACTGCACCGCCATGGTGGCATCATTGAGACTATCCTCGAACGCGAAGAGGGCGCGCGCGTCGTCGTGATCGGCAAGCGCGGCGCATCCCACGAATTTGCCAGCGGGCATATCGGCTCGAAGCTGGAGCGCGTGGTGCGCGCCAGCAGGAAGCCAGTGCTCGTCGCCTCGCGCGAGTATGCTGAGCCACGCAGCATTGTGTTTGCCTATGATGCCAGCCCGGCCGCCAAGCGCGCCCTCGGCCGCTTGGTTGAGTCCACGTTGTTCACCGGAATGCCGGTAAACGTGGTCATGGCCGATACGGACAATGAGGCCCACCGACGTGCGCTGAGCGACGCCGTGCTCCGCCTTGGCGAGGGGCGGGACGTCACAACGACGCTGGAAAGCGGCAAGGCCGAAGCGGTGATTGCAAAGGCAGTCGAGCAAACGCCCGGCGCGATGCTGGTCATGGGTGCCTATGGCCACTCGCCGATCCGCACCCTGATTGTCGGCAGCACGACGACCACCATGATCCGCACCGTCCATGTGCCGGTGCTGCTCGTGCGGTAGGATGGCGCGCGATCTTGCCTCTTTCCGCCAGAAACTGTTCGCCCGGCGGGACGAGCTTCTGACTGAGGACCAGCTGTCTGCGGCTGATCGGGCACCGGTCACGCTCGATCAGGACAGCGTGGGCAGACTCTCGCGGATCGATGCGATGCAAGTTCAGGCCATGGCGCTGGCGCAGGCCAGGCGGCGGCGGAATGAACGATTGGCCATCGATGCAGCGCTGCGGCGGATCGAGGAAGACGAATTCGGCTACTGCCTGAAATGCGGCGAGGACATTGCACCTGCAAGACTAGATCAAAATCCTGCCGTGGCCACCTGCATTGATTGCGCCAGGGAAGGATAGTTCACACTATGCCAACAGGCACGGTCAAATATGTTGGACCAGACGGAAACTGGGCGTTCATTTCGCGCGACGACAAGCTGCCCAAGGTGTTCCTCCATATCTCAGAGGTACGGCAGGCCGGATTTGACGAAATCGTCAAAGGGCAGCGTTGGGAATTCGATGTCAAGGAAGGTCGCGACGGAAGGAATGTCGCGACGAAACTCACATCGATCACCGAGAACCTCAGATAGGCGCGGTCCCGAGAGAACGGCCAAAAGATAGTTATCATGGCATCTGCGATACTGAGCGGATCCACTCATCAATTTCGGCCTCGACCCAAACTGCGCATTTAGGGCCTAGCGATCGCGACCGCGGAAACCGCCCATCGCTCATGCGTTGATAGATGGCAGAACGGCGCAGCCCTACGCGGGCAATGACTTCTGGCAGGCGTAGAAGCCGTGCCTGCGGCGCTGCTTCGGGCGGTTGAGGCGTGTGCATTTCATCTTGTGTTGCATGCGGCATTGCTGTTCTCATTCGCAAGGTTCGGTCCCCTCCGAACTCAAGGATTTATCGGGACAGCGACATCGCGATGTCGCGGCCCACAAAATCATCGATGTGCTTGGCAAGCATTCGCGCCACGAGCTGTGAGGTGCCGTTAGCCCACCGAGGCCGCAGATCCTCAATCCGGCGTCCCAGGGTCCGCTGCAGATGGACGGGCAGGCTGGTGAAGAACTCTTCGAGAAATTCGCCCATCTCGCCATGCATCCACTCGCAGGCGAGCTCTTCTTGCCCGGCAAGAGCAAGGATCATGGTTGCACGGGGGTGCGCTCCACAGGCGGCGAGCACAAGTGCCGCTTCGTCGAGCCCGATAGGCCGCTCGCCACGCGCTACGCGAAGCAGAGTCTCGCGGTGCATCCCGCATTCATTGGCAATCCGGTGGCGAGGTTTGCCAGCGGCTTCGATCGCATGGGCAAGGACGCGGGCCAGGCTTTCATTGGCCGGTCTGGCGGCGGCGGTTGGATGGTACATGGTTGTCTCCTAGCTTCTGCACTGGTGCGACTCGCAGGCATAACGCGAAGTATCCCATGTAGGAAAATAAAAAGAACAGACGAGGAACGTCTCGTTTAGAGGCGACTCAGTTCCTCTACCCGAGTCGTCGCCGAATCCCGTCAGCTGCGGCGGTATCTACCGACATAAAATAACTGGTTTAGCGTCGTTATCGCTGGTTTGGAGCGTCGGACTGCAAAAGTTGCGTCCGCATCCTTCCACATCCAGGCGGGATTCCCGCTCGACACTTTCCTACAAACATTTCCTAGATGCATGTGGAACACACAGCGAACGCAAGTACGCTGTGACAACCCCTCCAACCGGAGCTTCACATGCAGTCTCTCACCCACCCCCGGCGCGCCAGCGCCACGGGTCTCGGCCCAAAGAAACTTGGCAGTGCCCTCAACATTGCCATCCCGGTCGCAATCGCGGCGCTTGCGGCGAGCGCCGCCTATGCCGGCGCTGACACGACCTTCACCCCTGCCCTCACGAAGTTCACGGACTTTCTGGAAGGCTCGGGCGGCAAGATCATCACGGTTCTCAGCCTCGCTGGCGGCCTGATCGGTCTGGCATCCGGGCGTTTTTCGCTCGGCCAGGTCGCCGTTCCGGTTGGTGTCGGCATCGGTGTCGGCACGGGTGTTCCGATCGTCACCTCGGTCGTGACCGCGGTCATCTGAGCGCGGCAAGAGAAGGCGGCGTCGCCATGGCAGACCCATACATCATTCCTCGACGGCTCGATGACCCGGAGCTTATCGGCTTTTGGACCATCGACGAGTTCGCGGGAATGCTGGCCCCCTTCACCTGGGGGATCCTCACCCAGCATATCTTTATCGGCATCATAGTCGCCTTCGGCGCCTGGTTCGCATTGCGAAAGGCAAAAGCAGGACGCGCCAGTTCCTGGGTAGCCCATGCCGCATACTGGTATCTGCCTGCAGGATTTCTGGGTCTCAAGGCAACGCCGCCTTCTCACTGCCGACTGCTTGCCGGTTGAGGGGAAGCCCATGTTTTCCGACATATCCCACGAACGTCAGCAATCGCTGCTACGCCAGCGAAACCTCTTTGCGCTGACCAGCGCGGGCCTTGGCCTCGCATTGGTCATCGCTGGGAGCCTTGCCGCTACCCGGGACCGCGAAGTGGTGCTGGTTCCGACCGTCCCCAAAACGCTCACCTTGAGCAGTGCCGGGGTCGAGGCCGATTATCTTGAGCTCGTCACCCGCGATGCGGCCCTTGTTCTTCTCAATCGCAGTCCGGAAGGCCTCGATTACTGGATGAACGAGATCCTGAAGCTCGCTGATCCTGCAAGCTATGGCCGCCTCAAGGCCGAGCTCGTCCGGATCGTCGAAGAGCAGCGGGGCTCGGATGTCACCCAGGCATTCGTGATCCGGTCGATGACTGTCGATCCCAAGGGCCTCACCTCGGATGTTACGGGCACGCTCAAGACGTTTGTCGGCGCGCAGGTGATTGCGAGTGACGAGCGCCGCTTCCGCTTCAGCTGGACTTACAGCGGCCTGCGCCTGGCGCTGGCTGGCTTCGCCCAGCTCCCCCCACAGGACAAATCGAAGGAGGCCCAGTGATGGCTTACCGATCAGCGGCCCACGCACGAGTCCTACTTCTGAGCGCGGCGGCGCTGCTTGCCGTAACAGCCGAGGCTGCCCATGCGGCCGACCAGTTCAAGCAGGCCGCCGATGGCGCCGCGATCGAATGCAGCGTTTCGGCGCGCGAACTGACCCGCTTCGCATTGGTCGACGACCAGTTCGCCAGCGTCTCCAAGATCTCGACCGGCACGCCGTACAACGACTTTGCCGTGACCAACGAGCCGGTGCGCGGCGACATTTACGTGTCGGTGCCGGAAACTTACGCGGCCCGGTCCATCAGCTTCTTCGCCACTACCAAGAAGGGCTTTGTTTACAAGATCGCGTGCCGGGTCGAGCAGATCCCGGCGGCGCAGATCTTCGTGACCAACCCGGCGATCGCGAAGAACCGCGCCGCGGATTGGGAGAACGAGACGCCGCTCGAAACAAGCGCCGTCAGGCTCATCCAGGCGATGGCCAATGACCGGACTGTCGACGGCTTTGAGGTCCGGCAAAGGGCGGCCATGCCCGCCCGGGTCGGCGATCTCGAGATCCAGCTCATCGCAGATTATCGCGGTGCCAGCCTCACCGGGAAGGTCGTCCGCATCCACAATCGCGGATCGAAACCCGTGACGCTCGCCGAGCGCGATCTCGCACCCCGCGACACGCTCGCGCTTTCGATCGCCGAACCGAAGCTCGAACCCGGGGCCAGCACCACGGCCTTTGTTGTCGGCGCAAGCGGGGAGACCGGTCATGACTGATGCAGCCAATACGAGCACGTCCCCTCTGCAGGCCGAGAGCGCCGCGCCGTCCGAACTTTCCGGACTCAACGCCCGCACCGCGCGCCGGCAGAAGCTGCTGCTGGGGTCGCTGGGAGCACTCGCACTCCTTGGCGGTAGCTGGTTCATTCTTGGCGGCGATGACAAGCCCAAGACCGGCGATCCCAATGCGGCGCAGACGATCGACACGGCAGGCCTCGTCAACCGCGATCTGTCCCAGCGCGAATTCGTCGCGACCTACGGCAACCGGCTCGATGCCGTCACCCGCGAACAGAAGGCGCTGAAGGATGGGAGCATCCCGCGGACGGAGATTGAAGCGCAGCTGGCGGCTCTCAAGGCCGAGAACCAGGCCATGCGGGTCGATGGACAGGCCGCGATTGATGCCATTTCTGCAGAGAACGCTGAGTTGAAGACACGGCTCGCCGCGCAGCCCGCGACGACGGCATCCGCTGTACCGCCACCGGCCTATGGGCCGCAGGCGGGCGGCTATGACGCGCGAGCCCGTTCGTCCCAGCCAGGCGGTGTGTCCGCAGGGGGTGAGCCGCAAGGCGGCATGATCCCTTCACCGGGCGAGGTGAAGCTGATGAGCTTCAGCACCGACAAGGCTGGGACAAACGGCCTCAGAGTGGGCCGCCCCGAGGCGCCCCCGGTCGTCGTCGAAGATTCGCCGGATTACCTGCCCCCCAATTCCTACGCTTCGGCCCGGGTGATTGTCGGCGTCGATGCCTCGGCAGGCGTCGTCAGCCAGACCGATCCGCTGCCCGTGGTCCTCAGGATCACCGGTCCAGCCCGATCGGTCATGCAGAACGGGAAGGTTCTCACCACCCGGATCCAGGGCTGCGTGGTGAACGGCGCGGCGCGCGGCGATCTCAGCAGCGAGAAGGTCTATGTGAAACTCGCCCGCATGACCTGCGATCAGCCCGGCGGCCGGGTCGCGGTGAGTGAGGTCAAAGGCTTCATCAGCTTCGCCGGCAAGTCCGGGGTCCGCGGCCGCGTCGTGAGCCGCGAAGGCAGCCTCGTCAGCCAAGCGCTGCTGGCCGGGATCGTCGGCGGGTTCGGGCGCGGCTTCTCCGCCAATGCCAACAGCGTCTTCTCAGGCGTCACGACCAACGCCGACGGCAGTCGCTCCAAGCTTTCGGCCGGCGACATCCTCGGCGGCGGGCTTGGCCAGGGCGCCGCCGATGCTGCCGACACGGTCAGCAAATACCTGATCGAGCGCGCCGAACAGTACCAACCCGTCGTCGAGATGCCGACCGGCATCGATGTCGAGATCGTGTTCCTCGACGGCGTCTACGTGAGGAACTCCCAATGATCGAAAATACTCTCCTCAAGCAGGACAACCGTCGGCGCCCCTGGTTGCGCGCCGGAGCTGGGCTGGCGGCAATCATCGCCGTGTCGGCTGTGACCGGATGGGGTGTGGCAAGCCTTGCAGCCTCTGCTGCTGCTCCAGACACCGCGAAGGTGCGCGAAGCACTCAAGCTGCGCCTGCCCAAGACGCCGATCGACGCGATCAACTGCAAGGGCCTTGGCGGTCTGTGCGAAGTCGCGTCCAAATCGACGCTCTTCTACGTCGACCGGTCCGCCAAATATCTGGTGATCGGCCGTGTCTACGACATGGAAGCCCGTCAGGATCTGACGGCTGCCCGGTTGCTCGCCCTCAATCCGGACCTGCTTGCGGCGGGGGCAGCACGGCGCAGCAATGTCGAGACGCAAGCAGAAGGCGATCCGACACCCGCTGCAGCGTCAGCTCGAAACACCCCGCCGCGCCATGTCCCGCTCGGCGACCTTCCGGCCAAAGGCGCGATCACCTGGGGGCCTGCCAATGGTCCGCGCGTCGTCGTCTTCTCGGACTTCCACTGCGGTTACTGCAAGAAACTCGAGGCAGAGCTGAAGGCGATCGGGGCACGGGTCGAAGAGCGGCCGATCTCGATTTTCGGAGCGGACAGCCGGCGCGATGCCGAACGGGTGCTGTGCTCGCCGCGGCCTGAGCTGGCGCTGCACATGGCCTATTCGGGTCTGGCGCTCGCCAATCCCAAACCCTGCGACACGAGCGGGCTCGATGCCAATGAGGCCTTTGCCCGGGCACACGGCTTTGGCGGCACGCCTGTAATCGTACGCCCCGCCGACGGCGCTGTTCTCGAGGGCTTCCGGCCTGCCGCCGTGCTCCGGGAGTTCCTGCGCCCTGCCCGCATCCAGGCCCCCACCCCTGCTCCCAAAGGATAGTCCCATGCGGTTTTCGACACGTCTCCTTGCCTGCGCCTGCTTGTCTGGGCTTGCCACTGGCTGCGCCACGTTCGGCACCAATGTGGAGGGCGATTTCACCTGCCGCGCTCCGAAGGGCGGCTGCGCACCGACCCATGTGATCGATGCCAAGGCGACCGGTAATCCGTCAGCTGAAGTGCTCACGCAATCAGGCGTGCGGCAGAGATCTGGCGTCGTGGATGCCGACACTGCCCGCACGGCGGAACGCACCTTGCGCGTCGTCTTCCCCGCCCATGTCGATGAAGCTGGGACACTGCACGACGAAGCGGTCGCCTGGACGGTTGTCGAAAATCCGCGCTGGGCCACCGAGCTGCGCCGCAAGCCGGGCGAGGATCAGGGCGGAACCCTGATGCGCCAGGTGCGTCGGCAACTGAAGGCTGCTCAGGCAGTCGCATCACAAGCTGGCGCGGACAGACACAACGACGCCTCTGACGACCTGTCGCCCTTCTCGTCTGCCGACACTGCCGAAACCAGGGCCGTCCAACCCCTGGCCGCAGAAGCCCCCAATTTGCTCACTGAAACTTCGGATGCCTCGCCGCTGGTCCTCCCCTCCACGGCGCGCGAGGCCGTTGCCGGTGCCAAGGCACCGGCGGTCGAGGGGTTCGACACGTCGCCTCCCCCGCGTGATCGAGCCCCTCGGCCTGAGGCGGGGCAGAGCGCTCCGGTGTTCCCGAGCGCGGCGGCGATTGAAGCCGCAAAGGCCGCAATCCGCCCAGCAATCCGGAACGGCGCTCTGCCGACCGACAGCACCGCGCAGCCCAAGGAGCCCAAGTGATGGCCGAGCAACTCAAGTCCGTCGTCGATCGGTTGCTCAGCGGACTGCTGGGGGATGTCGAGCGCGCCGAGAAGGCCCGTCCGCAGCTCATGGTCGACATGCTCTCCGACTGGCTCCCCTACCGGGTCTACGATCCGGCAACCCGCCTTTACTTCAACGCACGCTCGAAGGGCTTTGTCCTTTCGGTTACGCCGCTGATCGGAGCCGACGAGCGCACCGGGGAAATCCTGGGACAGTTCTTCTCGGAAGGCCTGCCAGCGGGCGCCTGCCTGCAGGTGCTCCACCTTGCAAGTCCGCGCATCAGCAGGATCATCGCCCCGTGGTTCGCCCCACGCTACATCCAGGGCGGCGTGTACGAGGCGATTGCCCGGCACCGGGCCCGGCGGCTCTATTCGCTCGTCTGGGAATCCGGCTCGCCGGACGCGCCCTTCCATGCGCGGCATCACCAGGTCATCGTCTCGGTCGGCGTGCCGACGTCCAAGTCGGTCAGCAACGAGGATCTCAAGCAGACCCGCGAGGGCCTGATGGCGATGCTGAAGTCGCTCAACCTCGGCGTGGTCGAAGTCGGGCCGGAAGCGCTGATCGCTGTCATCGATGATCTGACCTCGCCGACCACCGCCCCGCAGGACGATGCGGTGCCTTACAATCCGAACGATCCAATCGCCTCCCAGGCGATCCGCCACGACATCGAACTGGTCGTGGCTGAAGATCGCATGCGGCTCGTGACCGAGCGCTTTCGTCCGACCGGCAAGGTTAACGACGGCGTACCCGAGATCGGGACGGTCTATCCTGATGCCTTCGACGTCCGGCATTTTGCCGTGCGCAACATGCCATCGCGTTGGGCCCCGTGGGAATGCGCGCGGCTGATCGGCGACCTTTTCACCGACAAGCTGCGCTTCCCCTGCCCGGCCGCCACAATGCTCTGTCTCGTCTATCCGGACCAGGAAGCGGCATCGGCAAAGGCCGGCTTCAAGTTCATGCGAACGACCAGCCTCGCCGGGACCCGCAGCGCCAGGTTCCTGCCCCGGATCGGGGAACAGGCCGCCGAGTGGCAACACGTTCAGGCCGAGCTCCAGGAAGGCCGCCGCCTCGTGCGGGTGTTCTACGGCGTGACGACCTATTCGCCGGCAGGGCAAGGCGATCGCCACGAACGCGCGATCAAGTCGATCTACAAGGCCGCGGGCTGGGATCTCACCGACGAGCGCTATCTCCAGCTCCAGGGACTTCTCGCGGCGATGCCGTTGACGCTAGCCGACGGGCTCGGGGCCGACATGGAGCGGCTGAAGCGGTTCAAGACCGTCCTGTCGACCACTGCCGCCAATATCGCACCGATGCAGGGTGAGTATCTTGGAAGCGCTCAACCTCACCTGCTGTTCGTCGGGCGGCGCGGCCAGCCCTTCTTCTGGTCGCCGTTCGAGAACGAGGCGGGCAACCACAATGTCGCGATCTGCGGCAAGTCGGGATCGGGCAAATCGGTGCTGCTCCAGGAGATGTGCGCTGCCCTGCGCGGTGCCGGCGCGCAAGTGGTCGTGATCGACGACGGCCGCAGCTTCGAGCATTCGGTCAAGCTGCAGGGCGGCCGCTTTGTCGAGTTCACGATGAAAGCGGGCTTTTGCCTCAACCCGTTTTCGATGATCGATGGGACCCGAGCGGCCGAGGACGAGGACTATCGTCTCGACTGCTTCGGGATGATCAAGGCGATTGTCGGGCAAATGGCTCGCCACAGCGCGAAGCTGACCGATACCGAGCGCGGGCTTATCGACCGGGCGGTCAATCTCGTCTGGGCGGAACATGGTGCCGCTGCGACGGTCACCACAGTTGGCGAGATGCTGGCCAGTCTTGGGCATGACACCGCCTCAGACATTGCGACTGCGCTTGCCCCCTACATGGCGGGCGGGACCTACGGGGCCTTCTTCGAAGGCCAGGCAAGCCTCGACCTCGATGCCGACTTCACCGTCTTCGAGATGTCGGACCTCGCGAGCCGTGAGGATCTGCGCAGCGTGGTGCTCTCCGCGATCATGTTCATGACCAGCCAGGCGATGACGCGAAGCCCGCGGTCGCTGCGCAAGCTCCTGCTGATCGATGAAGCCTGGTCGATGCTGAAGGGCGGCTCGATGGGTGAATTCGTCGAAACCTACGCCCGCACCTGCCGCAAATATGGCGGTGCGCTGGCGACCGCAACCCAGTCGCTCAACGACTACTACAAGTCCGACGGGGCGACAGCGGCGCTCGAAAACAGCGACTGGATGCTGATCCTCCAGCAGAAGCCCGAGACGATCGCCGATTTCAAGGCGAGCAAGCGCCTCGATATGGACGATCGCACCGAGACGCTGATCCGCAGTCTCAAGCGCTCCGGGAGCGACTATTCCGAGGTGTTCATCAAGGGGCCGGAGACCGAGGCGATCGGGCGGCTCGTGCTCGATGACTATTCGGCAACGCTCTTCTCGAGTTCGCCCCAGACCTTTGCCGCCATCGATGCCGAGATCGCGCGCGGGCACCAGCTCGCCGATGCCATCGAGCGCATCGCTCATCCCAACCGCTGACACCCCATCACCAAAGGATCCCTATCTCCATGCCTCTCCACCTCGTCACCCCGTTCGACCGGACCGACCCGTCCGAAGACGAACAGCCCGTCAGCCAGCCAGTCCAGACCTTGCGCTCGCGCATGGCCGATGGCTGCTACATTCTGATTCGCGGCTGCCTGTTTCTCGGCTCATCCTACCTGATGGCACTGGGCCTGCCGCTGCTGTTCTTCCTGCTGTTGTCGGGCGGCAATCCCGATGCCTTCTTCGCCCATGTCGCCAATCTCGGTGACCGCTTCCTGGCGGCCGACCTCGCACGGCGCGTGACCTTCCTCGGCCAGTGCAAGTTCGTTCTGATCGGTCTCGCGACGCTCGTCGTCGTGTGGCGCATGCCGCGCTTCATCCGCGATCTCGACCGCGAACTTTCGGGAGAAAAGCTATGAAGAACATTCTGGCAACATCGAGTCTGCGGGGGCGGCTTTCAGCGATCAATCTCACCGCTGTCCTGGTCGGCGCTGGCATGGTCGGTCAGGTGCTGTGGGGTGTCTGGGCGACGGACAAGCTGCTCACCCTGGAAAAACGCGAGGTCGTCACGGTCCAGCTGAGCCGGATCATGGGCGACTTCATCGAAGCCGAAGCGCGTGCCGGTCGGCCGCCTGAAGAAACCAGACTGCGCGTCCAGGCCTACCTCAAGGCCGTGGAAGCCTCGGTACAGAAGCTCGGCCGCGAAGGCCGGACAGTTCTGGTTGCCGAAGCAGTGGTCGCCGGGAGCACGCCGGACCTGACCGGGTCTGTGCGTGCCGACGTCGTGCGCCGCATGGGAGCCCTTCCCGATGCAGCCCGCTGATCTCTTGATCCGCTCAGCATCGGCGCGCCGGCTCGTGCTTTGGGGCGGGCTCGGCGCCGGGGCATTGGCGCTCTCCTCGCTTGCCGCCTTCGCGCAGGGCCATGCGCTCATGATCAATGTGAGCCCCAGCCTGCCCTACTGGGCCATCTGGGTCACGCGGGGGGCACCCGTGCATCGCGGGGACATCATCCTGTTCGACCCGCCCACCTCGCCTTTGCTGGTCAAGCATTTCGGGGCGAAGCCCAAGCCGTTCGGCAAGCGTGTGAGCGGTGTTCCGGGCGACATCATCACCGAGCAAAACCGCATCTACTTCGTCAACGGTGAGGCCGTGGCCAAAGCCAAGCTTGAGAGCCGCTTCGGCGAAGCGCTGGCGCTTGGACCTACGGGGCGCGTGCCGAAAGGCTGCTACTTCGTCACCAGCGAACACAAGGATGGCTTCGACAGTCGCTATGCCGCGATCGGTTGGATCTGTGGAACGCGCATACTCGGGGTCGGGAGGCCAATCCTGTGAGGCTCCTCACTCTGCCGGTTTGCACCACTGCGCTGGCGCTGGCCATCGCACCACAGGCAATGGCTCGCGATTACGGCCAGCACGGCGCGGTATGGCCGGTCATCGAACCGGACCTGCTTCAGCAGATCCATGCCAGGCTCACCCGGCTTGATAAGACCGGCGAAACGGCCCGTCTCAACGAAGAGCTGAAGCGACGGACAACCGCCCGGGTCAACCGGCCAGAGCCTGTTGCTGGCGTTACCCTCGCCTCGGCGCTGCGCAGCTGGCGCTTCGATCCGACGATCACCGCCCCGCGCGATATTGCCGACGACAAGGGCCGGGTCATCATTGCCGCAGGCACGCGGGTCAATCCTCTGGATACCGTGCCGCTGCGCGCACCCCTCGTCTTTATCGACGGGGACGACCCGGCGCAGCTCGCCTGGGCCACCCGCCGCTTTGCCAGCACCAAGGCGAAGCTCATCCTCGTAGCCGGTGCGCCGCTCGAACTCATGAAGGCCCGTCAGCGGCGCTTCTACTTCGATCAGGGCGGCACGCTGGTGAAACACTTCGGCATTCGCGCGGTGCCCGCAACCGTCGAGCAGCAGGGCCGCGCGCTCATCATCACCGAACAGCCCGTGCCTCTCAAGGAGCGTGCGCCGTCATGAGCAAGAAAAAACGCCTTCTGTCATGGCTTTGCGGAGCACTTCTGCTCACCAGCCTGAGCGTCGTGTCCAGTGCTCCTGCCCAGGCTGCGGCCGGCCCCGGGCGCTGCACTGGCAAGTTCGTCAATCCGATCACGGACATCTGCTGGTCGTGCCTGTTTCCGATCTCGATCGGTGGCCTGAAGATCTGGCCGTCGAGCCGTCCCGATACCAGCAATCCGGCTCTCCCCGTTTGCCTCTGCGGTTTGCGGCCCGGCATCGCCATGGGGTTCTGGGAGCCGGTGCGGCTTGCCGACGTCAGCATGAAGCCATGGTGCTTCGTCAATCTCGGCGGGATGAAGCTCGATCCGGGTTTCGACATCGGCTTCAAGTCGATGGCGGGGCCATCGGCGGTTGGCGGCAACACCCAGTACAATTCGCAGTGGCATGTCCACTGGTATGCCTATCCGCTGATCTACTGGATGGAGATCGTCGCCGATTTCCTGTGCCTCGAGTCCGGCTCGATCGACATCCTCTACATCACCGAGATTGATCCGCTCTGGCAGGACAGCGAGCTAACCGCGATCATCAATCCCGAGGCGGTCCTCTTCGCCAATCCCTTGGCGCTTGCCGCCTGTGCAGCGGACTGCGTGGCGGCAACAGGCAAGCTGCCGACCGATGAGCTGTTCTGGTGCGCGGGCTGCCAGGGCACGATGTATCCGCTCAACGGCAATGTCTCGGCAACGATTGGCCATGTCCAGGCCTCGCGGCTCGCACTCGCCCGCTTCTCCTACAAGCTCCACCGCGAGCTCGTTGCCTGGGGGACGATGGGCAGCAAAGGGCTTTGCGGCAAGTACCTGATGCCGGTGATGCGCAAGCAGCAGTACCGCTTCCAGGCCACCAATCCCAATCCGCAGACCAAGGGCCGCTATGCCTGCGCGCCCATTGGTGCCTCCACCACCTTCATGTCGGCAGGCCAGGTCTATCCCGCCATTGGCGAGGACATGGGCTACCTGGTCTGGCGCAAGCGGAATTGCTGTGCGCTATGAACAAACTTCCTCATCTTCTTGTCGTCGCATCGCTTTCCAGCCTTGCTGCTTTGGCTGGCGCCTCGGCGCAGACGGCCGAACCGGACCTCGATCTGGCCGCTATCCGGGCGCGGGCCAGTGCTGGTGCCCCCGATGCCGACGCGCTGTCCGCCAATGCCCGCGCCAGAGCCGAAGCCCTCGCGCGGGAGGCGAGGACCAGCTCCGACGAGGCCGAGGCGCACGCTCGCCGCTACATGCGTGAGGCCGCCGCAAACACGAAGCCTGGTGAGGCCAGCACATTCGATTTTGACCGAATGGTGGCCGATGCCGGCGCCATGACCAGCGAAGGCATGGGCGAGGCGCCGAGGTTCATCGCCTTTGCTTCGCTATCGATGCCGCCTGCAGCGCTGCGTGCGATGATCGACGACGTGACCAAGGCTGGCGGTGTTGTTGCCTTGCGCGGGCTGCCCGGCAACAGCGCCAAGGCTCTCACGGCGGCATTGGCCAAAGTTGCCAAGCCCGGCGAGCAGCTGGACGGCGTCGGCATCGACCCGCGGCTGTTCCGCGCCTTCGGGATCGAGGCGGTTCCCACTTACGTCGTCACCAGCAGCGACTTCGATCTATGCGACGGGTTCGACTGCCGGACGCAAGTTCCGCCGCACGACCGGATGAGCGGCAATGTCAGCGCAGCTTACGCGCTCGAGACCTTCGCGCGCGGCGGCGGCCCCGGCGCTTTGCTCGCCGCCCAGCACCTCGCCCGTCTTGAAAGGCAGGTTCCATGAAACGATCGGTCCTCTCTCTCGCTGGCGTGGGCGTGCTTCTGCTCGCCCCCGTCGGCCCGCTCCACGCCCAAACCACAACCGATGCTGCCAACGCCGACGGCAAGGCTTTCGGGCGGGACAAGGCAGCCTCGGCGCAAAGCGCGGCAACGACGAACCCCGATGCGAGCCGCATTCCCAATTTCGGCGGCACGCCGAGCCAGTCGGGTTACTTCGACGATCCTGACCGGATGAGCCGCGAAGCGGCGAGCCAGGCGACGACCAACACAGGCTACAAGGCCATGCGGGATTCGATGGACCGGCGCGCCCGGTTTGCGCCACAGGATCTCGACGCAACGATCGCGCGCAGCAATGTGATCAGCGATGACCCGCTCGCCTATACGAGCGGAATGGCCATCGGCGGTTCACAAGGGCGGTGCGTGCCCTTGCCTCCGGCCAGCGGAACCGCGGCGCGCTACATGGCGACCTGCAATGTCGGCTATACGGCGACACAGGAAACGCGGACCTGCCCCGTGACGTTGACCGCGCGTGTCGAACATCGGCAGGTCTACGGCTACTACTGTGTTGGTGGCAGCGGGGTCGATCCGGCTTCGGTCTACAACTGCAACCGCTACCCCGCGCCGCAATGCACGGTCACGCAGTCCTATCCGGTCAACCTGTGCGATCCTTATTTCGGGATCTACTGGGGCTGTAACTCGGGCGATCTGAGGGTCGATCTCGTGAGTTGCACGGCGCCGGTAGATGGTGCCACGCCCTACACGGTGACAGGCGAGAACGTCGTCACGACCACGCGCGATGAAAGCCAGTGTGCTGGTCTTGCGGCTGATACCTCGTGCCAGCAGGACACCGAGACGTGCACGGACAGCGATCCGGTGACCCGCATCGTCGATGGCATCGCCGTGACGCAGCCGTGCTGGGCGTGGAGCCGCAGTTACAGCTGTGCGCAGTTCACCGAGGCACAGGACTGCCAGACACTTGAAGCCACTCCGGGCTGCAAGCTGGTGCGCGAAGACTGCCTCGCGGGGGAGCCCTGCCGCACCTGGGAGCGGGTCTATGATTGCCCGGTTCCAGACCAGCCTGCAACGACCGGCCAGTTCATCTGCGACGGTGATGTCTACTGCATCGATGGCTCGTGCGAGACCATCCAGCGCGAGGCTAACGACGAGTTCAAGGACGCGGCCGTCGCCTTGAACGCGATGAACCAGGCGCGCCGCGAATTCGATCCGAACAATCTCACTCTGTTCAAGGGGACCCGGGAAAGCTGCTCGTCCAAGGTCTTCGGCGTGCTCAACTGCTGCAAGGGCAAGGGCTTCCCGCTTATCCCGGGCATCCAGCTACTCGTGGCGCTGGGCTGCAGCCGCGAGGAGATGCTGCTGCATCAGAAGGATGCGCAGGGTCTGTGCGCCTACGTCGGCACCTATTGCTCGTCCTCGTTCCTTGGCGTGTGCCTGACCAAGCGCAAGGTCTACTGCTGCTTTGAATCCAAGCTCTCGCGAATCCTGCAGGAGCAAGGCCGCCAGCAGCTAAACAAGCCCTGGGGCAAGCCGAAGACCGAGCAATGCCAGGGCTTCACCATCGACGAGTTTGCCCGGCTCGACCTCTCGAAAATGGACTTCAGCGAGGTCTACGCCGAGTTCACCGACGCTGCTCGGCTGCCTGACGAGCTTCAGGCCACCCAGGACATCCAACAGAAGATCGAGGACTACTATGCCCGCGCCCGCCAGTAAGGCCGCGTGGTGGCTGCTTGCCGCCTGCGCGATTGCCAATTCCGTTTGCCAGTTGTCTCCGGCGACCGCCCAGTCGGTCGCAAGCCGGACCGATGCGCCGCCCAGCGCACAATCGGCCGAGCGCCAAGATAGCTTCTATTGCGAGGAACGGCGGCTCGGATACTGGTTTTACTGCGAGCGGCCCAAGACGCCGGAGCAGAATTCGCCCTCGCCAGCACCTACGTCCAGCGCGACCAGCCAACTTGACGCGATCACGGCGACGTTGCGCGAACTGAAGGCCAAGGCGATCCTCGAGCCGACGCCAGCAAATGTGACGGCCTATATTCGGTTCCAGCGCGCCCAGCTCGACCGGGCATCGCTCTTCAGCGACGTCTGGCAGCGGGCGATCTGGCAGGATCCCGAGCTCGACTACACGCTGCAGCGCCCGGTCTCGACGCTTGGCAAGCGCCAGTGGCAGGATTCGCGAAGCGCGGAACGGAACGCCGCGATGGCCCAGCTTTCCGAGCGTTACGGGCTCTTCTACTTCT
This sequence comes from Pseudorhizobium sp., assembly GCA_046314035.1. Classification (GTDB taxonomy): domain Bacteria; phylum Pseudomonadota; class Alphaproteobacteria; order Rhizobiales; family Rhizobiaceae; genus Neorhizobium. Next base: position 44,729 of record JBKBXP010000001.1, on the reverse strand, counting down.
TCGCCCAGAGCTGCGGCGCTTGCGAAGTCATGTCGCCGATCGTGCAGAGCGTTGCCTCGACCTGGCATATCGCGGTGCGCGCGATTTCGACCGATGGCGGCCCGTCGCGGCATTTCCCGAACTACACGGTCGAGACCAACCAGCGCAGCCGCATGGGGCTCGAGCCCAAGATCACGCCAGCGGTCGTGCTCTGGGACGCGCGGACCGGCCGCCCCATTCCGATCGGCTACGGCGTCATGAGCGCCGACGAGCTTCAGGACCGGATTTACCTCCTCACATCGAAGGAAGCTGGACGTGACTACTAGGATGAAAAGAGCCGTCGCTGCGCTTCTTGCAGCCGCCCTCCCCTTCGCCCTCCCTCTGTCTGGCGCATCGGCCGACGTCGGCAGTTCGATGGACTCGTTTCTGAACGACGTCGGGGGCGCTGCCAACGTCAACGGACCTACCGCGTTCCAGGGACAGTCTGCCGGCTATTATAGCCTCGGCAATGTCTGGACACGCTTCCCGCAGAAGACCACCAACATCGCCAATCTGCAGCTGCCGCGCGCCCGCGCCGGTTGCGGCGGCATCGACATCTTCGCCGGGTCCTTCAGCTTCATCAACGCGAGCGAGATCGTCGCGATGCTGAAGGCAGTCGCGAACAACGCTGTCGGCTTTGCCTTCAGCCTGGCGATCGACACTGTCTGCCCGGAATGCTCAAAGATCATGCAGGAGTTCAGCCAGAAGGCTCAGCTCATGAACAACCTCAACATCAACTCCTGCGAGATGGCGCAGGGTCTGGTGGGCGGGATCTGGCCGAAGGGCGACCTTGCCGACAAGGCGATCTGCGAAGCGATCGGCAACTCCGAAGGGATTTTCACCGACTATGCCGCGGCCAAGCATGGGTGCGGCACCCGGGGGCAGCGATCGAGCACGACCGCGCAAGGCTCGGGCAAATACGATGACGTCAATCCCGGCGTTGCGCGAAACTACACCTGGACGATCCTCAAGAAGTCGGCGTTCTTCTCGCCTGGCGGCCGGTTCGACGAAGAGCTCGCCGAATATGCGATGACGCTGCTGGGCACGATCATCTACGTGCCCCCCAAAGACGACGAGCCGGGCAAGTTCGTGCCGATAGTCGGTGAGGCATCGTCCACCCTCGTGACTTCGCTGCTGGATGGCACCTCGAATGGCAACGTCCTCATCTTTGACTGCGCCGAGCAGGAGAAGTGCCTCAACCCGGGCTTCAAGTCGCTGAGCCTGCCGGCATCGAAAGCGCTGCGGCCGCGCGTGGCGGCGCTCATCGGCGGTATGGTTCAGGCCATCCGCGACGACACCGCGATCAGCGAAGAGCAGAAGGAACTGCTGCAAGTCGCGTCCATCCCGCTCTACAAGATCCTAACCGTCCAGGCGGCCTATGGCCGGGGCATGCCGACCGACGACCGGGAGACCCTGGCCGAGATCGCCAGTGTCGACCTGCTGTTTGCCGTGCTCGACCGGATCGTGAGCGAGGCGGGCCGCTCGATGTCGAGCTTCATCGGAGCCGACGAAGCCAAGATCGCGATGTGGCAGAATCAGGTCAATGTCGTGCGTCAGGCTCTCGCTGACCGGCAAGCCAACACGCATCTCAAGGTCAATGCAGTGCTGCAGATCATTGAGAAGACGGCGTTCATCGAGAACGTGCTGGCTGCCTCGATGTCGCCCGGAATGGTCGCATCGCTGGACTGGTCGCGCGGCGTCCAGAGCCGCGCCCTCACCCACTGACCGGGCCAACCACATCCAGGCGGGACAACAGACATGGTCGAGATTTTCACGGTCGGCGGCGGGGACTATCTGGTCAACGTCTTCCAGGCAGTCGCCGCCTGGACCGGCAACGGGGGCTACAAGAGCCTGCTCCAGGTGGTGATGGTAATGGGGCTGGGCTTGTCCGCCCTGACCCTTGCGTTCAATCAGGACTGGCGCGCCTGGATCAACTGGTTCCTCGGCGCAACGCTCATCTACTCCTGCCTCATGGTGCCGCGGCTCGATGTCCATGTGACCGACCGGCTCAATCCGAGCCTTGCCCCGGCCAATGTCAGCAACGTGCCGCTGGGCTTGGCTTTGATGGCGAGCTTTACCAGCCAGGTCGGCGACTATCTGACGGGCTCGGCAGAAGTGGTGTTCGGCCTGCCTGGGGATCTCAACTATTCGAAAAACGGGATGATCTACGGCGCGCGGCTCTACGATGCGACCCGGTCCTTGCGGATTTCCGATCCGGAGTTTGCTGCCAATCTCGACGAGCATTTCCGGCAATGCGTGTTCTACGACGTGCTGCTCGGCCGCTACTCGATGAAGGAGCTCGCGGAAACCGGCGACATCTGGGCGACAATCGCGCCGGGCAGCCAGGCGCGCGCGCAGCGGTTCCTGACCCTGGATGCCACTTCGGGCCAGGTGAGCTCGAACATCGTGACCTGCCGCGAGGCCTACGACACGCTCAATGCGCAGTGGGCCGGCCTCGTCGATGCGATGGGATCGGTGTTTGGCCGCCAGCTTTACCCCAACCAGACGGCCGCGCTCGCCAAGGCGAAGCTCTTTGCCGACCTGCCGGTGGCCTATCAGTACCTCACCGGCGTCTCGGCCAACGCGACCGAAATCTTCAAGCAGACGCTGACCATCAACGCGATGAGCCAGGCCATGCATTCGATGTCCGGCACCAGCGGCGCGGGCAATGTCGACGTCTACGCCCAGACCCGCGCCGACATTCAGACCGAACGGACCTATGGCTCGATTGCGAGCAACGCGATGAAGTGGGTCCCGCTCCTGAACGTCGTGCTGACCGTGCTGTTCTACGCCCTTTTCCCGGTGCTTTTCCCGCTCTTCCTTCTCCCCAAGACGGGACCTGTCGCACTCAAGGGCTATGTGACAGGCTTCTTCTATCTCGCGGCCTGGGGACCGCTGTTCGTGATCCTCCACATGATGCTGATGTACAAGGGCGCGGCCGACATAAGCGCGGTCACGGGCAGCAACGGCCTCAGCCTGGCGAGCTTTACCGGAATGGCCGACGTCAACAGCGATATCGGTCTGCTGGCAGGCTATCTCATCGCATCGGTGCCGTTCTTGGCAGGGGGTGTGGCCAAGGGCGCCATGGCGATTTCCCACCATGCCACGAGCTACCTCAACCCGAGCCAGAACGCGGCCGAGGAAGCGGCCCGAGAGGCGAGCACCGGCAATGTCTCACTCGGCAACACCAGCTTCGAAAACTCGAGCGTCCTCACCCGCCAGTTCGCACAAGGGACGATCGCGCCGAGCTTCACGTACGGCGCGCCGCAGACACGGACCTTCAGCGACACCGGGGCAATGACCACGAGCTTTCCTGACGGCAGCTACGATCAGATCCCGACATCCAGCTATCCTTTCACGCCGACGCTGGGCCAGGAATTCACGGCGCGCCTTTCGACGATGGCATCGCAGGCCCGCGCCAACAGCGAGACCTATGCGAATGTCGCAACGGAATCGACGACCAGCGCGGTCACGAAGTTCCGCGAGCTGAGAGACCAGTTCAGCCGAGGCGCATCCTTCGAGAGCGCAACCGGCACCTCGAACTCCGACAGCATCCAGACCGCATTCAGCGAAGTCGATCAGGCATCGACCAATCTGCAGCGGCAATTCGGGCTATCGCGCAGGGCCGCCGATGACATCTCTACTGCTTGGTTTCTCGGCGGTGAGGCCGGGGCAAAGGCCGGAATTTCAAATGGCGTGCTGTCTGGAAGCATCGGAGCAAAGGGCGGTGGGACACGCACGTGGACCGACAGCGATATCGGGATCGCTTCGGAAGACCGTTCGCGGATCTTCGGGAGCCTGTCCCAGATGTCTGACAGCCGCAATTGGTCGAGCACCCGCGATGGGTTCGTGCGCTCAGTCAGTACCTCATCAAGCTCGTCGATCTCGAACACCGCGAGCGGCATGAACGCATCTCTGACAGAAGCACAGAGCTTCACAATCGAAGCTCGTCGGGCAGAGGAGCTTGCTAATCGTCTCGAAAGCCAGGCGTCTTTCTTCGAAGGAAACAGCGCTACAGGCAGCCTCAATCTGTCGCAGGCCTACCGAGAATGGGGTGTCGCCGAGATCGAAAGCAACCGCGATTTCTATGGCAATGCGCGGTTCGACGATGTCACTTTCCAGCTCAGCCCTAAAGGCCAAGCATTGCAGGCAAAATTCATCGAAAGCTATGCCGAGCAGCTTCGCAACGGGATCGACGAGCGCCTCGTACTCGTCCCCGGACAGCCTGTATCCCGTCCGGCAGTCTCTGGCGCAGGATCGGTGCGCCGCCAGGCACAGACCGGCGGCGGGGATTCCGGTTCAGTACCACGGGTGGGGGTCGGCGATGTCCGTGAAGATGTGCAAAGGGCTCAGGCGGCCGGTCGCCAGAAGATTACCGACTCTAGGGGACGTCTGGACGCAATCACCAAGGGAGCCCAAGGTGCCAGTGCAGAAGCAGCGGATGATGTAAAGGAGTGGTGACCTGCAACGGTCACCACAGGCCGAAGGATGCTCCAGCCAGAAACGCGAAAACTGCGCCAATGACGATAAGGCCGATTATCGTCAGCTTGCGCCCCCAAGGATCGGCCCACGACTTCTTGAGCCTGTACTCCATTAGGCGATTGTCGCGAATTGCCTGATCAAGCTCAGAGAGGCCTTCCCACTTGCGGGATCCGTGCGCCTCGGAGGTATCAACGTCGAAATTCGTCATAATGGCACTCATCTCGGTCCTCCCTAGAACATAGGGGAAACACTCGCGCAGGGCTAGGAGAATTCGACAGACGCCCGTGGGTTCCCGGAAAAGCTGAGCGCCCTCTCCTTTTCGAGAACGGGCAGTTCGGCATCGAGCACACGCGGAGTCAAGCGCTGGCTCTGGCCACTAGTCTCTTCATGGGGTAGTCTTCGCACGACCCGTCGACTTTGCGCCACTCATTTTGGGGTTCCGACTCTACGCAAGCGGAACTAAGAACAACTCATGAACATGAGAAACGCCGACCATTCCCCATCAATCTACCTAGATGGGTTTGCCTCGCTCCCCCTCGCCCCTGAAGCGAGGGCCGCAATGCTCGCGGTCTGGGATATCCCAGGCAATGCTGGATCCCCAAATCAGTCGGGTGAGCGGGCTGCCGCCATTATAGCAGAGGGGCGAGCCGAGGTAGCCGAGTTGATCGGTGCTGCGCCGAGCGAAATCATCTTCACATCCGGTGCGACCGAGGCAAACAATCTGGCGATTGTGGGCGTCGTGAACGCTGTCGCAGGCCATCAGCCATATCGTAGGCGGATCGTGCTTTCAGCAATCGAGCACAAGGCGGTGATCGAACCTGCAGAGCAACTGAAGAAGCATGGTTTTATCGTGGAGTTCGCACCTGTCGATCGAAGCGGAACTCTTGATCTTGAGGCGTTCGGACATTTGCTGGGGGATGACGTCCTGCTTGCGTCAGTTATGCTCGTGAACAATGAAACTGGGATTGTGCAGCCCGTCGGAGAGGCGGCCGAACTTGCGCACGCCTACGGAGCGCTGTTTCACTGTGATGCAGCCCAAGGTGTAGGTAAGATTGCAGTCGACGTGCTCGATCTCGACGTGGATTACCTTAGCCTGTCTGGGCACAAATGTTATGGGCCGATGGGGATCGGCGCGCTTTATGTGTCAGCGGGAGCAACGAAGCCGGTACCGCTAATGTTCGGCGGCGGGCAGCAGGCGGGGGCACGCCCGGGAACCGAACCGGTCGCACTCATTGCGGGCTTTGGAGCCGCCGCTTCAGTCGCACGGTCTCGTCTGATTGAAGACCAAAATCATGGGTCTGCACTGATTTCCAAGCTACTGAACGGTCTCCGCGACCGGCAGGTTCGCCTTTCGACAGTCAACAGACACGCTCCCACGGTGCCTGGCGGTGTTGCGGTGTCTTTCCCCGGCGTCGACGGGGACGCGCTATGCTCAATGATCGCACGTCACGTTTCGCTGTCTACAGGTTCCGCCTGCACCGCCGGCCAAATTAGAACATCGCATGTTCTTGAAGCGATTGGATTTTCTGCGACCGAGGCGCGCTCTGTTGTTCGGATCTTTTGCAACCGCTACACTGCTGCTGCAGAAATCGATAAAGCGATCGACGTGATTTCCGACGCTATACACCGTTCACTGCTTGCTACTGGAGAGGTTCGCCAGTAGCGTCGCCTTATGGCGAGGAATGGTTTAAAACTTGATTCGAAGGTACAGTTCGCGGGGCACGAGACATTCCCCCTGCGCCTCCTATGGCTGAAAAAAGCCTATGATGCCGTGGGAGCCGAGGCCCCCATTGGAACATTCCAGGAACAGGAGGCCATCACTCGGTTTGGCGTGGGACGCAATATGGCCGTTTCGATGCGGTACTGGGCTACTGCATCGGGCTTTTTTGAAGAAGTAGACCGGGTTATCCGGCCCACAGCCCTAGGTCACGCTATTCTCGCCGATGACGGCCTCGATCCATACTTGGAGCAGGCAGCAACGATCTGGCTCGTCCACTGGCACATCGCCAGCTCCCAGACGAAAGCCACGACAACTTTCTACGCTTTCAACGTGCTAAACGCGATCGAGTTTAACCCGACTACATTGCTCGACGAGCTCTTCGGCGTGGTCAGCGCCCGAGGATGGCGGGCTACGCGCGGCACACTGAAGCGTGACATCGAAGTTTTCCTGCGAAGCTACGTCCGCAAAGGTGAGACTTTCAGCGAGGATGCAGCGGAGCCACTGTTGGCCGAACTCGCCCTCATCCGCGAAGCTCGCGTGGGTGGATGGTACGAGTTCGTGCGCGGCCCCAAGCCGACGCTGCACGACGCTGTGTTCGCTTACGCGCTTGGCAGTTTCTGGGAGCGAAGCGGCGGCGCTACGACTATGACTGCCGAACAAGTCTGCTATTCCGCAGGCTCCCCAGGTCGCGTGTTCAAACTTGACGAAGACAGTGTCATTACACGCCTCATGCGGATCGATGACGTGACAGACGGCGCATGGCAGTGGGTCGATACTGCCGGACTGCGTCAGATCCAGCGAAAGCAAGATATCGATGTGACAGAACTTATCCCTTCCGCCTTTCCAAGGAGCGGATCGTGGAGAAGCGCAGCATGACGCTCCTCTCCTCTAAGGTTGCGATCGATCGAAGGTTCGCGAGGTCTGCGCGTTTGGATGCCGATCTCAACGGCACCCCCCCTCTCGTCGGCTATGTTCTGCAAGCGACAGTCGCCAAGGCGTTGACGCTGCTTGCCGAGAGCCAGATCGAAAGCCAGCAAGGTGCCTTTACCTGGACCGGGCCGTATGGCGGTGGCAAGTCGAGCGCTGCCCTGCTTTTGGCTAACTTGGTGGCGGGCGGCCGCGCAAACCGCAAGATAGCAAGGCAATTAGCAGGCCCGGCACTGACCGAGCTTTACGCCAAAGCCTTTCCCGAAAGCGTTGGCGAGTGGCACGTCGTTGCCGTGACCGGCGGACGAGTTCGCTTGCGCGACGCAATAGCCGATGCTGCGGCCAGTGCTTTCGGCTGGGATCAGCCCGCTCGCGAGAGATACGGTGCCAGTGATGAGGCATTGATCGGGGCATTGGTGCCCGCAGGGAAAACGGCAGGCGGCACGCTTGTCATCCTCGATGAGCTCGGCAAGATGCTGGAGCATGAAGCGCTCGAGGGCGGAGACGTTCACCTTCTACAGGATATCGCAGAGCGGGCTTCCCGCAGCGATGGCCAGCTTGTCGTTATTGGCATCCTTCACCAATCATTCGAGCAATATGCAGCTCGGGCGGCACGCGATGCCCGCCAAGAATGGGCCAAGGTTCAAGGCCGCTATCAAGATATCGCCTTCCTCAGCGGAGCGGACGAGACAGTGGCCCTCCTCGGGCGCGCGATCGCGAGTGAACCGCCCTCGTCGGCGCACACCGAGGCGGCCAAGGTTGCAGAAGCGATTGCGAAAAGGCGGCCTACCGAGGTTCCGGCGCTCACTCAGGCTCTTGCGGAGACATGGCCGCTGAACCCGGTGACGGCGTTGCTGCTCGGCCCGGTGTCCCGCGCGCGTTTCGCCCAGAACGAGCGGAGCGTCTTTGGCTTTCTGAGCTCGGCCGAGCCAGCAGGTTTCCAGCAATTCCTCTCAGCGACCAAGATCGGTGACGGCACTTACGACCCGTCAATGTTGTGGGACTATCTCTCAGCCAATTTTGGCATGGCCCTCGCAACTGGACCGGAAGGCAGTCGGTTCAGCCTGGCCTTTGAGGCTATTGAACGGGCTGGTGCGAAAGGCGGTCCAGAGCACGTCGCGTTGACCAAAGCCGCCGCAGTCATTGAATTCTTTCGGAACGGATCGGGTCTGGCGCTAGCAGACGACATACTTGCGTTCGCTCTGCCGACCGTTTCCGCAGAAATCCGGTCCTCGGCGATCAAAGACTTGCTCGATTGGGCGGTGCTTATCCGCCAGCCGCGCCTTGGGGGTTATGCACTGTTTGCCGGCAGCGACTTCGATCTCGAAGACGCCATCGGGCGCGCGATCACCCCCGTCGGGAATCAGCAGCTCGAAGAACTACCTCAACGGGTTGGCTTTGGCTTCGCGACAGCGAAGCGACACTACTTTCTGACTGGCGCCCTTCGTACCTTTGAAATTGCGCTTCATATCGTCGGTACTGATGACGCTGCCGACGAACTAGCCATGTCCCTTCTCAACCGACCAAAGCGTGGCAGTGGGCTGCTCTTACTGACGCTCTCGGACGGATCCCTTCAACCTTCGGATGTCGATGCACTCGCGAAAGCGACCGCCAAGAAACTAAAGGACGAGGGCAGAGTTGTCGCAATCGGTGCTGCCGCCGACAGCTTTGCGTTTCGTTCAATCGCAGCAGAACTCCTCGCAGTTGAGCGGGTCATTCGAGACCATCCACAGCTCGAGGGCGACCGTATTGCGCGCCGAGAGATCGCCGCTCGTCAGTCGCTATGCATCGATCAGCTTCATCAGACGCTTGAGGCATCCCTCGAGACCGCGCGTTGGTTTCTGGCCCCCTCCCCCAACAAAGGCCTGCGGGGACCATTGGCAGTGGTTGCGAGCGCGCTTGCCGACGCAGGCTATCCATCGGCTCCGATCCTAAAGAGCGAACTGCTGCAGCGCGACAAGCCATCTTCGAACGCGATGGCCGCGTTGCGCGACCTAGCTCACGCGATGGTGACGCGATTTGCAGAGGAAAATTTGGGGATCACGGGCTATCCGGCAGAGCTTGGACTCTATCTGACGACACTGAAGCCCTTCGGCTTGCACCATCGGTTGCCTTCAGGCGCGTTCGCCTTTGGTGAGCCCGATGACAGTGATGAAGGACAATCGCTACAACCAGCTTGGAACGTGCTCGACGAGCTTGGTATGGAAGGGCTCAACGCGGTATTCAAGCGATGGGCCCTCCCGCCTTTCGGACTCAAGGCAGGTGTCATGCCGGTATTGGCTCTGGCTTATATGCTGGCCCGCCGAGACAGCGTCGCGGTCTACATCGACGGCGTTTATCAGACGGCGATCAACGACGTCGTTGTCGACAAACTTCTTCAAAAACCCGGCGGTTTCCGCCTGCGTCGAATTGATCGATCAATCCGCGAGACGGCGTTCCTGAGTGGGTTGGCGGAACGTTTAGCTACGGAGGCCAGCGAAGGCTCATTGCCCGTCGCGGCGGCCCTGTTCCAACGATTCGAAGCCCTGTCGTCTTTTGCAAAGCGGACGCAAAGACTGGATGATGACGCATGCAAGGTGCGCGGCGTCGTGGCGAAGGCGGAGGATCCTGAGGCGCTGCTGTTCGATGCTCTTCCAGATGCGTTCGGAGAGAGATTGACGCCCGACCTTGTATTCGAGGGATTGTTGGCGTGCGAGGCGGCTTATCCCAGCCTGCTCGTGGAACTACGTCAGGCGCTCGCACGAGCACTCGGTGTCGAGGCGGAATCCTTCAGTGGCATTTCTGACAGGGTCGCATCGGTGAAAGGCCTCACGAACGACTACGCATTCGATGCGTTCGCGGACCGTGCGGCTGCGATCGAGCAAGGAACTGGTGATATTGAAAGCCTGGTTAGCGTCCTTCTGCACCGACCAGCTAGAAACTGGTCCGATCGCGATCGCGAGGAGGCCCTGACCGAGATCGCCCGCTTCGGGCGCCGCTTCAGGGAGCTAGAGGCGCTCGCGGTCGTCCGCGACCGCCAGTCGCATACCGAAGCCCTCGCTTTGGTCGTTGGATTGGATCCTAAAGCTCCACCACTGCTGCGCAGCTTCGTTCTGAACGACAAGGAGAAGAACGCTGCTGCGAGCTTGGCGGACCGGGTCGTTGCTGACCTTCGGGCTGACGAAATATCGGGACGACTTCGCCTTGCAGCGCTTGCACGAGCGGTCGCGATGCTCGCGGCGGAGACAGATGACGAAGTGGAAATCGCGTGAGCAAAGAGCGCCATATCCTGGGACTGTCGGGCGGTCGGGACAGTGCCGCGCTGGCTGTTTACATGCGTCAATATCGACCCGAGTTACCGATCGAATATTTCTTCACTGACACGGGCAAAGAGCTTCCCGAGGTTTACAAGTTCCTCGACAAGTTGGAGGGCTTTCTTGGCCGCCCGATTGAGAGGCTGAATCCCGATCGCGACTTCGATTTTTGGCTCGAGGAGTATGGGAACTTTCTCCCATCACCGCGCACGCGCTGGTGCACCCGCCAGCTCAAGCTACGCCCTTTGGAGCATTGGCTCCGAGACGACTTAGACAGTGGCACTATCGTCCACTCCTACGTTGCGATCCGTGCGGACGAACCGAGCCGCGAGGGGTATCAAGCTACACACCCAAACATGCGGGTTCATCTCCCGCTGAGGGATGCAGGCATCGATCGACTTGGTGTGATCGAGATCCTCGACCAATCGGACGTCGGCGAGCCCGAATATTATAAGTGGCGATCACGGTCGGGCTGCACGTTCTGCTTCTTCCAGCAGAAGATCGAATGGGTTCGCCTTTTCGAGGAGCATCCAGACCGCTTTGCCGAAGCTGTAGACTACGAAAAGACCGCACTTCGTGACGGTTCGCCGTTTACTTGGAGCCAGGGTGAAAGCCTTACGGAGCTCATCGAGCCAGCGCGGGTAGATCAGATCAAACTCGACTATCAGAAGCGGCGCGAGCGGCTGTTCCGCAACCGTCGGGTGAACCCGCTCTCTGCCAACACGGCAGAGACAATCGATGACGCCTACGGTATCGACGAAGGATCGAGCAGCTGCGTCATCTGCCATAAGTAGACGGCGAGTGCTCGACCTCACGGTCTCAAGCTTTTATGCCAAACTAGGTCTTCACAGCGTCGCTAGCTCTAATCGCATCCACGACATCATCAATGTCGTCATCGGACAGAAATGGTGCCTGAGCATAGATGATCGCAGGTTCACCACTCAGCCGTGCCGCCAGATGGCCGAGACCTAGCAATTGCTCAGCACCTTTTACGCCAAGGGCGATTTCCGACGTTCCCACACTTGCTACCTTGAGAATAAGCCGGTTGCCGAGGTTATCGCGCAACTGCATCGGCATGACGTTCGCGTCTGGCCTCTGCGCAGCAAAGATGAGATGCATGCCGGCTGCGCGCGCCTTCACACCTAGGCGCGACACATTCGCGGTAACCGCAGCCTTGTAGTCCTCGGTGAGCATCCACTCGGCAAACTCATCATGGACAAGGAACACATAGGGCAACCGCTCCCCGGCAGTGACCTTCGTGTTGTAAGCGCGAATGTCTCGAGCACCGTTGGCCCGGAACAACTCATAGCGTCGCTCCATTTCACCAACGAGCGCCTCCATCACCTCAACAGCGCGGGTCTGATCGACAATGACCCCGCCCTGCAGATGCGGAAGCCGTTCGATCGCTACATAGTCGACCCCCATCTTCGGATCGATCAAGTAGATATGGGCCAGCGCGCTTGAATTGGTAGCGGCGATGTCGAGCAACAGAGCCTGGATGAGAACAGATTTGCCCGAGCCTGTTGCGCCCGCAACGAGCGTGTGCGGCTCGTGCGATTGTCCGCCGGCGAATGCCCCGCCCAGATTGAGGTAGAGGATGTCCCCGTCGAGCTCCTTTAGGCCGAGGACGAAGGATGTGTTCACGCCAGCCGCATTGCGGTTCACTTCACGGCGACCCCAAACATCCCAGAGCGAAACTACCTGACGCTGGGGCCGAGCGACACCAACGACGATCTCGCCCGGAAGCGGCGACACCGAAATCAGACGAAGCCCGTGGGTAGTAAGCAAAGCCGACTGCTTAGCCTCGATATCTTCAACGCGTAGACGGTCGCTCCCCATAAAGCGGATCAGCGCCGCGTTTGGCGTGAGTCTCGTTCCGAGAACCTTGGCCTGCAGATTATAGCCCATTAACGCCGACCGGAGCTTCTGAGCAGTAGTATCGAGCCAGGCCCGTTCTTCCGCAGAGTCCTCGTGTGCCTTCTGCGCGTGGGCCGCAATTAAGGCATCAATGGCCTTTGATCCGAGCGCAGGCGTTGGCGCTGCGGGCTTGATGATCGTGTCCTCTGGAGCCTGCGCCGTTATCGCTGAGATTGTAGCTGGCTCCAGCCCAGGGACCGATTGGAACGGTGCGGACGGCTCAGATGCCGCAAGAGGAGGTTCCTCAGTCACTAGTGGCACGGCAGGTTCAGCGGTTACGGATGGCTCGGATGATTTGGGGACAGTCGCCGACGCCTCCTCCTCATCATCGTCTTCGTTGTCATAGTCATGCTGGATCAGCTTGGCCGAGACCGTAGACTTTGGCTTGACGGTAAGTCCCTTTGTCCAATCAACGCGCGGTGCAGGGTCACGATATTCAGGGTGGTCCCAACTATCATTTCCTCCCAAGCTAGCGCGCAGTGCCTTCAATGGCTGTCCTGCTTCATAGGCTTTGAGCAACTGCCGGAGCCCCTCACGGGTGAAAGTCTCCTGTAGCCCCCCGTTTACATCGGGAACCACATTCTGCTCGCCGATTGAGGACCCATCAGTCGCTGGGCCGGAGATGAAGATGTGCGAGTAGCCGCGCAGATCGATTGGAACTTCGCCGCGCCGAATACCGTCGCGGACCTGCTCGAGCAGACTCGTCTGCCCAAGTGCCGCCGTGCCGTCGAGCAGGAGGTCCGCAATCCGCGAAAGCCAGAGGTCCCGATCGAGACGTCCTGGATCGCCAAACAGTGCATCGTCGATGCGCGCCACAGTCTGCCGTAGCTGCTGGCGAGACTTTCGGCTCGCTTCGGCAGACCCACTTTGATCGACATATTTTGCCTCGGTGACGATCGCACGCAAATGTGGTGCTCCACCTTCACCCTCAACCAAACAGAGCGCAAGGATGTCTGCGATGCCCTCCTCGCGTTGTCCGAGCCATCCCGCATAGTCGTCGAGCAGGAACCACGCGACGGCAGCATGATCACCGAGCTCCTCTGCCACCAGTGCCCTGCTAAGGACGAGACCGATCAGTTCCCCGGCAGAACCCCCCCGCTTCGCGGCGCGAAGAACGATATCGCCGGAAATGGCATTGGCATCGTCGATTAGACGTTTGGCGAGCTTCGATAAGCGCTCATCATCGAGCCCGAGTGAGAGTTCCGACAATCGGCGGCGAACAAGGACATTTAGAATCCGCAGTTCAGATGTCGACGAGACCACCATATTGCGGCCGTGCGTCCGCTGTCGGCGATAGCGAATTACATTGATACCCTGCGCAGCAAGCTGCCGTTTGTCTAACAGGTCATCATAGGTTGCGACCCACTCTGCGAGATCGTGGACCTCGTCGAACATGGCCTTCAGGCCGGAATCCTGGAAGGATATCTGCCGTGCCGGCAGATAGTGCTCTTTGGCCCCATGCGCTTGCCGGCGGATGACGTTCGCAACCGCATCAACATAGGCCCAACCAGCATCAGGCTGGCGCGGACAGGTCAAGTAGACCGTGGCCTTAAGCTCATCTTCGGCCGTGACGCGCCGGTAGGACCAACGAGCCGGGACATGCTCGAGAAGCGAAGGGTTCGCGGCTGCGGCAGGCACCGGGAACCATTGTTCGCGCGCCTGTCGAGACACCACATCATGAAGGAACGCGATGTCGATTTCTCGGGCCGCATCGCTGGGCCGGGCGGCACCGCTGTCAAGCATCACTCCAATGCGCAGCTTCGACATGAAATTGCGAGAGGTCTCGCTCACAACGATGGCGTCCGAATCACCTTCGGAGCGATCGAGCAGCTCACCATAGACATGGGAGAGACGCGAACGATCCCGATGGCGGACGAGCACGTTGCAATGAACCTCTTCCTGGTCCTGCACCGAGCTCAGGACATTTACCGTGGCTAAAGGCAAACCGGCGGCATCGCAGTTGAAGAGCATGATGCTGAGATTCGAGCGCTCATGCGGCTGAAGGTCCAGATAGCGCTCCAACAGGCTGCGGATCTGGCGAGCAGCCTCTGCGGGATCGACGTCAGTCGTCGCTTCGGACGGGTCGCGGACCGGGCGTTCCAACAAGCTGTAATCGTTCACCGTGCCCGTCTCGGTGAGAAGAACGGCTTCGCTCCCGTCATAGCCGACTGCGATTTCCGGATAGAGCGGATGGGCCAGCTCATCGCGCAGGTCGGAAAAGAACAGGCGTGAGTCGCCAAAGTTCACGTCTACGTCGGAGAGTAGGTAGTCTGCGAGCCCTGCAACCGCGCGCATCTTGATCGCGCCCGCCGCGAGGCGAAGAGGGTGCCATGGAGCGACAATCGCCGAAGGAGCACTTCCCGTAACCGGGATCACACCGATGCTAAGGACGGGCTCCCAAAGGTCGCGGCGATTGAGATCGCCTGGCGCATGTAGCGACAGTGCGCGTAGGAGCGCGCCATAAGCCTCTGCTTGAGAAAGCAGGAAAGGCGATGCATAGCCCGATGATTGAAGAGCGCTCAGTGCCTCGATATACTCCGCCCTGAAGATTGACCAAGCCGCTTCAACCGCCGTAAGCCCATGCGGATCGATGCGGCCGCTCTGCCCCGCGACCTTCAGTGCTCTGGCAAAGGTCTTGGCGAGATCTTCACCCGCGGTGGTCCTTGGCACCAAGCTGCCCGCATCTTGCCCGAAGGCGGGCTGCAGCGTCCCAACGTCGGTGAGCGACACCGACTGAAGTGCGCCCTTCCGGTTGACTGGCAAGCGTGCGACGCTGCTTCGCGTCAGTGGTCGCTTCAACAGTCGGCCAAGGTCCTTCGGTAGTTCGAGACCGACGGCGTTGGGCTGCGCGATCCAGATGAGCTGGACGGTCGCACGCTCCGAGCCCGACTCCAGCACAATGTCGAACTTGATCTGCAGAGCAGCGCGGGAGGTCGATTCATTCCGCCGATACTTTTTCCGCTTCTTAGCCCGGTCCAGGACTTCTTCATACTCGAATATATGAGGCGTATCCCAAGTAATGGTGGGCCCCATTAGTTCGCGCAGCCCCCTGTAACGAAGGCCAAAGGCGAGCCCGACGTCGGCGTTGATATCGAGCCATTGCGAACGGTTTCTACGTGCTGAGCGAATCGTCAGCGAGCGATTACCGCCGGCTAGGTTTACCTGCCCGAACAGGCGTTCCAACGCCCGCAGCAGTCCCTCGAGAAAGTCATGGCATTCGATGGGACGTCCGAAGATGAAACGCTCCCATTTGACGCGAAGCGCCTTGTCTTGGCCGATATCATCTCGGTGAGCTTCGAAAAACTCGCGGTCCTCGTCTCGCGTCTCTTTGAGCGACCGCGCCTTTAGCGCTTCGAGATAATCGATGTCCGCCGGGCTGAGCCGATCGGGGAACGTGAACTCGAAATAGGTCAGCGTTTCTTGCGGCAGCGTTGTCTTCTTGAGCTTGATGCCCGAAAAAAGCTGCAGGACGCTCTGGCCCTCCCATTCAAACTGGGACAGAGCGTTGGCTGCCTCGTTCCATCCTGGCGTGGCTGTAATGAAAGCTTCGATTGCGGGATGGACCGTGACTGGAATATCTTCTTTCACCGCTTCGAATTGTGACCGCAGCTCCTCGCCCTCGATGATCTGCCTGTTCGGACGCTGCTTGGCGAGCAACGGCTTCCGGTCAGAGACTAGCTTTTCGAACTGCCGCTTCCAGCGACGAGACTGCTCCAGCTCCCTAATGCTCAGGAAATAGCCGCTGTCACGGGGGAGATGGAGTGCGGGAAGCGCCCAACCTAGTGCATCCGGAACAGTGGTCGACTCCGCAGCGATCCGCTCACGAGTTAGAGCGACATAGTTCGAGATTTGGTGAAGCGTCCAATCGTCGGCGTTGTTCAAACCCTTGAGCGCCGCCTTCCATGCCCCGATCTGACTGTCGGGAAGCCCCAATCCTGCTGCGGCGGCCTCGACCCATGGATCAGCGTCTTCGGTAAGCTGCTTAGCGCCAATAAGCGTTACATCGCCTAGTGAAGCTCCCTGGTCGTCGTCTGTATTCGCAAGTAACAAGGCGGGACGATCACACTCTGCGTGACGGACTGCGACCGTTCGCTCGTCGGTGACGACGTGGTCCGGCAGTCCAAAATCACCGACCAAATTCCGCGGCAGCGCGATCTTGAGAAGGGCTTGCGTGCTGGAGTCCTCGAGAAGCGCTCTTGTGATCGCAGCAACTTGCTCACCGGTAAGGCGATCAAGCAGATACCTAGCTACTCCGTCAGCCTCTGAGATTGAAGAGAGGCGTTGGCGAATCGAAGCGGCGCCGGCTGCACCGATGAGGTTTGAAGGGGTCACGCGGCTTGGGCTCGTTCGAAGGGGTTTTCGACATAGGCGCAGGAATCTGAGAGACGCTTGAGCAAGCCGAGGCTTGCAAGCCGCTCTTCTAGTCGCCTAGCATTATCGGAGAAATCTTCCTGGTCGGCATCGCCGCTGGCTATGAAGCTGCGAGCTTGGGCGTCTCCGATGACCAGGCCATAGCGCTCATGAAGAAGCGCAAGGAAATCTCGAAACTCAAGACGTTTGGCCACGCAGCATACTACGAGCGTCTTCAGGAGCCTGTCGGTCGGTGCATAGCGCACACGACGGCTGGACCGCCGCGACGAGAGCCCGATGGCCCGTGACCATGTCATATGGATCTTGCCGATATGCTGCTTGTGGCGGCTTATGGCGCGGTCGGCCAGCTGGTCGATCAACGCGGTTGGATCAGGCGCTATTTCCTCATCATCTGTGTCAGGCCACCCAAAGGTATGCTTGAGTATATCCGCAGCGTTCAGAATTGGGTCCTCCGACACGACGGCCGAGTGCCATTCTTCGGTTTCGGTGACCTGCCGGACAAAGCGCTCAACCGCTTGCTGGGGAAGACTATTGTTTCGCTGATAGGAGTCAGCGGAAAGATCGCGAACCACCGACTTACGGGGCGAAACGATCTCGCAGACGAGCTGGACCGGGTCGCCATCGAGAACCTCGCGCGCGCGCTCGAGTTGATACAGCGTGAGGTTAAGGCCGGTCATCGCGACCAAGTGAGGGATGGCATCATAAGCAGGGATCGGCGAGCCAAGGATTGCGAGCCAGTCTTCCGCGAGTCGGTCGAAGACCGGATGGGATGAGCACGGCAGGTATGCACCTGCACGCTCTGCCTTCGAGAATTGAGGATCGTTTTGGAGCGCCCGGGCCATACTGTCATATGGAGCCGGGTTCTCGAGGAACCGGGACACCACAAGGCCGCGTAGCTCATTCGCCACACCGCTCCGACAGAGCATCAGATAAAGGAGCTCGCCGGTGCGAGCGAAAAACCGGCGATCGTTGGATACGCCGCCACGGGGGTTGACGTTGGCGTCCTCGTAGAGAGCGTTTGGCCCAAATGGGAAAACAAACTTCGAAGACCAGCGCTTGTTGCTGGAGCCTTCAATAGCTGACCCCTGAAGAAAGCCGATTACGGCAGCAAAATCCTGAAAACTCTCAAATCTGTCGCGCAGATAGGAGAAATCAGTGCAGTCTAGGCCGCCAGCAGTCTCAGCCATCTTGCCGAGCCAAATCGTCCAGGCAGCTTCATCTGCGCGGTCCTCGGCAAGGACAGTCATGATGTGCGGATTGTTGAAGACCAGGTTCCGAAGTCGCAACTGCAGCTGCGGCCGATAGGAGAGGCTGTTAAGCGTTTCCTCGCGAAGCGCGCGCCCCGCACGGTGCTCTGCAAGCAGGACCGTCATGAATTCGAGAAACGTGAGCCAGGGTGTTTGTTCGTCGTAAAGACGATGACCCCAGATCGCTTCGTCAATCCAAAAATCAGGACCAGTGCGATCATCGAAGCTCGTAGGGCGGGCCAGAATTTCCATCTTTACACTCGCACAATTACGCGGCGGGCAACCGCACGGCCATCGCTGCCAAGGTCGATGAAACGGAGCATCAACTCGCCCTCGTTGATTTCATCGTCCCCATCGAGCTTGCGGCGATTTTCAGTCTCCCGGAGCAATCTCGCTTTAAACGCCAAGAGATCCTCATGACATTCGAGCGAGAAACTGCTCGGGAGAGCGCCTTCCGCGACGCGCCCGAGAAATTCGAAGCGTGTTGGCGAGAGCGAGAGGGTGACCGGCGGAATCTCACTACCGCGAACGAGCTTCACGGAAACACAGAAACCACCAACGCCATCCGGCGCTATCGAGACCTCCTCGCCACCCTGCCGTGGAACGGAAATCAGCTCATCAAGGAGCGGGCTTCGCTTCGACTGCGAGTAGCTGCCGGAAGTTGCGAGAACGAGCTCATCCTGGTTCTGCGCCAGCATTCCGGTGAAAATGCGATTAAGGCCACGGACGACCATTGTGACGGCTTGGCGAGGCACTGGTTGTTTCGCGGAGGCCCTCGCCGCAACGTCGAGATAAAGACCAGCATAGCGAAAAACAGTCAGGTCCCAAAGATCGTACTCGCTGGCAAGTGCCTCCGGCATTGTGAAGAAGAGCCGCTGCCGCTGAGATCGAAGTGCCGCTAGAAACCCAGTCCGATCACTACCCTCGGCACCTTCGAGGTAAGCCTTCTGGGCAACCATGTAAGCCGGGGTCGCACCATAGATTGGGTCTGCAAGGACAAGCTTCGCGTAGTCCTCAGCATAAGCGGGATCATCGGCTCCGTAGACGAGGAGATTGTCGACCCGATTGCTGGTTTCCGAGCCGATCCCGAAGGCATTCAGCTTCCGGAACAGCTCAGTCTTTTCAGCTTTGCTCGGTCGGAGATTCTCGCCGAAGATGTTGCGATAGATGCTCGCAAGGTCAACGCGACCACTCTGGACGATTGACGGCACTTCAGCGCAATTCATCAATCCATCACGCGCATCGGGATGACCAAGGATGCTGTTGGCGACAAGTGCAAGCAATTGGCGCACCGGGAAGTGGTTACCGTTGCGCTCGCTCAGCTCGATCAGCGCCGTGACGCGGCCCTTGAACGGATCGTCTGGCCCTTCACCGATCAACCGTCGGCGGTTCTCGAAGATCGGGCAGACGTTATCACCCAAGTTGGCGGCGCAGGAGCCGCAACCATCCCATCCTTCATGTGCGGTGATTTCGTCGATAATGCGCATTGCCATGTCAGCGGCTGGTGAACGGCTGAGGTCGTCGAGATCGACAGCGATCGCAGTGTCCGGATTGAGACCGGTGACGAGGAGTTCCTCGACGACTGCTGTCACACGCTCGATCTCTGGACTGTGCGGGGCGGATTTGAGCTTCTCGAGCAACTGCCCGTGGTTGGCGGCTAACAGATAGGTCGTCGAAGCCTGAGGGTCTGCGACATCACGTGCGAAGGCCGCGATAAGCGTTGCACTCTCATCGTCGCGAAGTTCGCTCAGGTCCTTCACAATCACCAGCGATCGTGAGCCGATCGTTAGGGTTTGTACCTTCTCGCCGCCGCTCCAGACGACTGGGTCGCCACCGAGCTTGGTCCACACTTCGCGGCAGTGATAAGTCTTACCGTCTCCGGCAGTACCGGTGATGATATGCGATACGGGCGCGCTGCTCCTAAAATTCTCGACTAGGCGATCCACTAGCGGTGCAGGTAGCGTGATAGGCGCGATCTTGCCGCGTTTCAGGGCACGCTGAATCGATTCGTCGTACATATTGTCGTTGGTCGGGATCGGGCCATAGTTCCGCAGGAACCGAACCCAAGCCGCAGCAGACGGATGTGACGACAAACTTACCCCCTTTTTCCAGCATTCTAGCTTGTACTAAATGGCTGGCCCCAATCAATGGAAACCGACGACAGCGGATCTAACTGCCATTCGGTCGACTTAGTGACGCCAGCAGGTTGTGATCACCTCGCCATCTTTTGCGACCACGACGTAGGCACTACGATAACGCTCGAAATGGCGGGCCTCCAAGCCGAGATAGGAAGCGAAGCGACGCCAGCTTTTCTTGGTGAAAAAACAGATCTCAGTGCCGGTGCCACCCGACATCCGTTCACCGAAGTCCAGCAGAGCTTCGACGACTGACAGCGGAATAGATCGATCCTTCATGCGCTGGCGCGCATGTCTGCTAAGGCTAGGCTCTCGGCGCCTGCGGATGCCACCATCGTCGTTTTCAAGGGCGATCATAGCAGCCCCTCCAATCCGAGCGAGGCGCTCCAGGCTTTCGAGCGCTCTGCTAATTCCACGCGTTTCTCTGCGACCCAAGCTACCCGCTCGGCAGGTTCCGCAGCAC
Organism: Pseudorhizobium sp.; assembly: GCA_046314035.1. Lineage (GTDB taxonomy): Bacteria > Pseudomonadota > Alphaproteobacteria > Rhizobiales > Rhizobiaceae > Neorhizobium. Next base: position 24,156 of record JBKBXP010000001.1, on the reverse strand, counting down.
GAAGGTCACGCGGCATGTCGCTGATGCTGAACCGGCCGCCTACAAAGTCATCCGCAGCATCTTCGTCGCCTCCGAACCACTCGAGGGCCTGTTCGCGGCAGATTTCATATCGTACGCCGGCATAAGAGAACCAACCTTCCAGCTTATCGGACTCCCCGACTTGGACAGCTTCCAGTCGCTCCCTAAGGTGGACCACGAAGGGGTTGGCTTCGCCGTCGTCATATCCCAAGGGCCGACTGTCAGTAACTGAGTCTCCGTCATCGAGGCGATCACCTCGAAGATCACGGGCCGCGATCGAGCGCGCCTCCATCATCTCGAGGTTCTCAGCATCCCAATCGCTTACAAGGCGCTCCGTGATATGCTTGAAGCGGCCGCTAAATGCTTCGACACCTGCGCGGGCGGACTGAAGCTGCTCGAGCCTCTGAGTCCGGTCCTTCAGGCTTTCGCACGCCGCGAGGTGGAACAGCAATGGGGCGAACTCGATCACCTCGGTCGGCTTCACTCCATAGCGAAGGCTGACTAGCGCGAGAGCGTTGCGGACCTCGGGGGTGACCCGCATATTGAGTTGCGTTTTCGGAAAGAGCTCGTCGGCAGCCGGCTCCATGCCCTCTGCGTCAGCCGCAGTGAGCTGAACTGGCTCGATCTTCAACGGTTTGGCAAGCGCCTCAATGACACGGACTCCGTTGCGCTTGGTCTTGCCGGCTTCGATGCGAAAGATCGTGCCCTTGTCGACACCGGATTGACGGCTGAGGTCATCCTGGCTGAGATTCTGCTTCGTCCGATAATGGCGAAGTCTTAAAGGATTGATGCGAGGCATATGCGTCTCCAGTTACGATGGAGCAATTATGCCTATTTTTTGATATCCTATATATAGGCTTATTCTACAATTTCGGCACAAGGCAGGGCAATCTTCTAGGTTGAAAGCGCCATGCCCGCCGACAAATACGCCTGTGAGGACGGATCGCAACCCCGAGACCCGATCACTGATCCGTAACAAGCCTACAAACAAGAAAAGGGGGGAGCGCCGCTCCCTTTGAATAGCCGCGATTCGCGCATTCGTCGCGAAAGCGAATTAATCAGTGGTAGCTATTGAAAGCCCTCATGCACTGGGCAGGTTTTGAATTTGGGGTAACCGGCCCCGCCCTGCGCCATAAGGTAAAGCTTCACGCGATCATGGGTTTGACGTCTTGGCTTTCGTCCTGACCGAAGATCAACCACGAACCTAGGGTCACCAACCGCTAGTCTGCCGAAGGTGCTCGGCGACGTCCGTGTTCGCGCTAGATATGCCTCGATCTGCTCCAATAGCTCCATCGCCATAGACTCGCTTTTAGCTTGAGTTCCTGTTATGTTCTTACTAGGAAGGCTTCCTAGAGTCTAGGATCGATTTTCCTAGGTGCCCGCGATAGGACTGGCAGTCATGGACGACGCACGGAGAGCCCTGGACGAACTGATCCAGCAACGAGGGGTGAATTACTCCTCGGTTTCGCGCCTGTTGGGGCGCAATGCCGCTTACATCCAGCAGTATATTCGGCGCGGCAGCCCGAGGCAGCTGGACGAGCAGGACCGCTCGGTTCTGGCGCGATTTTTCGGGGTCGATGAGAAGGTTCTTGGAGCCCCTGCCCGCCGCTTAGGCCCGGTCGTCGAACTGGTCCATGTGCCTTTGCTCAATGTCGAGGCATCGGCCGGCCATGGCGCTCTGGCCGAAATGGAAGCCAAATCCGCGCAGTTCGGCTTCGACGAGAAGTGGCTTCGCCGACTGACCGCGAGCAAGGCATCGAGCCTCTCGATTATCGCGGTCCATGGGGACTCCATGGAGCCCACCCTCCACGATGGCGACGAGGTTATGGTCGATCTCGGGGATGGCCAGTCGCGGCTGAGAGACGGGATCTATGTCCTGCGGATGGACGACATGTTGAGCGTAAAGCGCATTGCCCTCGAACCGCAGGGCAAGCGGGCGTCGGTTCTGAGCGACAACCCGGCCTATCCAAGCTGGCGCGGCCTCGAGAAACGCACGCTCAATATCGTCGGACGGGTTCTCTGGTTCGGACGGGCGCTCTAAGGTGGTTCTCTGATGCTTGCCCTCCTTGCCGCTTCGATCGTCGCTTCCGGACAGACCTTTACCTGCACACCGACTCATGTCTGGGATGGAGACGGTCCGGTCTGGTGTGCGGAAGGCCCTCACCTGCGGATCGCCGGCATCGCGGCCCGGGAAATGGACGGCACCTGCCGCACCAATCAGCCCTGCCCAAATGCCACGGCAATTGAAGCGCGCGACGCCCTTGTACAGCTGATGGGTGGCGCGAAGGGAACAATTTCGACCGGTCATGTGGTGGTCAGAGGTCCGCGGCTGACATGCCGCTCCGAGGGGTCCGCAGGCGGAAACAGGACCGCTGCCTGGTGCCGTCTGCCGTCAGGTGCCGATCTGTCATGCGCCATGATCAAGACCGGCACGGTCCTGCGTTGGGATCGCTACTGGAAAGGCCCGGCTTGCCGGTGAGCAGCACCACGCATCTGACCGGTATCGTCGAATGGGCGGCCAACGGACCGGTGCTGCGAACTGACGGTGGCGGGACTTGGGAACTCGACAACACCCGCCAGGTACGGAAATTCATCGGCGCTCGCGTCGAAGTTGTCGGGGAGCGTTCGGGGTTCAACGGATTTGTCTGTGACCAGATATGGCCAGCCGGACAGCCTCGTCCGACTGCCTTCAAACTCCGGCTCGAACTCCTCCTTGCCGCAGCCTTCGTCGCCTACGGTCTTTACGCGGCGGTTGGCGGTGTCGTCAGCCTGCTGCGCTGATGCTGAGCGACTGGGAGCTCTGGGCCTGCGCCAACCATGTCTTGCAAACTCATGGGGACAAGGCTCCCTTGCACGTCGCCGAGCAGATTGGGGCGCTCGCACTTGCTGGCGACGAGGCGGGCATTCGGACATGGCAGGCTATCGCCGAGCGAATTGTTCAGCTGAGCTCCAACGCCCCGGACCGGCCACTACAGTAACCCTCCTCGGGAAGACTACCAGTTCATCCGATCGGCGACAGATCGCCCGGAAACAGGCACGGCTGCGCGCCTGGACCGCCATGGCTGTCGCCTTCGATGGTGAAACCGCGCATGCGCTCGACAAGATGACGAGCCAGATCGACCCTGGCGTTGCGCTGGGCGCGTGGATCATCGGCATTGAGACGAACGAGCGTGTGCTCCGGCGCAACGGCCAGCGCGACTTCGAGATGAGTAAGGAGGATATCATCGGAGATTCGGGGCATGGGTCAATGAGAACAAATAAAGAACTTCGCGTCAATCGGCCATGTGCGGACGCATGAGGACAGTGGGACGCTAGATGCCGATCTCGAACGGCTTCGTGATCGACCGGTCAAGTTCTGGCGGCGTGCGTTCCGGTGCAGGATCGACACGATCTTTGGCCTGCCCTTTGGCTGCCGCATCGCGGAGGAGATCGACCGTTTCCAACGCCGAGCGCTTCATGCCAGCATTGCGTTCGACCGCCGCTTCGAGCTTGCCAGCATTATCGACAAAGAGCGTGAGACCATCGCGCAGCCGCGTGACTGTCACCAGGAACGTCTGCTGGTTGGCCAGATTACGCTCGCGACTGTCCATGACAGCAATGCCGCGATCGGAAGTCAGCCCCTGTGCCATATGGGCATTGAGCGCATAGGCGAGATCGAGACGTCGCAGCATTGGATCGTCGCGTTCGAGCCTGTGCTCTGCGCCCAAGGATGTCTTCAGCACGACAGCCTCTTTGTCGACTGCGACAATCCGGGCCTGGTCGGCATTGAGCAGGCCCCGCTGGTGATCGGTGTCGGTCCAACGGATCCTGTCACCGGTGTAAATGTCGAGGGCACGAACTTCGAACAGGCGTAGCGGATCCTGCTCACCTTGCGGCCTGATCTGACCGGGACGAAACTCGAACTGGCGGCCACGCGCGTTCTCCAGCGTGACCCGCTCGCGCGCCACATCAGTTCCGACCACCCGGTATTCGCCTGCTGCAAGGCCCTGGCTGCGCTGACGCCGCGCGACATCGACCACCATGCCGGGGGCATAGGTGCTCGCATAGCGCAGCTCCTCACGGGTTACATTGACGCGCGAGAGGGTCTGGAGCCGCATTGATACTGGCCCAATCTCCCCGCTCGCTTTGAGGCCGGTCTGCACAGCCTCGTTCACGGCGCTGCGCAGGATTCGGCCTGAAGCATAGATTGCAGTTGTCTCGCGCCCGGCTGACGAGAGCGACAACCAAGCGGCGGCGGCATCGACAGCAGCATCGTTCCCCACCTCGATCACCTGGGGTGCGAGGTGGCGCATGGCGTCCTGGATGCGCCCTTGTTGCGCTGCCTGTTGCGCTTCACGAAGGCCTTCGCTGCGCGCGCGAAGATTGGTGCTCATGACGGCCGTCTCAATGCCGGCCTGCTGCATCACATCGAAGGGCTTTCCGGCATCGACTGCGCCCAGCTGCTTGCGGTCACCAATGCTCGCAAAGCGGCCGAGTTCGAGCAGGTTTGCCAGGCGCACCAGCTTTTCCTTGTCGGCATTCCCGACCATCGAGGCCTCGTCGAGCAGCACGACGGTGCCGCGCATGTCGGCCCGCGCCTCGGCGAGACGGTCCGCATCGGCTCTTTCCAGGAGGTCGCGGTGCCGAGCGAGGAACCGCGACACCGTCATCGATGGAATACCCGTATCGCGCTCGAGCATCTGGACCAGCGTGTTCTGCACAGCGAGCCCGAGCACGGCCCGGCCCTCCTCGCGCAGGATATCGGCGACAGGTTTGAGGACCGTGCTCTTGCCTGCACCCGCGACGCCCTGGATCGCGACGATCCGGTTGTTCGAACCAAGCAGCAGACGTCCTGCCCCTTCCTGTCCCGCATTCAGGGTCAGCCCGTATTTGATCTGGGATAGGGCCTGCAGACGGGTCCCTGCAAGCTCAGGAGAGACAATCGCCGGCGCGGCACCGCGCCCCTTTTCGACCCCAGCAATGATGCGCTGTTCGAGGCTGATAGCATCGCGTGTCGTCAGCAGTTCCCGGTCGGCGCCCCTGCCCCTCTCCAGATGCCCCTGGCGGAGCAGCTGGTCGACGCGGTGCTCGATGTCTGCAAGTGAAGTCGGCAGCGCAAAGCCAAGCGCTGCACGGTAGATGTCGGCCCGAGTGAAGGCGGCTTCCCGCTCGCCGAGATGCCGGACAGCCGAGGCGACCGCATGAATTGCGGCGACCTGCTCGACGCTGCGATTGGTCAGCCTGCTAGGTATCAGCGGGTCACCTTCGCGCAGGCCAAGGCGCTCGGCAAAGAAGGTTGCAAGGGCCTGAACATTGCGAACAAGCGCGCGCATCGTTGGCCTCAAGCCGGTCACATTGCCAAGATCCTGCGCACTGCGAGCATTGGCTTGGGCGATGACGGTGGCGGGATCAAAGCCCAACCTTGCGGACGTTTCCTGCCACTTCTGGGTCAGCGCATCGCGATCTTCGATCCGCCCCTTGTCGACCCGGGTCATCAAGGTTGCAGCATCGAGCACGCCTGGCCCTGAGAAGTTCATCTGGGCGGCCGCTTCCAGGATTTCAGCTCGCCGGGAACTGAAGGCATCGCGGACCGGCTTGGGCACCCCGACGGCCTCGAAATTGCCGTGCTTGCCGAACTCACCGACCTCGTAGCCGAGCTTTTCGACGCTCAGACGAAACCGCGCCATCGTCATGGCATTGAGGAGGGTATTGTGCTGCCAGAGCTTGTCGTTGCGCAATGCCCGCCATTTGCCATCGGCCCCTCTCGTCACATTGGCAATGACGGCATGGAAGTGAGCGTTGGGCTCCTGGTTGCGATTGGTGTCGTGCTGGAACAGCGCGATCGCAAAGTTGCCGGTCTGAACGGCTCGCTCCCTGCCGCGAACCTCCATCCGGGTCTCGGCGAGGTTCTTCTCGGCCCAGCGCAGGGTTTCCCGGACGGCCGCAGCGTAGACGTCGAGGATCCGTTTGTCGCCGCCCACCAGAGCGAGGACCGACCAGCTTTTCGGCATCGAAAAGGTGAGATCGGTCCCCGCCCGGTGCGCCCGGTTGTCACTGCCGACGCGGCTCCCGTCAGGCAACATCCCCTTGAGGATTGCCTCGAACTGCCGCGCGTCGACGGCCCCTTTGAGCCCGAGCGCCGCAGCGCCCTTGCCCAGCCATTCACCCGAGCGATCGGCATCAGCCCGCGTGTAGTAATTGTCGGCAGCGAAGTAGTTGGCCGCGCCGCCTGCTGTGCGGACATTGGCTACCGACAGCATGGGTCGGTCCCCGATACCGAGGAACTCAGCGACATGCTCACATCTCCATGTCGCCAAGATCCGGACCAGTGATCGGCGGAGGCTCATGCTCCCGCAGACCATCCTCGAGCATCAGCTTGCGCGCGGCGGCATCGCTGGAGCCTCGGCTCTTCGGGGTGTCCGGCTTGTCCTCTTGCAGCGCCTTAGTGTCGGGCGCGCCGGGCCGGGCTCCACCCTTGGCAGAAGCTGGCTGATCCGGAATCGCTGCGGCTTCGCCCGTCGGGAGAAGTGGGCGGGCGGAAGGTCCAGTCTTTCGCGGCGGGGCATCGGTTCTGGTGTGTGATCGCTCCTTCTTGGCCTTGCCAGCCTTCTCTTGCCCGGAGTGAGCTGCCGGTTTCTGCTCCTTTGACGTCTTGCCGGGTGTGCGTTCAACTGCCCGTTCAAGGTCCTTGGATGGCACGTCAGGCTCCTGTTTCGGCGCGGCTCGCGCACCCTGATCCAGGGCCAGCTCTCCCTGCTTTGGGACGACCGGTTTGCCCGCTCCGTCATCGTTGGACGAGGGATGCTCGTTGCCTGTCGCCACTGCCGGCTGCTCTTCCTGCTCTGTCGACGAATGGGGCACGGTGCCCCTCGCCTTCGGGCTTTCCTTGACCCTGGCGATGAACGTCTCCGCTCGCTTGGGTCGGTCAACGGGCTTGAGTTTGACCGGTGCGGCGGGAAAGCCGTCGGGGAACTTGATGTACCCCGACAGGCGCGGCAGGTTCATCAGCTGGTCGGGCAGCAGGAGCGGCTCGATATGCTTGCGCGGGGTGAGGCTGACCGCATCACGGGCATTGTTGTAGCCGTAAGTGTAGCCCTCCTCCATGTCCCTGACCTGGCGATGGCCGATGAAGTCGGAGCACCAGGTGGCCGTTTCGCGGTCGGCGGTTCCGAGGATCAGTTTGGTCCGGGCGAGCGATGCCAGCGTCATCGCCATGTTCTCGCCGTAGACCTCCTTGAGCTTGGCATAAGCGTGAAGACCAAGAACAATCGCGCCGCCGAAATTGCGCGCCGTCTGCAAGCCTTTCTCGAGGGCCGGCAGGCGGTGCAACGCCCCCAGCTCATCGACGAAGAACCAGCACTTGAGATCGCGAGTACGGGGCATCGTCATCAGCGTATTCATTGCCGTGTCGAGCCAGAGCGTGAGCAACTGCGCGCAGACGCTCATGTCGACATAGCGGGCAGAAATGAACAGGATCGAGCCTTCGCTTCGAGCGCTATCGGCCCCGTCTTCGATCCATTGGCGAACCGAAAAACGAGGTCCGGCAGTGGGCAGCAGCTTGAGCGCCTTGGCGTTCACGTTGAAGACGGCCCGGATCGATTCCGCCATGCGTGCAGCTTCCGGCGCGGTCAGCGGATCGGCGATCGTTCCGCGCATCATGGCATGAACGCGCGAGAGGTCCGCGGTCATCAGCTCGCGCGCCAAGGCTTCGTTGGTCGCCCTGCCCTCGGCCACGAGTTTGAGGCAGAATTCGACGAACAGCGCGCGGGCAGCAATCACCCAGAACTGGGCTTCACCGCCTCCGTCGTGAGGCACGAGGGCGTCCGCGGCGGCCCAGAACTCGCCTTCGGAACGGCATTCATCGAACAGGTTCCACTGGGGGCAGCGCGCATCGAGCGGGTTCAGAATGATGTCGCAATGGGCGGCATGGAAGTGCTCGATAAAGGCGCCAGTCAGATCGAAGACAACGCAGCGCTGACCCTTGGCTCTTGCTTCCGCGATCATGTCGGAGATCGCCACGGTCTTGCCCATACCGGTCGTGCCAATGAGCATCGCGTGGCTCTGCTCGAGCCGCCAGGGATAAGCGACCGTGGCGATATGCGATGGCCTATAAGGAAAGACCCGGACAATTTCCCGCCGCAGGCTGAGCCGCCATTTCCAGCCCAGCGCGGAATCGAGCTCACGGGTGCGCTCGCGCCGGTTGTGGGTGGTCAGTTCGTCGACGAGCTCGGGAAGCGTGACCAGCATCGCGCCGCGCTCGTGTTTGCGCTCCTTTGACCGGCCTCCGAACCGCTCGGCGAACCAGTAGAAGACGGCAAAGGCGGGGACCAACAGGAACCCGGAACGCCACAAGGCACTGGTCAGCAAATCCGTCAGCTTCTCCCACGCATGGGCAACCGGCGGGTAGCGATCGAGCTGGGCAATCGGAAACTGGATGGTCGCGCCAAAGGCGGTTTCCAGAGTGATACGCTTTGCGGGATCGAACTCCATGAAGCCGTAGATGGCGGCATAGATCCGTATCCAGACCAGATAGACTTCGTGATCGGTGAGCCCTGCCGAAATGGTCCACCAGGAGGTCCATGAGATCACGAGAGCGGCAACGATCAGTGGGCCCTTGAGACCCGCCGCGAACATGAAGCTGAAGTGTCCGAGCAGCTGGCTGCCGCGCGTGAAATTGACGAGGTTACGCTTCATCGGAACCTCCCTCGCCGCTAGCGGCGGAAAGGCCGAGCTCCTTGCATTTGCGCATGTAAGCCTGGTGCGCTCGACCGCGCAAAGCGTGATCGGGGTGCCCTGCCAGCAGCGCATCCACACCGACCATGAGGAACACAGAGCGGCGGGAAATGCGTTCGATGGAAGCGTCGAGCCGCGAGGCAAGCTCGTCCTCGGTGCAGGCATTGGCGAGCAAGGCGCGAACCCACTCGCTCATGCTGATCCCCTTGGCCTTGGCAGCTTTGCGGATCAGCGAGCTGAGCTCGCTTGAGATGTAAACCTGGAGACAGATTGGCCGTGTCATGCACGGACTCCTTGTGGTCAGGAGCCCGGTTCACACTGCGAAAGGCGAGATCGAAGCTAAGTCAGATTCAAGAACATGTCAAGAACATAGAGGGCTGCGGAATTCCGCCACTTCCGGCCTGGCCTTGGTCAAATCCACGTAACTGCCCTCGCCCCCGTCACTTTTGACGGAGAAGCTGCCATTTTGCAAAATTTGATCTATGCCTTTGTGATTTAACGCTTTTCCTTCGTACATTTGCTGCGACCCGTCGCGTAGGGTGTGCTCCTAAGTCCCCAGCTGCGAGGACAGGAACCAGCTATTGAGCCTGTAACGGATGATGCGGTTTGTGACCCCGAGAATCGACGGCGCTTAACAGGTTGCCGCCCCTCGGATCCTGATAGGCACAGACGGTATCGATGCCTATGCTGCAGGCACTAATGATGGCAGCAAGGAAGCGCGGCATGGGCCAGGTCACGTTGAGTGCGACACCGAAGGGCAACGGTTTCCAGGCGACAGTCACCTACCCGAACGGTGTGTCGATCAGTTCTTCCGAGGCTTTCCCGACGCAGGCAGAGGCAATCGAGGCCGCGGCGTTGAAGGTCCTGGGCATGCCGGAGCGGCTCGCCGATCTCGACCGTACCGATACCCCCGACTGACGCTGGCGACCCGCCTTCCCGTACCGGCTGAGGGATGCCGAAACGGTCTACGAGCAAAAAGAAAGGAGGAAGCCCTGACGGACTTCCTCCCAAACCGGCGGGTCAGAATTCATCGCTGAGACGGCCCGGCACAGTGTCGATGACACGGTCCAGCATGGCCTTGGGCAAGGCGCCGTAATCTCCTTCGTCGACCGCGATGTATCCTGCCTCGTTATCGGTCAGGACGTACTGCGTGTAGTAGCTGTGATAGGACCGGGCATGGGCCTGATCGAGAGCTGCAACGAAGGCTGCCTGATCTGCTTGGCAACCTGCAGCGGCAATGTTCAGTGAAGCGTACATGTTCTTTCCTCCTGATGTTCGATGCGTTGCATCAGGAGCTGCGAAGGATGTGGGTGACGGGCTGGGTCAGGGACCGCGATAGCGGCCGCGAAGCGGCGATGGGGGCAACGATTTTTGCCGGGCTTGCCCGGTAAAAATGGTGGGGCCCCGTCGTCCTTGACGCAGCCCCAAAGCCCGCATCAGACTTGGTCTTTCTGCGAGAGAGACCTCTCCAACGTCAGCGAAGAAGTGCAACGTCTGCCCCACAAACCATTTTCCTACATGACCTCGCAGTGCCAAGATCGAGAGCGGAGGGGACCAACGGCCAGCAAGAAGGAAGCACTATGGCCAGGTCCAAACCTACTGCACGCGATGCGCTGAGGAAGCTGCGTGAACAGCGTGCCCAACTCGAAAACGAGGAGGCGCGTCTCCGCGAGGAGGCAGCAATCGAACTCGGCAGGATGCTGATCGAGTGCGGCGCCGAGACGATCGAACCAGCGCAGCTGCGTCAAATCGTCCGAGGAGCATTGACACTCGGGATCGAGGAAACGCTGAAGCGGATAGCTCCCGCGTAGCTCAACCCGGCGGCGGCAAGGGGTTCGATCCCCCGCGCCGCCGCATCGCCGGCGTGCAAAAGAAAAGGCCCCGATGGCGTCTGCCACCGGGGCCTTGTCGCAGGGTGAGGACATTCAGTCCTCGTCGATATCGGGAGCACCTTCGTTGCTGCCGGAGCGGCCCTTGGTGAGGAAGTCGACCTTGTCGGCGATGATCTCGCAGCCGTAGCGCTTGGCGCCGCTCTGATCTTCCCACTGGGTGTAGTGGATGCGCCCTTCGACCGTCACGAGCTGACCCTTGGTGCAATACTTGGCGACGTTCTGGCCCAGGCCGTTGAAGCAAGTGATCCGGTGGAATTCGCTGTCCTTGGCGGTGTAGCCGTTTTCGTCCTTGTAGGTCTTGCCATCCTTGCGGGCGGGACGGTCGGTCACGACCGAGATCGAGGTGATGCTGGTTCCACCCTGGGTGGTGCGGGTCTCGGGGTCGCGAGCGATGCGGCCAACGAGGATAACGAGATTGGTCATGGGCTTTCTCCTGATCGAGCATTCCGGGTCCATCCCGGCTGCAAAACCCGAGCAGAAGCGCCCCATGGCGAAGCGCACCGAAGGGGAACCCGGAACTGGTTCGGGTGGTGCGGGCAGCCGGGCACAGCCCGGCAACTCGGCCGGACCTGATCCGGGTTGCGCGTCTCGACGGGGGGTGATTCAGGGACAGGTTTGCATCGAAGCCGGGTGGAGCTGGATGCCTTGAACAGGTTTGCCCTGCCTCGTTTCCCTCCGGTCTTGGCCGGATCATCCCTGCTGACCTTCCACCGGAGAACCACTTCTTAGATCATCGTACTGACCGCTCCTCCAACAGGTGGCACATTCTTGGACGCACCTGCTTCGCCAGGGAGAGGCATGTCGATCGTCACCCCTTCAGCGCCGTCCAGAGGGTTGCCTCGAAGCATCCAGGCCTGCGGCGTGATCAAGCGCGCCCAATCAGCAAAGGAGGGGATCGAGCCCAGGTCTTCACGTACGTGCTGTTCGCCGACCAGACGTACCGGAACGACCCGGCCATCGGCATTGACGAGGGTCTCGCCGAAGAGTGTTTCAAGCATGAATATCCCCTCGGCATGGTGCCGCAGCGCGCGGTGACGGGGGTCTGCGAGAATAGCCTTCGACTGGTCGAACCACTGGTGCAACGGGAGATAGTCATCAACCGTGCCGCCCCATTTCCGGACCGACGAGAGAGCGTGGTAGTAGCAATGTGCCATGCCAGGTCTCCTACAGCTCGGTCGAGTGATCATCGGTCGCGGTGAAGCGCAGACTGCAGTCGAGCACGAAGGTCGCCTCGGCCACATCGATCGCCAGTTCACCGCAGGCACCGTCATTGACCTCCCAGCCTGGATGGTGACGTTCGAGTGCCAGGTAGGTCAGCTGCTCGAGTGCCTGGCCGAGTGAAGGCAGCTCTTCGGAACCGGCACGAGCAACGCTGCCTGCTTCGCCTTCAATGAGGGAGACATCCGGGCACGGGATCGCCGCGCCGGCTGCATCGAGGCATGCACATTCTTCAACAGCACCGCTGTCGCCGCAGCCGTCAAAGCGGATCTCGACGCGTGCGATGCCAGCCTCTCGCAACCGCGGAAGAATGGCTGTCTTGAGCTGCTGGATTTCTTCGGCCACTTGCACCTGCCGCTCCGTTTGCCGGACGAAAAAATCGGCCATCACGGCCTCGATATTTGTCATGGAATGCCTCCTGGTGAATGAAGCCAACGGCTATTCGCTGGCTCCAAACGACAGGCGCGCGCCTTTCCTCTGATGGATGACGCCAGCGCCGATTGGGCGCTGGCGCGAGGACCGGCATGACCTCAGTCAGTCCCTGCCGAAGTGCTCTTCGGATTGGTGCCAAGGGGCCCGCGGCGATCGACAACGGTGATCCGCCGAGTCTTGGCCTCGATCACCAAACGTTCGAGTACGCCATTGCCCGGAAAGGCGATGACGTATCGCGGATCGAGGGAGAGCATCCGCTCGTTACGCTTGAAGCCGGCACGGGCGCCCAGCCGCATGTCGAGCGAGAACGTGACCTGTGGGATGCCGCGACGTTCAGCCCAGCTCGACGCCAGGCGGTCGACTCCCTTGGTGTCGCCGCCATGGATGAGCACCATGTCGGGCACACGGTCACGAACCTTGTCGAGCGTTGCCCAGACATTGTTGCCGAAGGTCAGCGCATCGTCTTCGGTCGCATGACGGGTGCGCCCGCCAGCGAAGACGACCGGGGTTCCTTCGGGCACCGCCGCACGGCGCTTGGCCTCGGCACGGGCACGCAGGAAGTCGCGCCCTTCGACGAGCGCTGAGGTGAGCATGACGCTGTGATTGAAACGCGAACTGGAGACCGGCTTCCAGGAGGAACCGAACTCGTTGATGTAAAGGGCTGCTGCGACCTCGCGCATCTCTTCGAGCGCCAGCATGGCACTTTCGGCGCACTGCGCCCGCTCGACCTGCGTCTCGAGTTCATGGGTGTGGACCTCGGATCCATCGGCCGTAGAAATCAGCGCGCGGACCTCGTCGGTCGCCCGGTCGACGGCAGTTGATTTACGTTCGGCCGAGCGGTGAAAGATGTTGACGAAAGCCCAGCCAAGATCCTCGGCGTCGGCTTCCAGAGCGGTCCCGGACACCATGGCGAAAAGATCGGACCAGACCGCTTCGAGAGTTTGGACGACCGCCTCCCGGACCGGGAAATCGCTTGTCGATACGGGAGCGGGTCCGATCGAGAAACCGGCAAGATCGAGCCCGGCGAGTTGGTCGACAAATGACGTGTGCATGGGATATCCTCCTGACTGACGTGACACCGGCGCATCCGTTCATGGCTGCGCCAGCGAGAGCCCGTCAGGGCCAGCATTCAGGCAGGATTGCGCACCCGTCAGGGGAAACCCGGCTTGGCGGGCTGGCGCGGGCAGGCCTTGAGCCTGAAGGGCGAAGGCCAACACGGGCCCGCCCAAGCCGGGTTGCGCAAGGCTGGCGGCTGGCCCAGGGCCTCTCTCGCATGGCAACAGACCATGAGCGGCCGGCAAAGCTCAGTCAGGGATGGCAACCCAAAGCTATGGGCGTGACCAAGTCGCGGAGCTCAAGCTGCGCGCTTGGTGTAGACCCCCTCGCCGTTCGACATATGCCCAAGGCAATCGTAGTCGCCGAACATGGCATCGAACCGGGATGCAATCTGGGACAGCCAGCGCTGTGCGCGGGGTGAACGGGCCGTGCGCCAATCGGCGTCCCAATAGGCCCCGTCATCGCGTTCGACGATCCAGACGGCCACCAGCCCGCCATAGACCGATACGCCGAAATCGGCGTAGGCATTGCGCATGAGGGTCCGGTCCTCCCGACCGCGCCAGGCGTCATGCGGGATCAGGGACGGAAAGGCTCTGGATGCCCGTTCGCGCAGATCGTCGCGCAGCCATTCGTACTCAAATTCCCAGTCGTCCTCGCTTTCGACCTCGAGCACCGTGAAGGCGACTATAGCGCCGCTGGGATAGCTGACGGATCGGCCCATGACATCCTCCCTCAGGCCGCAAGCGCAGCGTCGTCTGACACGTCGTCAAACTGCTCAGGAGTGACTCTCCCGCCGAGATTCAGCAGCAGTCTCGCAGCTTCTTCGGCCTTGGCCGCAGCGGTCAGGATGGCGCGGTCGTCGTGCTTCAGAAGCTTGAGCCAGTGCTCGATATAGCTCGCGTGGCTGTCGAGATGCGTGACCGGCAGCCCCAGCTCGGCGCCCAGCATGGCGCTGGAGAGTTCGGCGACCAGTTCCTCGGCGGCGTATGCCGCTGTGCCGAAGCGGTTCTTGAGATCACGTCCCAGACGGGTCGCATGGCCGGTCCAGTGCGACAACTCGTGTGCGAGCGTGGCGTAGTAGTGATCGAAACCAGAGAATAGGCTCGTTGGCGGCATTGTAACGCGATCCGCAGTCGGTTCATAATAGGCTTCGCAGCCTTGGTGGCGCAGGTTGACGGGGATGGCAGCGAAGAAGGCGTCGAGCTCGGCTTCGCGCCCTGCAGGCTCGACCAATTCGAGCGTTGCAGCCGGATGAAAGCGCTCGGGCAGCCCTTCGACCTGATCGGCATTGAAGACCGGATAGGCCTTCAGCACCCGGCGGGCTTCGTCGGTCTTTTCGCCGGTATCGGGGGCTTCCACCTCTTTGTTGTAGCTCTTGTAGAAGATCGCGATGGTCGACTTCTCGCCCTTGCGAACCTGGGCTCCGAGCGATTTCGCTTGGTTGTAGGTCATCCAGAACGGCGAGGCGTAGCCGCACATGTCGGCGACCATCCAGAGCCAAAACACGTTCATGCCGCGGTACGGGATGCCGCAAGCCCGAAGGGGCCGGGAGACCGGGACACCGCGCCACGGTTTGATCCACGGCTTCGTGCCTGCTTCCAGACGGGCGATGATTTCTTGGGTGATGCGGGTGGCGGGCGACACGCCGCTGCCATGCCGCTTACGATAGGCCATGATGGTTCTCCTGATTGAGGCATCTGGACAGTCGGCGACGGGTTCGCCGGTCAGTGCCACAGGTTCCCGAGCCCCCTCTGCTCTGCTTCCAAAAAGGAAGCGGCCCTCCGGCGTAAGCCGAAGGACCGCTTCTCTAGGTGCGAGTGGCCGAGCCTGTCAGGAGGAGGTCAGGCGGCCAGCTCGCGGGGGGTATGAATTTCGCCGTCGACACCAGGATCAGCGTCAGCTGCTTCGATCTCGGCTTCACCAACCTCCGGTGCAGTGCAAGCGAAGCACATGACCTCGGGCACCCAGGCCAGAGCCTTTTCGCGGACCTCGACCTCGGTGATGTAGGTGCCGGCGAAGACGCGCTCGGCGCTCATCGCCAGGTCACCCTTCTTGACCGACGCAAAGCGCGAGGAGAGCTCGAGACCGCCGACATCGGTCAGCGCATCGAGGATCACCTGCTTCGACACCCGATCAAAGTAGTTGGCCGCCGTCGGGCGCCACCACTGCGCCATGTCGATGCCGACCAGGCTTCCGAGATGATCTTGGAATGGCAGCTGACGCTCACCGGCCATGTTGAGGCTCGCCTCGAGCGACCGGGCAACGACATAGCCAAGCCAGGCCGCGCGGCTGTCATCGGGCAGCGCCCGAAACAGATCGAAGCGGGAGATCGCATCGTCACCAGCGCGCCAGCTTTCGTCGAGACTGGAGCGGAACTCGGCAAGCCCGCTGCTCGCCGGAGCATCCTTGGCTTCGAAGCCGATGATCGGGCCTGCCGGAACAGGCGCGCGCAGCGTGCTCGCAGCCCGCGCCCGCCAGTCGTGGGTATCGGCATCGGCAAGCGTGAAGACCATGATGTCGAGCGCCAGACCGGGGTCAGATGCAACGTGCAGTGCCAGGACATCCCGGCGCTGCATCGCGAGCTCGTCAACCAGGCGCTTGGACAAGGTCGTCCGGCGCTTGTCCGAACCTTCCTCGCCAGCAACGACTTCGATCCCACCGTCGGCTTCGGCGGGTTCAGCTTGACGCTCGCCGTAGAACACCGGCTGGAGAACCGGCGTCCCATCACGGGAGAGCACCAGCACCATTCCTGCCTCGGCCTTGAGTTCGGGCGCGATAACCGGCGGTCGGGCCCGGATTTCCTGGCACTCGCGTTCGATGGCCTCGATTGCCGCTTCGGCCGCAGCCACAGCCTCCTCGGCACTGTCCTCGTCTTCGAGGATCGCCGCATGTTCGTCATAGGAGGTATCGAGTTCGTCGAGCCTTGCCAATTCGGCTTCGGTCAGCGGCGCCGGTTCGGCAGGAAGTCGGACCAGCCCCTCGACGAGATCGTGGCTGGCATAGGGATCGAGCGTGGGCTTGACCCAGGCGAGACCCTGCTCAGCGGCGAGCGCTTTCGCCTGCTCTTCCATCTTCGCTGCGGCGAGGCTCTCGAGCAACGCGACGTCGACCCAGGATTCGCTGTCTTCGTCATCGAACAGTTCGCGCTCGATCCGACCGCCGGCTGCGATGTAGGCATCGCGGCCGACAAGGCGCGCTCGCGGATCACCGCCGCGGACGGTGCCGGACAGAACCATGCGCCGGATGCTATCGGGATTGGGCGCATAATAGGCAGAGGTGACCTGCTCGAAGACGCGAGCCTGGATGTCCTGGTCCGAGGTCGCGCCGAAGGCTTTGGCGATGTCGAGAGTGATCTCGCCGGACGCCAGAGCCTCGAACACAACGGGCGCAAGCGTTGCAAGGCGCAGACGGCCCTCGACAAAGCGTACGGTCAGACCGAAGCGACGGGCAACATCTTCGACACTCGCACCGCCTGCGACAAGCGCCGCAAAGGCCTGGGCTTCGTCGGCCGGGTTCATGGCGAGACGGTGGAAGTTCTCGGCGAGACTGGTCTCGACCGCAGCTTCGGCACTGTCCTCGAGGACCAGACAGGTGACGTCGTGATCGCGAGCGAGGATCTTTTCGTCTGCCAGCGCGAGCATCGCACGCCGACGCCGCTCACCGGCTTCGACCTCAAACTTGCCCTTGGCGGCGGGTCTGACGATCAGGTTCTGTAGCAGACCGCGTGCTGCGATGCTGGCCTTAAGCTCAGCATCTGCTGCCGGGTCAGTGTGACGGCGGACATTACGGGGCGATTGAACGAGCTTGTTCAGCGGGATCGACTTGATCATGGGACACACTCCTGATTGTGAGCCCGCGCATCGACCATCGACGCCCAAATGGCTCAATCAGGGCAAAGCCCCCTTCCCTCTCATAGAGACGGCCAAAAAGGTTTAGGAAGTAGGAAATCGTGGAGAAGATCAGCGAATTACAAAATTCGAGATGGCGTTGTTGCTACGATGTTCTATCATCCGAGTATGGCGAAAAGGATCACCGACAATCAACTGATCGGCGAGTTGGGCGAGGCGGCAGTTCGCAAGCGTTTCTTGTCCATGGGCTTCCAATTTGACTCTCGTAGTCGGCTGGAGGCGGGCATCGACGGCCTGGCGGAAGTGATGATCGATGGCGAGCCAACGGCGCGGATGATTGCCGTGCAGATCAAGTCGACCCGAGCAGCGAAATATACGTCCGAAACGGAAACCGGCTTCACCTACCTACTGGACGTGAAGGACCTTGCTTACTGGAAGACGTCCAACCTCCCAGTCATCGTCGTGATGTACCGGGAGAGCGACGACAGCCACTATTGGGCGCAGGTTCAAGTCCAACCGGGAGTGGAGCAGCGCCGGCTGACGTTTGACAAGACGCAGGACGCTTTAGACAAATCATCGCTCGACCGGCTCGCGGCCCTGACAGTTCCCATCAATGGTTTCGGATACTACGTCCCCCCATTGGGCGGCGGTGAAACAGCACTGGTCAATTTTCTACCGATTACTTTGCCCACCGAGATCTTCGTTGCGAGTACGGCTTTTGATCGCAAGAGCGCGATCAAGGAGATGTACGACACTGGAGAAGCGCGCGATACGACTGGGTGATCAAGGATGGCACATTCTGGTCCTTCCATGACCCACGTGAGGCGGTGACAGGATGTTTCGTCGATATCGACCAGGTCGAAGCTATCGAGACCAGTTTGATTGGGTTTCATGACGACATAGACGAGCAGAACAACTTCGCGTTCCTGTTGCGTCAAACGCTTCAGCATCAGATGCAAGATGATCTGGCTTGGGATAAGGATAATAAAATCTTCTACGTAAAGGCGCATGAGGACAGCCAGCCACGAACATTCCATTACCAGTCGGCCAAGGTGAAGACGAAGGCAGACGTGGTGAATGTCACCATGAGCACGAAAGTGCCTGGCAAGGTAGGCTTCGTAAGGCATCATGCCTTCGTGCCGAAATTCGAATGCATGATGGATCAATGGTTTTTGATGGTCAGTCCGACCTACCATTTCACGACGAACGGCTACACGCGCCACCCTTTCCCAGATGCGCTGCTCTCGGGGAAGAAGCGGATGGAAAACAACGCCGCGATCCGTGGCCAAGTAATTATGTGGCATCGCTTCCTGACGCAGTATGAGAGCGGCGCCACCGATCTGTTCGCCGAGCCTATCGGACCGGCTGTAACCCTGCGCTTCGACCCTCCGCCGGAAATCGAGCTGCCAACTGCAGTGCCGGACGATGTTTGGGGTCGACGATCGGCAGTGGAGCGAGATGCTTGCGATACTTCGGAGCTGTTGTTCAATGAGGTTTGAGTGCCGGATATTCGATGAGCCACTGCTCGAATTTGGCGATCAGCACAGCCATCAGGATCCTCGTCTCGGGCTGACCGAAGCCGGTCCGCTACAGGCGCCGCTGGGCGACAAGATCCGCTTGGGCGTAGTAGGCGATTCAAAGACGGTTCAGGGAACGAAGGAATTCTTCCTGACGGCCGCAGGCGGGTTCGCATCAAAGGCTGAAAGCCACCCGAACATGAACCCTAACTTCCCGGGCCTTCACAATAACAATCCGTTCCGCTGTGGTTTCGAGGTTGATGATGACGCTTGTCGCGCGCTCACCAAGGCGCAAATTGATCGGATCATAAAGGAGCCCAATCACGCAAAGGCGGTCGAAATGGCGGTCGATGCTATCATGGATATCCTTCAAACGATCGATGATAGCGGAAGCCGGCCCGATGTCGCGGTGGTCGCACTGCCTGTGGCGCTGATTGAGCGGGTATGGAATGCCAAGACTGATGCCGAAGGTACCGTTGAGGTGGAGGATGCGGGGGCTCAGATGCCCCAAATTTCCGCGGACTGCTGAAGGCAAGGGCCATGCCACTCAACTTCCCGATCCAGATTATCTGGGAAGACGTCATCGACGAGAAGGCCAAGATTCCCAGGAAGGTGAAGGTCTCCAGCGATCGGAAAATTCAGGACCAGGCTGGACGAACTTGGAACCTGATTACCACTCTCTACTACAAGGGCTCAGGACGCATTCCATGGCGCCGTTTACCGAAGGAGGGGGAGTTTCGCGCCTGCTACATTGGGATCAGCTTCTACCGCGACGTGAGCGGCCAGCAGCTTTGGACCAGCGCTGCCCAGATGTTCGACGAGCGCGGCAGAGGGTTTATCTTGAAGGGCAAGCGAGCTCAGACCGAGACGCGTGGCCGCCATCCATACATGACCGAGGCTGATGCTTATGAGCTCGTGAAGGGCGCATTAAAGGCCTATCGGGACCACCACAAACATCCTCCGGCCCGTGTCATCATCTTGAAGACATCGCGCTTCCGCAGCGAGGAGGCCGATGGCATCCTGCGAGCGCTTAATGAGGCGGAAACAGAGTACCGCGATCTAGTGTGGGTCCAGGAGTCGTATGACGCAAAGATTCTGCGAGATGGCGATTACCCGGTCCTCCGAGGCACGTTCGTTGAGCTAAATGGCAAGGGTCTGCTCTACACCAATGGCAGCATCCCTTATTACGCCACCTATCCAGGTCTGTATGTGCCCCGACCATTGCTGCTTTGCCCGCACCCCAGCAGCGACAGCACGATAGCGCAAATCGCAGAAGAGGTTTTGTCGCTGACGAAGATCAACTGGAATTCGACGCAGATGAACCAGCGTCTACCAGTCCCCATCCGGGCCGCCCGAAAGGTCGGTGAGGTGCTGAAGTACATGGCCGATGGCCAAGTGGTTAGCCCCGATTATCGGCGATACATCTAACGGTTACGGGTTTGAAGCGATTAGGTCTGACTGGCGGGCAGGTCCACCACACGAAAGACCGCGCCCGTCCCAGCATCGCGCACCAGATCGACGCGCGCGCCATCCCAGTGATAGTCGAGGTGCCGCCCCTGTAGGGGGTTCGACGCGCAGTCCGGGTAGAAGAGCGCGACGCATTTCCCACCGGGATGCCGGATGCTCGGGTAGGCAATTCCGTTCGATCCCGCGCCCCTGAGGTGCCGCGAGACCGCTTGCGATGCCGCGTAGCTGTCGGGATCGAGCGCCGGAACTGGCTCCCCCGCCGGAACTCGGAGATCATGCAAATCTGCATCTACCGACATGACGATCTCCCGGAATTGCGACGTCCAGCCAGGCGCTTCGTGGGTTCGGGCCATGAAGCGGGCATGGTGGTGGATCGTCTCGAACAACGCGGTTTCAAACCGGTCGCCAACATAGAGCACGCCGTAGCTGCCATCGGTAAAGCGACTTGGCCGGTCGGTGCTGACATGTGTGAATGGCGCCATGAGGTAGGAAGCGCCGTTGCCGCCGACGCGTCGGTCGACTGGAACGAGGTCAAGATTGCCAATCGTCGCCATGATGCGAGGATTGGTCTTCTGCTCTGCCGAGATCAATAGCGGCCAGTCGGCTGGATCAGCGATGTCCTCGAACAGGTCGATGGGCGGAAAGGCACTGCGGATGATCCGAACAGCACCCTTCCACTCAACTCGAGAAACGGGGATATCCGCCGTTCCGCTCACCATCCACCACGTTCGGCGTCGAGGTAGCGACGCACCCGCATGATGTCGGTGAGCTCGCCTCCGAGCATCACGTCAAGGCCACTCACGCCACCGAATGCATCGTTGGTCGCCCTGATCCAGGCATAACCACGGGTCGCCTCCGAGAAGATGATCCGGAGCGCCTTGTGAATGCCCATGAGGTTGGAGAGACGAGCACGCCCATCGCGCGAGACGCGTCCCGGCCCTTCCGCCTTCCAGCGCCGATAAGATCGAACCGGCATGTCGAGCAGGGTTGCCGCCTGCTCGTCGGTCAGTTCCCATTTGCCGAACAGATTGAGGACTGCCCGGAACATGGCAGCTGCCTCGTCCTGAGTAATCGGATCGGGCCGGAAGGCGGTAACGGCGGTATCAACGGGTTGCAGAGCAAGCATGGCAGTTCTCCATATGGCATCATATACTCTGAATAATGCCATTTGGCAAGGAACTATGCCGATGATGCCAGTCTGGCAATCACGCTCGCTGCGCCTTCGATCGGCACGAACAGCCGTGTCTGGTAGCGGATTATCTCGGTAAAGCAGCCTTGCGCCTTGTACCAATCGAGCCGAGCAACACTCCATCCGGTGAGTTCAAGTCGCTGTGAGCCATTGACCAGGCTGCGTTTGACCATGAGCTTTTCGCGGCCGGCCAATTCCATGGCCCGGCCATTTGCCAGGACGGTCTGGATGATGTCATCGGCGGAGAGCGTTTGCTCGCGTTCCAGACCCAGCGCCCGGCACAGTTCCGGAACAGAATGGACAGGAACCTCCCGGCCGAGGAGCGAACGACCATCCGCCGCCGAGATGCGGCTCACCCTCACGAAATCCGAAGGAAGCTTGTCCCAGACCGGCAACAGGAGGCCCGTCGCAAGATAGAGGTGCTCGCGCTTGTGGCTGGTTTGCGCCTCCGCGACTTCGGTTGACCAGACATTGCGGAAGGCGTCGATGGCAATATCCTCCCAGCTGCTCTCCGCCAACTGATCCTCGGTGATGTGACTGCGCTTGAGCGGGCGCAGTAATTCGAAGCGGGTCACGCGTGTGCCGTCATCGGCAAGAATGCTGCGAGCGGGCACCAGCAATGCGACCCGTCCTGAACGGGCATTCCACAGAAGCCGCTGCCGCTGCCCAGCGATGCCGTGGAGCTCCTCGAGCCGCTTCAGCGTGAGCGGCTTCAGGGCTCTGGCAATTTCCAATTCCAGCAGATGGGTGGTCGCGCCCGATGCCGGATCCGTGCGCAGCAACGTGTCCGACAGGATCGTGAACTCCTCGACTGCGATGGTCTCCAGGCCGAGGTCGAGTGTGCCAGCCTGCCGCGCGGCATCGATGCGCGCTTCGGCCAGTCCCATGAACTCGTCAAATATCGCGTTCTGCAGGGCGATAGGAAGCGCCAGGATGCGATTGAGCCACCGCTGGATCGACGGTAGGTCATCGACCATCGACCCGTCAGGCGCTTCAATCCGCAGGCCTGTCAGCTCCTGAAATCGTCCAAGGCTGACCGCTTCAAGCTTGCCGGTGAACAACAGCCCGAACCAGCGATGGAGCGCTTCCTTGGCGTAGATGCTTTCGAGATTGTCGGCAGGATCAAACAGGTTCTGTCCGCCGGTCTGGCGCTGCCCGCGCGTCAGAGCGCCAAGACTGTCCAACCGCCGCGCGATAGTCGAGATGAACCGGCGCTCGCCGCGCACGTCGGTGGTCACCGGCCTGAACAGCGGGGCTGATGCCTGGTTGGTGCGATTGGTCCGGCCAAGCCCCTGGATTGCGGCGTCCGCCCGCCAGCCCGGCTCGAGGAGGAAGTGGACACGGCGGGCCTGGTTCCTCGCGGTAAGATCAGCGTGGTAGCTGCGCCCGGTTCCACCAGCATCGGAGAAGACCAAGATACGCTTGGCGCCGTCCATGAACGCCTGGGTCTCAGACACGTTGGCGCGCGGCGACCGCGATTGGAGCTTCTGACGACCGTCGCGGCCGACGATGAGCCGGCGTGTACGACCGGTGACTTCCGCCACCTGTTCGACGCCGAAGCGTTCGATGATGGCATCAAGCGCGGTGGCAATCGGCGGCAAGGCGCAGAGCTGTTCGATCATCCGGTCGCGCGCGGCAAGCGCAGAGCGGCAGAGCACCGGTGCGCCTTGCTCGTCACTCATGGGCTCTGAGCGAGGATTGCCGTTTTCGTCCGTGAACACCGCCATCAGGCGGACAGGAAAGCTCTTGGCGAGATAGTCGATGACATATTCCCGCGGGGACAGGTCGATCTCCAGAGTTTCGCGTTCCTCGTTCGATAGGTCCGCAAGTCGGCGGTCGAGCATGGCTTCTGCCGTCGAGACCAGTTGCACGACCACGGCCTGCCCTTCGGCAATCGCCGTATCGATAGCGGGCAGCAGGCTTGGGAGCTTCATAGACAGAAGCAGCTGCGCGAAGAAGCGCTGCTTGGTTCCCTCGAAGATCGACAGCGCTGCGGACTTGGCACCGGAGTTGAGCGTCCCGCCAGTCTCGCTGTCGACGATCCGTGTGGCTTCCAGCGCTTCGCGCAGGTTGGCGTGAATGATCGCCCAGGCCTCAGCATAGGAATCGTATACCGCGATCTGATCCTCGGTCAGGCAATGCTCGAGGATCTCATATTCGACACCGGCGAATGAAAGGGCCCGGGCCGTGTAGATGCCGAGTGATTTGAGATCCCGCGCGACGAGTTCCATCGCGGCGATGCCGCCATCGCGAATATCGGCAACGAACGCCTCACGATTCGCAAACGCGGTCTCCGGACCCCAGAGCCCGAGGCGCGTCGCATAGGCGAGGTTGTTCACGTCGGACGCTCCGGTGGCCGAGGCGTAGAGCACCCTTGCCCGGGGCAGGAGATTCTGCAGACGCACCCCGGCAATGCCTTGCTCCGATCCTTTGACCTTGCCCCGCGATCCTTCGCCGCCAGCAGCATTGGCCATGGCGTGCGCCTCGTCGAACACTATCACGCCTTCGAAGTCATCACCCGCCCAAGCGAGGACCTGGTCGAGGCGGGTCGCATCGTTTCGACCTGACCGCAGGGTCGGGTAGGTCACGAAGAGAATGCCCTCGCGCATGGCGATGGGGGTGCCGATTTTCCAGGACGCCAGAGGTTGGATGTCGATCGGGAGGCCGCCAAGAGCCGCCCAGTCGCGCCGGGCATCTTCGAGTAGTGCCTCGTTCTTCGAAATCCAGATATGGCGGCGTTCGCCGCGCACCCAGCGATCGAGAATGACGCTCGCAATCTGACGACCCTTCCCGGCACCTGTTCCATC